>JAHCMM010000008.1 GCA_019192515.1 Cyclobacteriaceae bacterium SS2
TGTTTAGAGAGTTTGGGATCACAGTAGCGGTCGCAGTAGTCATATCATCTTTTGTCGCGTTGACACTTACGCCCATGCTTTCCTCCAAGATGCTGAAAAGACGGGAAAAGAAACAATGGATCTATGAAAAGACCGAGCCATTCTTCCTATGGCTCAATCAGCTGTACAACAATGCGTTGGAAAGTTTCATGGGCAGCAGATGGCTCTCCGGGTTGATCGTTTTAGTGGCTACCGGGCTGATCTATCTGTTTGTACAGTTTCTGCCATCAGAGCTTGCTCCATTGGAGGACAGAGGTGTTTTCCGGGTAATGGCAACTGGTCCCGAAGGTGCTACTTTCGAATACATGGATGAATATGCACTGGAAATATCCAACATCGTGACGGAGCAGGTTCCGGAGGCTCAGTCCATTATTACCATCACTTCTCCGGGTTTTACGGCCTCGGCATCAGTCAATTCGGCCTTTATCATAGCCCGGCTGAGTGATGCACCCAATCGGGACAGGTCACAGAGTGAGATAGTGAGGACGATCACCCCGATGATCCAGGCCAACCCGAAAGCAAGAGCTTTTGTATTGGAGCCACCTTCTATTGGTAGCCGATTCGGAAGCCTGCCGGTGAGCTACGTGATCCAGGGAAGGGAGCTTGAAGATCTTAAAGAGGTATTACCACAATTCATCGCCAAGGCAAACGAAAGCAGCTCATTCAACTTTGTGGATGTAGACCTTAAGTTTAACAAACCTGAACTGGGTGTGAGGATCGACAGGGAAAAAGCCCAAAGCATGGGAGTCTCCGTGCGTGACATCGCGCAGACTTTGCAGCTCAGTTTGAGTGGAAACCGGTTTGGTTACTTCATCATGAACGGTAAGCAATACTATGTCATCGGTCAGTTGGAAAAAAATAATCGGAATGAGCCGCTTGACCTGAAATCTATTTACATCAAAGCGAGAAATGGGGATATCGTACAGCTCGACAACCTGATTAGTACGGAGGAGCGCTCTACACCTCCTCAGCTATTCCATTACAACCGGTTTACTTCGGCCACTATTTCTGCTTCGCTTGCCAATGGAGTATCACTCGGTCAGGGAATTGAAGAAATGGACCGAATTGCCGATGAGGTACTGGATGAAAGGTTCCAGACTTCATTGTCCGGTCAGTCATTGGAGTTTCAGGAAAGTTCCGGCAACCTGTATTTTGCTTTCGGACTGGCATTGATCCTGATCTACCTCGTACTGGCGGCTCAGTTTGAAAGTTTCAGGGATCCGCTCACCATCATGTTTACTGTGCCATTGGCACTCTCCGGGGCACTTTTAAGCCTATGGTATTTTAATGAGACGCTCAATATTTTCTCCCAGATCGGAATGATTATGCTGATCGGCCTTGTAACCAAAAACGGTATCCTGATCGTGGAATTTGCCAATCAGCGTAAAGCCCAGGGAATGGACATTATGGAAGCCATCATAGGAGCTGCCAAGCAACGATTCAGACCTATTTTGATGACCAGTCTTTCCACCATTCTGGGGATCCTCCCTATCGCCCTGGCTTTGGGAGCAGGATCCGAAAGCAGGGTATCCATGGGTATTGCCGNGATCGGGGGAATGGTCATCGCAACATTTCTGACGCTATTTGTCATTCCGGCCATTTATTCATTTTTAACAAGTAAAGAGAAACGTCTAGCAAGGGTATGATCCGATTCTTCTTATTATTCTTAAGCACCAGCCTGATTGCGCAGGAAACCGACTCCTTATGGACCGTAGAAGAGGTAGTTGGCCTCGCATTGGAGCAGAACTACGACATCCGGCTGGAGCGAAACAATCTCAGCATTGCAGAAAACAACAACACACTGGGGAATGCTGGTTTTCTACCAACAATAGAACTCAACGGCACCGCAGGTAAAACCGTACAGGACACTGAGCTACTATTTGCCAATGGTGATGGTCAATCGAGAACCGGGGCCGTTTCAACCAGCTACAATGCGTCTGCTGGCCTCACCTGGACCTTGTTTGACGGACTCAAAATGTTTGCTACCAAAGACCGGTTGGAGGAGATCCAGCGATCCAACCAATATCTTTTCAGGTCGCAGCTTCAAACCACGGTTTCGGATGTAATGAAGGCCTATTACAACACTGCCCTGGAGCAGGAGCGCCTTGCCTTACTGGAAAACACACTCAAACTTTCTGAGGAAAGGGTCAAGATCAGTCAGGACAAATACGAAGTAGGAAAAGCGAGCAAACTCGAATTTTTACAGGCTCAGGTGGATTATAATGCTGACCAATCAGCCTATGTCAAACAAAAGGAAATCATATCAGTACGGAAGTTTCAATTGATTGAATTCCTGGCATTACAGGAGCGAGATGTGAATTTTAAGCTCGACTACAACTATGAACTTGAAGGTGCACCCACAGAAGATGAGGTGATAGACGCTGCCCTGCACAACAATCCCGATCTTAATTATCTGAACAGCAGCCGGGAGGTTGCGCTCCTTTCAAAAATTGAGCTCGAAAGGCAACAATGGCCATCCCTGGACTTTAACCTGGGGTATTCTTATTCAAACCTTAATGCAGAAGCTGGGTTCCTGCAAAGCAACCAATCCAATGGAGTCAATTACGGACTCACTGCCAGGATGACCCTTTTCGATGGCTTCAACCAAAAGCGATCTATTCAGAATGCCCGCATTCAGGCGGAATCCAGCCAGGTGGTATACGAGCAGGCCAGGTCCCAACTCACCACGGCTGTGAGGTCAGCCCATCTGACCTACATGAATTCCGTGGAACTTGCTGACCTGGAGCGTCAGAACCTGGAGGTGGCGCAGGAAAATGAGGAGATCGCTTTGGAACGGTACAGAATAGGTAAGTCCAATCCGTTGGAGCTTCGGGAGGCACAGAATAACCGGTTGAATGCTGAAGTGCGATACCTGGAAGCCCGCAACACGGCCAAGATTGCAGAGATTGAGTTAAAAAGACTAAGCGGATTGCTACTGGAACAGGATTCCCAGTCGGCTCAGTAATCAGGTGGACCTGATTATCATGTGTTTCAAATTGTTTATTAACTTTCATTTCTTAAACAATTTGACCCATGAAGCATTTATTCACCCTCAGCATCGTATTTCTCTCCTTTTCGCAACTTCTGGCCCAAAAAGCCATCAAACCTCCATCAGGAAATCCTGCTGACTTCAAGGTGAAGACGTGCCTGCATTCCGTGAGCTATCTCGGAGTTTGGAGAGGTCAGACACCTCTGACTGTTGACGAGTTCCTGGTAAAGGCCAAAGAGCTTGGCTATGAAGGAGTGATGCTGGTAGCAAAGCGACCACATGTTTCTCCCCACGACTATGACAAGGCTGCCAGAAAAAAGCTTAAAGCCCGAATAGAATCGCTGGGTCTTACTTTAGTCGGATTAGCCGGATACACCGACTTTACAGCGGGTATTGATAAACCTGGCATTCCCAATGCCGAGATCCAGGCTGCCTGGGTTGGTGAAATAGCCGAGCTGGCCAAAGACCTGGGCACTAACATGGTTCGAATATTCACAGGATATGAACGCCCTGGAATATCATACGACAAACAATATGCAGAAGTAGTTGCGGGATTGAAAATGGCTGGAAAGCTGGCAGCTGAGCATGGAGTGACACTGGCTGTACAAAACCATCACGACATAGCACTCCATCATGATGCCATGTCGTGGCTGATCAGGGAAGTAAACATGCCTAATGTAATGGCAGGATGGGACGCCTGGTCCCCTGTACTGGAAGGACTTAGCCAGGAAGAGCTTCGGGAATCCATTCAGACGATGAAACCTTATATTGTGAATACCATAGCAGCTGACTATGTGACGCAGCCCCGATTCAACTATGTGCACAACCTCACCAATTATCAGGAAGATAAGCCTGTGATGCGGGCTGTACCCATGGGCAAGGGCATCATAGATTACAAAACATGGTTTGATGAGTTAAAATCCATTGGGTACCAGGGGTGGATTGTCTATGAAATGTGTGAGGTTCTTGATGGGGGTGGTTCCCTCGAAAACCTGGACAAGACTGCTAAGACATTCCTGGACTACATGAAGGCCTATGAACAATCAAACTCTTCTTCGGAACTTATTTTGGCACCACTTAGTCGTTGACCAGGCTCCCCCACCAGTTGTCATTTGGCGAGTAGTCTTCCGAGAGCATTTCCAGTCTTTGGCGTTCCAGACGAGGCAACAGTTCATTGAGTACATATGCTTTTCGCTCGGCTGCCTTCATCTCATCATAGGCAGGGTCTTTTTCAGGGTATTGGGCACCAACAGACGAAAGCCAATCCAGGAGTTCTTTTTCCAGGGCAGACACTTTATCAGGAAACTCTCCTGACAGGTCATTTTCCTCTGCCCCATCCTTATTGATATCATACAATTCATTACTGCCATCTTCCCAGTAGTGGATCAGCTTGAAGCCTCCCTTTTGAATGATAGACGAAGGATTACCTCCCTGGTTGCCATAGTGTGGGTAATGCCAGAAAAGTGGCCGGTCAGCAATTTGCACTCCTTCCAAAAGCGGTTTTAGGCTCACTCCATCACTATGCTGCTCAGGTTGCTGGGCTATACCGCACAGATCAAGAATTGTTGGAAAAAAATCTGCTCCGGTCACGGGAACATGCACCTGTTTGACTTCATCCAGCCAGGGCACGTAGATGAAATACGGCTCCCGAATGCCACCTTCCCACTGATACCCCTTGCCACCTCGTAATGGAGCATTGGATGTGGAAAAGGCATCCCCTGATGCCACTCCTCCATTGTCAGAAGTAAAAATCACGATTGTATTGTCATCCACTCCATGTTCTTTTAGTGCATCAAGTACTACCCCAATAGCATCATCCATTGCCTCGACTAACCCGGCATATACAGGATTGTCCTGGTTGACCCGGATGGGCAATACACGCTCCATTTTAAAACCCATAGAGTCTACTCCCATCTCAATGGCTTTGTCCCGGTATTTCTTCCATTTTTCTTTCGTAGTCTGGATGGGGCTATGAACAGCATAAAATGATAGGTAGGCGAAAAAAGTGGAGTCTTTATGCTGAGCAATAAAATTGGCAGTCTCCTGTCCCAGTCGCATCGACAGATTTTCACCGGGAGTAGTGTTTTCTAGTTTTGGGTTGTCCCAGGGAGAGAAATAGCCACCCATAGGGCTTCCTTTTTCCCATCCTCCTCTATTGATGTCAAATCCATGGTCTTCCGGGTATGATCCTTCATTACCCAGGTGCCATTTTCCAGCAAAGAACGTCTTGTATCCATTGGCCTTCATCACTTCGGGTAGCACATGATCATCTGCCGGCAATTGATGCTGATATTCCGCCGGCAACAACCGGTCATGCCTGTTGTGGCTGCGCCATGCCTCACCGGATTTGGCTCCAATCCAATCCGTAATACCATGACGGGCAGTGAACTGCCCTGTCATGATCGTTGCCCTGCTGGGACTGCATACCCGGCTACCGGCATATCCACGAGTGAAGATGGTTCCATTTAGTGCAATCTGATCTATGTAAGGTGTTTCATAATAGGTAGAGCCCATACTGCTTATATCATAAGCACCAAAGTCATCAGCCAGGATAAAAACTACGTTGGGTTGCTTTCTTGTCGTTTCGTCAGAAGAGCAGGCACTAAAAAGTATGATGGGAAAAAGTATGAGTAGGAACCTTGGCTGTTGCATGTTTTGGGATTGATGTTTTTGCAGATAAAGGTAGTAATATATTGAAATGCGAGGATCGCAGAAGTGAGAACTTGTCATAAAATTTGACAACTAAATCATCCATAACCGCTTAGTGTAAGTGAAAGACCAATAGTTGCTAAGTAGAATACTGTACATTTTTTTCAGCCCTTTACCCGATTGATACGCCCTTAGCTTTCATCTTATTTTGGCCTAAGAAATAAACGAACAAAATCTCAGGAACCAATGCTAACGATCCTTCAACAAATAAAGCACAGATACATATTTAATGTATTGGACTTTGATAATAATGGCTATATAGAAAAAGCAGACTTTATAGCTATTGCCGAAAACCTGTGTATGGTACGGGGAGAAGAAACGGATACGGAGGAATCAAAAGATATTATGAATCAGTGTATGAAGCTATGGGAAGGTCTCGCCTATTATATAGATGAGAACAACGATAAGCAATGCTCCTTAAAGGAGTGGTTCAGTTTTATAGAGGATCGCCTGATCAATTCAAAAAGCGATGAGGCGCCTCTATTTTTAAACAGTACGGTGAAGAGCATTTTTGATCTCTACGATGTAGACAGCGATGGCAATATTTCCTGGCAGGAATACCTCGACATCTTCCTTTCGTTCAGGCTCAATGCCAGCCTGGTAGCCAAGTCTTTCAAGACACTGGATGCCAATAATGACAAATCGCTTTCACGAGATGAGCTAGTGAATGCCATTTCGGATTTCCTCATCAGCGATGACCTCGAATTACCAGGCAACTGGATCTTTGGCAACTTATATGACCAGGCCGCATAAGATATTCTTTAGTTCATAGGTTTTTTTTTCAGTACAGTTCTCTTAACCCGTTTTGAATGTTCAAGGCGGGTTTTTTCTCATTTACAGACCGAATCCAAGAAAGGATAAATGCTCTCGCGACGACATTGATCTACGTGATTTCACCTAATACCAATTCAGAGCTTTAGCTTAATCCAATTTACGATGATCGCAGTATTGTGCCACGGAAGAGTAATAAGGAGCTTTGAGGTACTATTTAATGTCACAATTAGGTAGAACTCTTAATATAAACCATCCATATGAAAAGCTTTAGTATCATCATCTTCCGGATATTTGCCCAGCATTTTGGGTCGTGGAAAACTTCTCAGGGAAGTAGACTTTCAACAATACCAGCACACAATAGTCACCTCCCAGTTAAAAGCAGGTCATCAATCTTCATCACAGAAAAAGTTAGTAATTAGATGTTAGCTACCAGCACATATAATTCTATCAGCGATGAAGAGCTTATGGCCATCACCTCCATCATTAAGAACCGATTTGGAATTGACTTTACAGGCTACGAGAAACAATCCATGAAGCGAAGTCTGGCCAGGGTTATGGGAAAATGCAAACTGGATAGTACGACTGATCTTATAAATGTCATATTGGATGAGAATAACCGTTTTGTGAACTCTATTAACGACCTGACATTCAGTAGGACTGAATTATTCCGGAACCCGGATGTGTGGGAAGTTCTCGAGCAGGACGTATTGGAAAAACTTAAGTTTAAGCCAAACATCAACATCTGGCATGCCGGTTGCTCGTCCGGTGAAGAAGTGTACTCCATGGCTTTGATTCTTGCTCACCATAACCTTCTTCAGAAAACCACTACGCTTGCTACAGATATCAGTACCAGAGCGCTGGACAGAGCGATACAAGGGAGGTATTCCAATACACTTGTGAGCAAATTTGAAAAGTCTCTTCAAAGGTTTCGTCCCTATGGACAGATTGATGAATTGTTTCATATAGATGAGTTCAATGCCACAGTAAGAGACCAGTATAAAAAGCATATCAACTTCAGAAATCACAACCTGATCTCTGATTCAACCAACGAAAAATTTGACATCATTTTTTGTAGAAACGTCATGTTGTATTTTGATGATACCTTAAAGTTGGAGGTCATCAAGAAACTCAGGCAATCACTAAAAGATGGCGGTTTTCTAGTACTTGGATATTATGACCTGTTACCTGAAGAGGTCGAGGAATACATTGTGCCATACAGCGCTTCTTCTCAAATATTTCAGGCTAAAAAAAGTGAGACGATCGAAGTGGAAATGCATGATCGCCGGTTCACCCTAAATAAAATTTCGGCATGACAACGATAGAAAATCACCAACCAGAAAACAAGAAAGCAGAAGGAAAGAATTCGCTTAATCAAAATAACAAGAACATGAGAAAGAAGGTGTTAATCGTGGATGATTCGGCATATATGAGGTCAGTCATCAAATCCGCACTGGTAAAAGAAGGTTACGAGGTAGTGGGGGAAGCAGAGGATGGCGAGACTGCCATTGATCTTGCACTTGATCTCAATCCCGACCTGATCACACTGGACAATATCCTACCCGACATGATCGGACTTGAAATTATCAAGGTTCTTCATGAAGAACAACTCACTTCAAAGGTGATAATGGTAAGTGCGGTTGGGCAGCAAACCATGCTGAACAGGGGAATTGAGCTGGGTGCTGCCGCTTATTTACTTAAGCCATTCACCTCAGAGAGCCTGATTGAAACGGTCAACAATGCGCTTGTAAGTGTAAACTGAACTAAACCAACCAACCTCACTGCTGTTCATGAAAAGATTACATAACTTATCTATTAAGCGAAAATTCGCCCTGGTACTCATTCCACTGATAGTGACTATCATTTGCTTCGACATCCTGCAAATCAGACATGACTTTTATGATTATCAGGATGCCAGAAGATTGAACAAAGCCATCAATATTGGGATTGATATCAGTCACCTCGTGCATGAAATTCAAAAAGAGAGAAGTATTTCTGTAGGATTTCAAGCCAATAGTGGAGAATCTTTTCATGAAAATTTAGTCCATCAAAGGCAAAAAACAGACAGCCTGCTCAGTCATCTGTACGTTGAGCTGCGGGCTCCTACATATCAGGAATTGCTGATAAATCATGGTGAGGACCTGAAGAACATGAAACTACAGCTCGAGCAATTACTTGAGGTACGTTCCAGTGTAGATCAGCATACTTTGAATACCGATGAGATCATCAGCCACTTCTCAGAAATCAATAAGGCAGCTCTCAATACGGTAAACCAGCTTATCAACGAGACAAGGGATAAAACAGCTGCCCAGCAGGTTCATGCAATTATCTATTTTCTGGATGCCAAGGAATATGCCAGTATCGAACGTGCTTTAGGCACCTACACCTTTTCTACCTCCAACCAATCGAGAAATGTAGCTTCCGAATTTGCTTCATTGATATCATCACAGGAAGCTTACCTCGATGCTTTTCTCACGATATCAGACCAGGAATCAAAAAACTATTACTTCAACACCATGCAGGGTGCAGACATCCAGGAGGTAGAGCGTTTCAGAGCTAAGCTCAACGTAACGGATAATCCTGATGTGGATCCAACCGAATGGTATACGGTGGTCACTGGTAAAATCAACTCACTCAAGCAGGTAGAAGATTTCATGCTTGAGAATATGCACAACTACACTGAAAATATGGCTGCCAATGCACGAAGAGATTTCTTTATCTTCCTGCTTTTAGATTTCCTCATCGGGTTTATCACATTCACACTTGTAGCTATGATTGTTTTGAATCTGATCAAAAATGTGGCTGTCCTGGAAAAATTTACCCGTGAAGTGACTGCCGGCAAGACATCAGAAAGAGTAGCTATCGACACACGAGACGAAATAGGTCATTATGCCAACACTTTTAACATAATGCTCGACAAACTTATATCTACTCAGTCAGAGCTAAAACAGGCTAAAGATCATGCAGAGTACATGTATGAAAATATCTACAAACAATCGGAAGTTGTATTCGAAAATGTGGAGCAGGGCATCTTCCTGTTGGACAAAGACCTAAAAATCAGCAGCCTGTATTCAAAGGCCGTTGAAAAGATCTTTGATAATGAAATGATCGCCAGCGAGAACTTCTGCAATTTCATGCGTCCCCGCATCATGGAAAGAGATTTTGAGGCGCTGCAAATGTTTATGAAACATTTATTCAATCCGGATATGGATGAAGAAGTGGTCAATCAGCTGAACCCGGTAGAGGAAGTTCAAATCTACATCACTAAAAATGGTGTGGTCATTAGCAAGCACATCAGGGTTTCTTTTACAAGGATCGTCCGTGGTGAAGAGATCCAATCAATACTTGTGACGATTACCGATGAAACCGAATCGGTCTTGCTGCAACAGCACATGAAAGAAACTGAAAACATGAAAAAACAGGATACTGAATACCTGTTTAATATCCTTAAGGTTGATCCGGGAATGCTACAGGAGTTCATCAAAGAAACCAGGGAAACCCTGAAATCCATCTCTGATCGTTACGAACAAAACGAAAGTGGTGATCTCAACGAACTGCTAAAATATACTTATCGCACTGTGCATAAGATCAAGGGCAATGCCATGACTACCGGTGTTGAGCTGGTCAGTAACCGGGTACACAAAATCGAAGATTCCATCACAAAAATGATGGATATTGAGGTTACAGCTGATAAGTTTCTTTCCATCCTGTATGAGCTGGAAGAAATCAATAAAACCCTGACCGAACTTCAGAAGATGCTTGAGAAAGTCGGTGAGATCTACAAAAACCTTTATGCTAAGAACGAACTCTCAAGTAAAGAAAAGCTGGAGAATGATCTACGAAACGGACTTCAGACCCTTTGCAAAGAGACCGAAAAGGAGGTTGACCTTGATTTGAGAATAGATGATGCCATCGATCTTGACGCTGCCTATTTGAGTCCTGTAAAGGATATTCTAAATCAGATGATGAGAAATTCCATTTCTCACGGTATAGAAGATTCAGAGGAAAGGATCAGTAAAGGCAAGCAGGAAATCGGAAAAATTACTGTGGCTTTGAGTCAGGCTGACTATGATGGCATTTCGGTAACCTATGAAGATGATGGTCGTGGCATTGACACAAACACTTTAATGATCCATGCACTGGCCTCAGGGTTGATCTCGCATGAGGAGAGTGAAGGTCTGGACGATCATCAGATAGCTGAACTGCTCACCAATGATGGCTTTTCTACAACAACCAGGGCTGATAAATTATCAGGAAGAGGCCAGGGAATGAGCGTGATCAAGTCAATTGTCGAAGAAATGAATGGATCTCTAAAGATCAGCTTTAAGCATGACAGATATTTCAGGGTAACTGTAACCCTTCCAAATGTGGATCAGCAAAGCTTCGAAAAGGTAGCCTGATCAATTGATGAAGAAATGAAATCACGATTCAAAAATATAATGTTATGAAGCTTCTGATAGTCGATGACTCTTCCATTATGCAGCGGACAATTCAGAAGAATCTGAACGATTACGACCTGGAAATTGTGGGGACAGCCTCTAACGGCTCACAAGCCATTGAACTTGTAAAGACCCATAAGCCCGATGTAATCACCATGGATATAACCATGCCTGAAATGGATGGTATTACATGTCTGGAAAATATCATGACGATCCACCCCACAGCCAAGGTCATGATGATCACGGCACTGTCAGATAAATTGACCGGCCTGCAAGCATTAGAAAAAGGTGCCAGGGGATTTATATATAAGCCTGTCAATAGTGAAAATCTCACAAGGGCTCTGGATAAACTCTTAAAAAGAAATGTGAATGGACGTCAATAAGGAAGAGTTTGAAAGTACATGCCGACTGTTCATCGATTCAGTCAACAATTATTTTAGTGTGCTCACAGAACACGATTCCGAAATCAATGTGCCTTTTCTAAAAGACATTACCCAGCTGGAACTAAAACAGTATACCGGAATGATCGGTGTATCAGGAAACAAGAAAGGTTATGTCTACTTCTCTGCTGATCAGGAACTTTTCGAAGAACTCATTAGCATATTCATCGGTATTGAGGATCCTGACAAGGACGATCTGATGGATATGGCAGGTGAAATATCAAATGTGATAGCCGGAAATATCAGAGCTAATCTTGGCAGCAACTTCATCATCTCAGTACCCCTTGTATTTGAAGGCAGGCCCGATGACCTTGAATTCCCGGAAAACACCTTTGTATACGTAATCCCAATGGCATGGAAGAATCATCATGCCTATGTAATAGTTGGATTGCAATAATATTAGTTTTCAAAAATGATTAACCAGGCAGACTTAAATAGCATTAAAACCAATGGAGCGGATGTAACCCAATCCAGGCTATCAAAAATTGAAGACGGCACAAGAAAGAATTATTTTTCACTTCTGCCTTCACCTGAAAGGATCCGGGAAAGTATCCCAAACTCTTTCGTTATCATCAACCCTATGAATACCGTAGGTGGCGATGGATACTGGTTTGCTGAAAATGACAAATCTATATTACTTGCTGTCTTTGATTGCATGGGCCACGGGCATCTCGCCAGCATGATGGCCAGGACTTATATTAAGCTATTAAGGCAAATCATCGACGAACAAGGGATTTTCTTTCCCAATGAAGTATTGCTGGAGATCCATCGCGCTGTACAAAAAAAATTCAAAAATAATGGGGTAAAAAAATCCCTATTGGGAACAGGCGCTGATTTTGGAATAGTCCGAATCAACAAAACCATTCGGGAGATGGAGTTTTCCGGGGCAAAAATGAATTTGTACCAGGTAAATGACGGGGAGCTAAGCATTATCAAAGCAGACAGGATACAGGTGGGTGAGTATTTTGAACATGATCACGAATACGTGACACACATCATTGACCTAAAGAAATATGACAATTCCAAGTTTTACCTGTTTAGTGACGGTGTAACAGATCTTATCGGTGGCCCCGAAAATAAGAAATTCGGATCCGCCAGACTCAAGCAGCTTTTGGAATCAAGTTTCCCCTACTCCATGGAGGAGCAAAAGCAGCAGCTAGTATCCACATTGGGCAAATGGCAGGGTTCTAATATGGCACTTGACGATGTCCTTCTATTCGGATTCTCCTATTGATTGGTTTCTAAAAAATCAATGAAAAGCGGCTTTATAGGGTAATTACAGGCTTTTATAAGCTATAATCTATTATTTCTAAGGTCTTTGTCGTAGAGGGATTTACGATTAAGCCTGTATTGATCAAACTTATGCCTAAAAGTAGCTTTGAATAGAGATTTTTAATAAACCGTAGAACCATGCTAAAGTCTTACAGAGTATCTATTCTAATCGCCTGTTTTTTTACAATTGCGGCTTTTTTGAATGAAAATGGACCCGCAGAAATTGCCAATCTAACCAGCTCATTATTTGGTGCAGAACATGTCACTAGCACCAAATTGGGGCTTGTCGAATCCTTTGATCTTCCAACATTCATACTGCTTTCCAGCTCTATCATATGCGGACTGTTCCTGATAGCTTATCTCAAACTATCCAGAACTGGTAAAATCATCTCTGTACAGAGTGCCAGACTTGAACGGCAGGAAGAGGAGCTACAGCAGGCAAGACTGTTNCTTGAAAATGGAATACAAAGTAAAGAGGACATCACCTATAGCAACGAACTCACCAAACTTAGTCCGGTCAGAGCACAACGAAGCTGGATTTCCTGATCCAAAGAATGATCCTCAATTGTTTAATCAACCCAACAAATAAAAATTTAAATGAAGTAGCCTAGTTAAAAAATGAAAACCACACTCAACCAGCAGCGAATTGATAGTAACCGAAAAGATCCCAGTCTTTTCAACATTTTATATGTTGATGAAGACGAGGTCAATATTCGGATTTTTAAAGACACATACCGAAAGGATTTCAACTTATACTCAACGCAGTCAGGCACAGAAGCATTAGAGATCGTAATGGCTAATGAAATACACATGGTCATCACCAGCTTCAACACTAAGGAAATTAACGGCCTGGACCTGTTGAAGAAGGTGTTTACCCAGAAACCGGAGACTATACGTATGCTCACCGGGGTGATAGACCTGGATACGCTTATCCTTGGAGTAAATGATGCCAAAATTGATAAATATATTCCCCCACACTGGGACGAGATAGCCCTGAAGGCCACGTTTGAAGAAGAATTGAAAAAATTTAGGGCGAAAGAGATTTATGACCTTGTAGACCTCCCACGCATCTCCTTCCAGTCAAGAATAGGTAATGAGGAAACACAAGATACATCCGAAATAAGTCATCAGATCTCTCGGATATTCCCCAGGTCGTTTGAGATCATCAACTACCCTGAGAACAGCCAATCCAATTTTCAATGGGTGGGAAACAGTGTCCAGGGTCATAAAGTGGTGATCCTCATGAATACAGTACTACGTCCGGACCAGGACGAGCACATCAGGCAAACTTTGGCTGATCGTATTCAATCATTGATCAACGAATATGATTCCTGCAACCAGGGGATAATAGACAAAATAAGTAATAGCTACCGGGAAACAGCTTCAGAATATGGGCTGTCACTTCAGGATGAAGTGGAGCTCAACATCTGCGTGCTGTTTATACATCATAAAAATGATACCCTGCAGTATTTCTCAAACTATCATGGGTTGAAACTTTTTGATCTCTCATTGAATGAATATGAAGATGAAATGTATGCGGGTTTTTATAGAATGAGTACCGTCAGCAGAATCTTTGTTTTTTCCAGCTCATTCAATGCGCATTGCCTTGGTGAGCTTACTTACAGCCAACTGATCAACGAATCCATAGAAATGGATTTGGATCGACAGGGACATTTCCTGGAAATGGAAGTGATTAACTCGCACTTAACCACTTTCAACGTATCCATTATAGGTATTGAATTAAATAAGTATCCACACCAACAAGCCAGTTAAAATTTTAAACAAAAGCAGTATGTAACAACTATACAAATTGATTGCCTGAACCCATCAAGAAAATCATATGAGAACCAAAACACAATAAAACATGTCATTGAAAACAAGAAAAACTTGCATCATCATTGAGGACAATCCTGCTTTTGTAAAGATCCTGGAAGTATTTATCAGAAAACTGGGAAACCTTGACATCATTAGCTGTCATGACGATTCTCTTAAATCCGCTGTGTCTATATTCCGATACAAGCCAGACCTCATCTTCCTTGATGTGAGCATCTCCGGTCTAAACGGTTTGGAAATGATGGAAACCCTGGAATATAAGCCAAAAACCATTGTGATATCCAACCATTCTGATGAATGTCTGGATGCATATTCTGATGTCAGAGTAGATGCTTTTATGCAAAAGCCGGTCTCATTTGATCATTTTAGAGAAGTAGTAAATTCTGTACTAACCGAAAATGTCGCAGTCAGTTAAAACGTCCTTATCAATCACCGAAACAGAAGCCTACAAAGCGATATGCAACGCATTTCAGGATGCAGTTGTAGTAACAGATTTGAGTGGCATAATTGTGCTTGTGAATAAAAGGGCCGAAGATATATTTGGATTTGGTCCGGGTGAAATGATGGGGTTTCCCATCGAAGAGCTTTTCCCGGGAGAATCTGATGGAAGCCACACTAAATCAGGCCAAAACTATATTAATGGCCTGCTTAAGGGAGAAGGCGACCCAACATCCCGACATAGTAGCGTGGTCACTGCCTGCAGGAGAGACAAAAAAGAGATTTATATAAACATCAATTCGAATTCGGTCAAAATTGGAGACAATGACCTGTATGTTTCCTTTATTAAAGACGTGACCATCAGCGAAAATCTGGAGCAAAGGTTTCACAAGATGGTAGGTGAAATCCAGGATTACTCCATTGTCTTTCTGGATGTGAAAGGAAAAATTACTCATTGGAACAAGGGTGTAGAACGGATACTTGGTTACCCGGAAGAGGAGATAATTTCGAAAAACTGTAACATATTCTTTTCTGAAGAAGACAAGAAAAGCCTGATACCTGAGATGCTGCTGGAGGAGGCCGGTCACAATGGTCGAGCTGAGCACGAGGGGTGGCTGGTCAAAAAAGACGGCAGTCCATTTTGGGCATCAGTCATCCTCACAGCCATCTATGACAATGGCGACAGGGTTCTGGGCTTTTCAAAGGTGACCAGAGATCTAACAGAAAGAATGAGATCTGAAGAGATGGTCCGATCTCAGGCCGAAGAGCTACAGGCCAAAAACAAGGAGCTGGAAAACTTTACCTACATCGCTTCTCACGACCTACAAGAACCACTAAGCACTGTTACCAGCATGGTGGAGCTTATTAGAGAAGAATCACAAGACCTGTTTAATGAAGACACGGAAGAATACTTCTCTTTTATCGAAGAGGCTGTGAGCAGGATGAGAAACCTAATCAAAGGGTTGCTCAAGTACTCCAGGTTGGGGAGAAACAGGGAGCTTGTCAACGTAAATCTTCAGGAGCTGATAGAAGACGTGCAACAAGACCTGAGCAATCGGATCAAGGCCGAAGGTGCTACCATTGAAGTCATGGACTCCCTGCCGGAAATACGGGCATTCCCTGTAGAGCTTAGATTGCTCTTCCAAAACATCATCGGTAATGCATTAAAATTTGTATCTCCTGACAGGAAACCTCATATCAGGATCTTTGCCAATGAGTTTGGCAATTATTGGAAATTTGCCATTGAGGACAATGGCATAGGCATCAAGGAGAATTATCTATCCAAGATATTTGTGATCTTCCAACGACTCAATGATAAGAGTCTATATGAGGGAGACGGCATTGGGCTTGCCCATTGTAAAAAAATTGTAGATATCCATGAAGGTACCATCTGGGCTGAATCAGAATTTGGCTCGGGAACTACATTCTATTTTACCATTTCTAAAAACATCAAATCAACAACTGAAGTGGCAGAACCTCCATTAGCTTTTGTGAACTAAATACTCATTTATGAAAGTAAACTCAATCCTTCTGGTAGATGACAATGCAGCCACCAACCTGGTGCATCGAAAAATGATCACAAAGAATTTGATCACCGAGAACGTTTTTGTATGCAAAACTGGAGAAGACGCCATTGATTTTTTAAACCGGTGCAACAACGAGTCTGACATTTCCGCAAAAGCCAAGAATATGCCGGATCTCGTGTTACTAGATATTAACATGCCGGGAATGTCCGGATGGGACTTTATTCAGGAATACAAAAAAATCAGTTTTACAGGTTATGAGCCCATGATCTTTATGCTTACTACTTCCTTTAATCCTGATGATAGATTTAAGGCGGATGGAAGCGAATATGTTCAGGGATTCATCAACAAACCACTGACGGCTGAAACATTAAAAAGAGTGGTAAATATCTACTTCACAGAGAAGTTGCTAAACAGCTAAGTTTAGTCACATAGATTTTCATTCAGTGCGAGCTTAACGAGGCTGGCAACGTTTTTCACCTTTAACTTCTTCATGATATTGGTCCTGTGTGTGTCTACAGTTCTGATACTGATAAACAATTCCGCAGCAATTTGTTTATTGCTAAGTCCTTTCACGAGGTTATTGATGATCTCCTTTTCCCGGGATGTTAGATTATATTTTACCGTAGATTTTGAAGCCAGCATCGATTGAGCCAGCACATTCGACACCTCTTGTGTCAGGTACCTGTCCCCACTATGAATGGTTTCTATGGCTTTGATCAACTCCCCTTCATCTGCATTTTTAGGAAGATATCCGAGTGCACCATATTCAAAACTCTTCATGATGTATTCGGGATCTTTGTGCATGGACAATATCAGTACTTTGACATTTTGACCACTATCTTCAAGCTTCTTTAATAGCTCAATACCACTGAAATCCGGCATACTGATATCACAAACCAGAATATCGGGCTTCAGGTTCTCAATCATCGAAATGGCCTCTCTCCCATTGTTTGCCTCACCTACCACTTCTACTCCCGGTGAACCTGATAATAAGTAAACTATACCTTCACGCGCCACCAGATGATCGTCAGCTATCAATAGTCTTATGGTATCCTTTTGTGAGCCTGAAAGGCCATTGGCTCCTATATGATTAGGACTTAGATTCATAGCAGTTGCTGGTTTTACACTGTATATCTACTCAATATAATTAATTTTTCTAACAAATAACCGCAATGTCATCAGTAATGACAATATTATAAGCCATTTTATCTAAATCAATCAACGTTAACTCCTTAAATTGGGGCGATTTTAGGATTATCTAAAATTACTTAGGCGGTTAATCAAAAATAATGGTTTATCAAGACCACTGGTCAGTCAAATTAAAGGGTATACTAGGCATTTTCAGAATTATCTACTTAAATTAGATTATCTAAAGATGACATATAAACCAGCTAAATATTTGGTCATACAATTTTTATGAAGAATATCCTTGTAGTAGAAGACTCAGCTGTTGTGAACCAACACATATGCGTAATCTTGCGAAACGCGGGATATCAGACAGTGAGTGCGTTTAAGGGAAGTGAAGCATTAGAGATAATGAAAACCCAGAAATTTGACCTGGCTTTGCTTGATCTGATGATGGAAACTCCCGACGCAGGATTGGTTGCCGGCAAAAAGTTGAGTGTAGAGTATAACGTACCCATCGTCTTTCTTACAGCCCTTACTGATGACAAAACAATGTCCCAGGCTCTGGACCTGTTTCCTTATGGATATATCATTAAGCCATTTGATGAAATGAGTCTTCTGACCACCATCCGGGTGGCCCTGTTAAAATCTCAGAGTGAAAAAGTACTGGTAGAAAACAACGAGGTATTTCATTCAATTCTCGAAGCAG
>JAHCMM010000071.1 GCA_019192515.1 Cyclobacteriaceae bacterium SS2
CCATTTGATTTGTTTTTTCACCAAGATTAGTGACCTGGTTTTCACAAATCAATTTTTAGGGGCAGACAACATGACTTAGGGACATATGACAAGAAAAGGACTTGTTTATGCTCAGGTGAGTTGCTCAATCTGACTTTTTAGATCATTGATATAACTCCTTGAAACCGGAATAGCAGGTCCACCATCCTTTAGGGTTAGCACAAGGCCCTGGGCATTCCCATCTATTTTGTCAATTTTCTGGAGGTTGGTAATGAATGACCTGTGACACCTGAGAAACACATCTGCTGGCAGGATTGATTCGATGGCAGAGAGTGAATTTCGAATCAGTGTGGTCTTGATGGAATCACCGGATTGGTGCCTTATAGCCACATAGTTATCCTGGGATTCAAAAGAATAGATTTTGTCTACCTCACAAGTGAAATCATCAGAATATTGAGAGGGTATCTTTATCAGTGTACCTTGCTCCGTGACCTTTTCTTTAGTTCGCTGGAGGTGAATTTCACTGGCTTCCTGAGTATATTTTCTGTTACTGTTATAATAGATAATCAAGCCACTGATTGAAATAGGAAAAAATCCTATTGCAGCGGTTTTGATGAATAAATTAGAAAAACTTCTCCAATCGAAGACAATATTACCTTCGGTCAGGATCCAGAAGACACAGAAATTACAAAGGGTGATGACGATGATAAGAAAAAACACAAATATCAGCCACTTTCCGAAAGTAAAATTAGGTGCATCCTGCCTGATATTGAATATATAGGTCAGTACAACAAAATACAGAAAGCTACCGATGAAAGTAGCCAACCCAAACCAGAATGCCAGCAAAAGCATGTTGCCCTGATAACCACTCATGCCGTAAGGTTGGAAGAAGTAAAGAAATAAGGCGACGAACAGTCCAATGATCAGATTGAGGCGTAATTCCTTTACCAGGTCACAATTTCCGGGAAACGGACTTGATAGAACTTCAAGGAATCTTTTTTGTGCTACATACAGGTCCAAAATAATACTTTATGATTGTATAGCTAATTTAAGGGCTCAAAGGATCAATCTTATCTGAATGATTCAAAAAACCTATGATTCAACCCTAATAACTCATCCATATGAAAAGCTCTATTCTAATTATCCTGATCAGTCTGATCCTTCCAAAGGAGTTGTTTAGTCAGGATTCAACATCTTTCAGGACCAGATATTATCAACTTGTTGAGGGATCTGAAAACTCAGGACGATACCAGGTCATGATGGGATCCGATATCGACACCACCTGGTATCGTTGGGATCATCGAGGATATTCCTTTGGGTTCGATAAGCGGAAAACACCTATGTATACACATGTGGAAGGGATCATCAGTACGCCATACATGGTGCAGGTCCGTGGAAATGCCGAAGAAAGAAATAAGAAGCGGTGGGGGTATCATGTATTTGAAGGATATGCCAAAGACGATAAATCCAGGATTACCCTGCTGGTGAATAAGCATGAAGAAGAAGGCAAGGCTGTTGCGGAAATGTATTACTATGGTACGGTATATAACCATTCACCTCAGGCCTACAACTGGCTGAAAATTGGTTCGGATGTAAAACAGCATTCTTTTATGTTCAGTAGAGATAAAGCCATTTTTTATGGATCGCTAACGCTAACCAATGCGCTCACCCTGGGAAGGATAGGAAAGGAGGACCTACTGGATACAGAACCTGCCAAAGACCACGAAAGTGTTGCAGAAGAGAGTGCTAAATATGTGAACTACGAATCACTGAAGAACAGTGAAGACGGCACCATCTTTTATGACAAAGACCATGACATTGTAGTGATAAAAATAAAAGGGGAGTGGCGCCAACTGGAAACCAAACCCCTTCCAAAAAATATTAAATATGATTTCTGATGCTTATGGCCAGTATTGAGCCAGTTTCTTTCTCAGGAAAGCAACACTTCGCTCTAGTTGGTCCATCCCATCCACGCCATCTTCGATGCTGATCCAGCTATCGAAACCTACTCTCTTGAGCTCGGTAAAGATGGCATCATAGTCATTCAGACCTTTACCGATCTCTCCGTGAGCCAGTCGTTTGGCATAACCTTGTGAACCACCTTCTTCTTTACGAAGATCTTCGATGGTTCCCTCTTTCAGATATCGATCACTGGCATGCATGGTCACAACCCTGTCAGATACTTTGTAAAGTAGCTCTAATGGGTCTTCACCAGCGATATAGGTATTACTCGGATCGTAGTTCACCCCAAAATATGGGTGGTGGATCTTGTCTACCAGCTTGCTGAAGATGTCCATTTTCTGGGCAAACTCCGGGTATTCCCAGAAATCATCTTTGTAATGGTTTTCTATGATCAAGGTAATGCCATGTTTCTCAGCATAGGGGAGACACTCCTCAATACTGGATGCTGCCAGGTCAATACCCTGCTCAATGGTCAGCTCAGGTCTTCTCTGACCGGAGAGTACCCGGCAGTATGAACCACCCAGCGCATAGGTCATGTCGATCCAGAACTTCTGTTTTTCGATCTCTTTCTTTCTGAAAGCGGCATCAGGATGTGTGAAGTCCGGTGAACAGCACATCATAGGGATTTCTTTTCCTTCATCCTCTACCTGCTTCCTGAAGCCAGGCCAATTCTTCTCATCTTTCATTTCAATGAATCCGGCATACCACTCCAGACCTTCTACGTCCAGGGCAGTAGCCAGCTTGATCCATTCAGAAAGTTTCATGGATCCGTCTTTACAAAGGGCTTGCATAAAAGCTTTTGGAAAAGCTGCGAGCTTCGGCATATCAAATAGGTTTTAGTACACTTTTTACAACTTGTTTATCATGCATCTGGGTAAATGCAGTGTGCCATTCGGAAATTGGCCATACACCCCCGATGATCGGTTGTACGTCCAGCTGTCCTGAGGCTAGTAATGCGATCACTCGCTCCCAAATTGGCCAGTTGTGGCTAAATGAACCCTGTAGGGTCACATTCTTCTGAACCAATGGATCCAATGAGAAGTCCAAAGGTTTTGGTCCCCAACCCACTTTAGTGATATGACCATTTGGTCTTACCAGTTGAAGAGCCGACTTAAGAGTGGCACTAATACCTGCGGTGTCAATGATCACATCGGCACCCATGCCATCACGCCATTTGGCCCATTCGGTTGCATCTCCAACAATTGGTTCGCATCCGTAGGCATCTCTTGCGATATCCAGCCTCTTTTGATCTGATTCTAAACCTGTTACAGCTACTTCTGCTCCGCAAAGGCGAGCCATGGCTGCACATAGCAATCCTATCGTTCCAGGACCAATTACAATCACGCGGTCACCAGGCTTTATATTACTGTTGTTGACGACTCCATTATAGGCTACGCACGAAGGCTCAGTCAGACAAGCCTGCTCAAAAGCAAGATTTTCCGGCACCTTGTGCAGACATCTGGCCGGAACGCGTACATATCTTGTCATAGCACCGTTTACTCCATACCCAAATCCCTTACGGGTAGGGTCGAGATTGTAAAGACCAATTTTAGACATCGGGTTGTTTTGGTCAATCACTGCGGCAGTTTCACTCACCACACGATCGCCTACATTCCAACCTGCTACACGGTCGCCTTTCTCTGCGATAGTTCCACCAAATTCATGGCCCAACACAACCGGATAGTTTACCGGCCAGCTGTGCGATGAAGTCCACTGATGAAGGTCACTTCCGCAAACGCCCACGTTGGCTACTTCCAACAAAACATCTTCATCACCAATGCTGGGTTTTTCTATTTCTCTTAGGTCAACAGATCCTTTCTCAGGAGCGTAGTTGACAACTGCTGAAATACTCATTTCTATATGTTTGTTTAATTTCTTATTTACCTACCGGCACGTCGTCGTAGGAATGGATTTTTTCGCAGATCAGCCGAAGAGATTCTTCCAGGTTGCCATCTGCAGTTTTAAAGGCATCTGCATCTACAGTCAAAGGAGCACCTAATACTACCAGAGGAGCACCATACTCCGGACACTGAATGGCCTGCTCCAGGCTAAGACCACCCACTGCCTGTACAGGTACATCTACGGCAGCTACAATTTCTCTTAGCTCGTCCAGTGGACTTGGCATTCTCTTGCCTGCTGCTGCAATACCTCTTCTCTCATCATATCCAATATGGTGGATGATATAGCCACAACCCAGGTCTTCAAGTCGCTTGGCGCCATCAATCATATTGGGATAAGCCAGGTTGTCCCCCATTACACTACCTCCAAAATCTTTACCTGCCTGCACCACACATTTGATGGTTTCTTCATGTGCCTGCGCCATCACCACCACGTGTGTAGCTCCAGCTTTAAACATCATTTCAGCTTCCAGGTAACCACCATCCATGGTTTTTAAGTCAGCAACTATAGGAACATCTGGAAATGCTTCTCTCAATCTGCGCACGCCGTGCAATCCTTCAGCCAGGATCATGGGGGTACCAGCCTCTAACCAGTCCACACCGGCACGCATGGCCATGTGAGCGGTTTCAAGAGCTTCGTCCATATCAATAATATCCAGGGATATCTGTACAATAGGTTTCATTTGGTAAGGGTATGTGTTATGAAAAATAAAGTGGTGAAAGTATTAAAAAAAACCACGAGTTTGGCCAGCTAAAGGCGGAAAAATCAAATCAATACAATTATTGATTTTAACAGTAGTCCTATGGTAAGTAATTGACGTACTATAAAGTTACAGAGACGTCATCTAACAGGACTTTTAACAGCAATAACTGAATTTACTTTTGGTTATTCAGAAAAGCACTCAATTCACCCAGTCGGTCCGTATTGATCAGGTCTACTCCAATAGCATGTAGAAATTCCCAGGATTCAGGTTTGTCAGGGGCAGCCCATAAGCGAACCAGCTTGCCCTGATCATGAGCATGCTTAATCATCGCTTTGGTTTTTTTAAGCTCTTTTTTGTTGACCTTTCCAGTCCCATTCCACGAGAGAAAATTCCGGTAGTTGTCGCTGATCACTGGCATCACAGCGTGAGGATACTCTTTTTCCAGGTCTACCGGCCTTCCATCCAGACCTGCCAGTTTTTCTTTATCTTTTAATAGCTCGTCAATGGGACGGTTGCCACTTATAAAAACCTTGATAGGCTTATCCATTTGATCCTTTCCATCTTCTCCTACGACTGAAAGAATGGACTCATAGGATTTCAATACTTCTTTGAGTTTGAGGTAGGTAGGCTCAGCTGCTGTTTTAAAATCTATCATCAGGTAGAAAAATTTATTGTAGCCGGGGTAAACTTTTCCGTTGTTTTGCTGGACCCACTGTTGCAAAGGGATAAGGTAAAGATCCTCAAGGGTAGGGATATTGCTCCAGTCTTCAGGTGACTCCGGAGCATCATGTACCACATATAATTCATTGAATGCGAGGTGAACATCGGCTTCTACTGAAGTAAAACCATGTGCTAATGCCTCTAATAAGGGCTTTTTATGTTCATGGTCATTGTGGGCATGCGCATTGTGTAGAGGTTTCTGAGCAAACAATCCGATGGGAAGGAGGACGCAAATAAGAAACCTGGGTAGGGTATTGAGCATATGAGTTGGGTTAAAATTTCCTTAAAGATCCGGAACTTAAACAAACATAGTCAAGTTTATCCAACTGAGTTTTTAAGATTTATTAACAGGAAAATCCAATTTTTTAACACTAGAGTGACAATCTTTTGGCAACAGATGCCCAATTTTGTCGTTGAAAAATAAAGTATGCCTTTCCAGGATCAATAATTGGACAAAATCATCTGATTGGAATGGTATTTTATGGTACGTTAATCGTATTTATATAGCAGCCTAATGTGGACTAAGGCATTGCTTTTTAATTGTTTAAAAAAGGATAATAGAACGGACAAAAATGAGAAGACAAGTCAAAAACGAAACGGACATTTTGAAGAAAGCTACTGACCTTGTATCAGAAGAATTTGGAATTGAGAAAAATGCCTTAAAACTTTCATACAAACAGAAGAATGGTATTTTCTATACCTTTCAGTTTACTTCGAAAGAAAAAGCTTACATGGAATATCACAGGCCTAGTTATCATGTTACCATGAATGTAGCGGGTATTCCTATGGATATCTATAAGAATTAATTATTTAGCAACTTTTTAGAAGAGGCTCTCAGGATTTCCAGAGAGCCTTTTTTATTGCTTTATTTATCTCAAGGTGTGAAAAATCACCGTATTCAATAAACAGGTATTTGCGAGGTGATTATCCATAAATCACCTATATTGGGATAAATGAATCCGGGATGAAGTTTAAAAGTGAGATTTCTGTTGGAGAGCTGCTTACTGCATTATCTATTATCATTAGTCTGATCGGAGTCCTGATCACCTGGAACAAAAACCAACAAATTGCAATCAGCAACGAAGCCACCAGGATGAGAGAGCTCAGCATACAGGCTTTTTCCAATGTTCAACAATGGCAGGAGGAAGAGCAGCTATTCTTTAACCAGGTGGATGTATTGATTAAGCAGGTCAGCAGGACATATACTGAAACAAATGATCGGATTCTCACCCGGGATATGTTTTGGGAGGGCGTCACTCAACTCAGAAATGATCTGGATACCAAAATCATCAGCAAAGACTTCAAGACATTTCATTTTCAATTGCTGAATAAGGGAATTGATCAGGATAGCGTATTCATTACCACAATAGCCTTACTCGAAAAGTTGGTGCAATTCAATTTTGAGGCTTACCTGAAGGAAACTGAGCTTGCGATCCTGTTAAAAGAGATTAATGATCCCAGGGAATCGGCCATACTGGGCAATTATCTAAGAAATGTGAATGATAAGTACAGGGACAAAACCAAAGAGATCTTCAGAGAGGAAACAATGACCCTGAAAAAACAACTTAGAGCTATCATTACAAAGCCAGACAGAGCCCTCTTTTTCAATCAGAGCCAATGAATAAACCAGCTGGAAAAGGATGTTCCGGATCTATAAAGTATTCGAAATATTCGTTAACTTGATACCTCTGGCATATTCGCCGATTTAGCATCTATAACAGTATAAAACTGACCTTATGACATCCTTTAAGACGAAAATTGGAAGACGGGCATTTATCAAGAATTCAGCTGCCGCTGGTGGCGGCTTACTGATCAGTTTTAACTGGCTGGCATCCTGTAAGCCCGGAACCAATGAAATGCTTGATATGCCTAAGGAGTGGTATAAGATCAATGGCTATCTGCGCATTGGAGAAAATGGACTTGCTACTATAATGTCGCCCAATCCGGAGGGCGGGCAAAACATCAAAACGGCTATGCCCATGATCGTTGCTGAGGAATTGGATGTAGATTGGAAAAACGTGCTGGTAGAGCAGGCGCCGCTGGATACTGAAAATTTCACCAGACAATTTATCGGTGGAAGCCAGGCAATCCGGCTAGGGTGGCAAAGTCTCCGCATGGCCGGCGCTACCGCTCGCTATGTACTGAGAGAAGCAGCAGCCAAATCCTGGAATGTTGATGTAGCAGAAATCACGACCAGGGCAGGTAATCTTTACCATCAACCAAGTGGTAAATCAGCAGGCTATGGAGAGTTTGCTTCTGCAGCTACTACCATTCCCGTCCCGGATAAGGTGGATCTAAAGAATCCTTCCGATTTCAGCATAATAGGCACATCAAAAAAGAATGTGGATGCAGAAAAGATCGTGACGGGTCAGCCATTATACGGTATTGATCACAGCAAGCCAGGGATGCTGATTGCCATGATTACCCATCCTCCGGCTTTCGGGTTAAAGATCAAATCTGTCGACGATTCGGGAGCCAGGCAAATGCCCGGTATTAGAGATATCTTCACCGTCAGAGTTTTCAATGATGACTATGAAAAACAGTTTTTTGATACCTGCAATTTTGAAGAAGTTGCCGTAGTGGTAGGGGAGTCTACCTGGCAGGTGATGAAGGCCAAGCAGATGCTGAAGATAGCCTATGAACCCATTGAAGCCTCTACCAAAACCCGGGATCGCTTTGGTAGAAAATATGAAGAATATACCCCTGCCGGTCTCGAAAGTTCNGACGCTCATCTGGAAAAAATGAAAGAACTATCCTCTCGACCAGCAGAGGTCAGACGAAAGGATGGCAATCCGGAAGCAGCTTTCAAACGGGCAGCGAAGGTGATTGAAAGAAGCTACTCGGCACCGTTTCTGGCTCATAATTGCATGGAGCCTATGAATTTCTTTGCTGATGTTTCTGACGAGAAAGCTGAGCTCAGGGGACCACTACAGAAACCTGAGCTGACCGAAGACTTTATCATCAAGACTTGGGATGCCGATTGAAAACATCGAGATCCAGATGTCGAGATTGGGTGGGGGCTATGGCAGGCGATCTTATGCACACTGGCTGATTGAAGCAGCACTAACATCACAAAGAATGAAAGCACCAGTCAAGCTGATCTATTCCCGTGAAGATGATATGACTTCTGGTATTTATCGGCCGGCGTGCCATGCCACCTATCGTGCAGCTTTGGATGAGCAAAATAACCTGATAGGGTTTCATGTAAATGCAGGTGGAGTCCCCGAAAGTCCGCTTTATGCTGATCGTTTCCCAGCGGGAGCAGTGGACAACTATCTGGCTGAGGATTGGGCGATTCCATCCAATATTACCACAGGATCTTTTCGGGCACCAAGATCTAATTTTATGGCAAGTGCAGAACAGTCTTTCCTGGATGAAGTTGCCGAAGTAGCCGGAAAAGATCCTATTTCATTCAGGCTGGAATTATTAGAAAGAGCAGAGAAAAATCCTGTTGGAGAAAACAATGACTATGATCCAAAACGCTATGCCGAAGTGCTTAAGCTTGTGCAGGAAAAGTCTGGGTGGAAAGGATCTGATGATAAAAGGGGGGTGTCGGCCTATTTCTGTCATAATTCCTATGCCGCGCAAGTGCTCGATCTTGAAATGAAAGGAGGTGTACCTGTCATCAACAAAGTCTGGAGCGCAGTGGATTGTGGGATAGTGGTGAACCCGGATGCAGCCACAAATCTTGTAGAGGGCGCCATTGTCGATGGGATCGGTAATGCTTTGTATGGTAATCAGCCCATTAAAGACGGAGTACCAGCCAGGAAAAATTTTGATTCATACAGGATGATCCGAATGAGCGAAGCACCAAAGGAAATCGAGGTTCATTTTGTTCAAAATGGTATCGATCCTACCGGTCTTGGAGAACCGGCTTTCCCTCCGGTATTTGCTGCTTTGGCCAATGCCCTTTACCGAAAGACCAATAAACGGTACTACGATCAGCCATTTTTAGGATAAACAGCAATCGTGAGTTTTCCCGATTTACTATTTGATCCTTTTTAACTAAAAAAATCAATACCGGTCTTAAATTCAAAAAATACATATCTTGATTCCGCTAATGATGGAACTTAGCTACATGAATCAAGGTTAGAAACAGAATTGTTTTGGTATGTCAGAAGATATTGGTACGATCCTACAGAAGAGTGAGCTTGAGCCCAAACTGATAGATGAAATCTCCACCATTGGCCGACTCAAAAAAGCTAAAGCTGACCAGGTCGTCATTAGTCCTGAGGATCAAACCGACGAGATCCCCATTGTGCTGACCGGACTGCTTAAGGTCCTCAGGCAGGATGAAAATGGTGATGAGATCTTTCTGTACTACCTGGAAGGTGGTGAGACCTGTGCCATGTCAATCACCTGCTGCATTGAAGGTAGGAGAGCCAGCTACAAGGTCACTGCAGAAGAGGACTCCACCTTATGGATGATCCCTATGACTTATATGGATTCATGGATTGTCAGATTTCCTTCTTTTCGCCGTTTTGTTTTCAATGCCTATCAGCTCAGGTTTGAAGAAATGCTTACGGCTATCGACAGTATGGCCTTTCACAAGATGGATGAACGTCTGCTCAAATACCTGCTCGACACCAAACAAGCCAAAGGTTCCTTTGAGATCAATAAAACCCATGAGCAAATCGCTAAAGAGCTCAATACCTCAAGGGTGGTTATATCCAGATTGCTCAAGCAGCTAGAAAAAGATGGTGTGATAGAGCAACATCGAAATAAGATTGAGATTCTTTAACTCCCAGGTTTTAACTCTCTGTCACAATTGTTACATCACTGAGATTGTGTAAATTCTACCTTTGGATTTCAGTATGCATCTCATGAGACAGCTGCGGCGATTTTTACCTGTTTTACAATGGCTGCCTTATTATAAAAGGAATTATCTCAGTGGAGACCTGTCCGCAGGCTTTACCATTGGAGTGCTTTTGATTCCACAAGGCATGGCGTATGCGCTCATAGCCGGATTGCCACCGGTATATGGTCTCTACGCCTCTATTGTGCCTCAGATCATTTACGCCATCTTTGGCACCTCCCGACAGCTATCAGTAGCTCCGGTTGCCATGGATTCATTATTAGTAGCTGCCGGAGTTTCTGTGATGGCTACCGAAGGCACAGATACATATATAGCCTTTGCTATTTTATTAGCCTTCTTCATGGGGTTGTTTCAGGTTGTTCTGGGTGTTTTTAGAATGGGTTTTATCACAAACCTATTGTCAAAACCAGTCATCAGTGGATTTACTTCCGCTGCTGCCCTTATTATAGGTTTAAATCAGCTTAAATACTTGTTTGGAATAGAACTAGTCAAGAGCAATCGGGTTTATGAGATCTTATGGAATACACTTGTTAAAGTGGATGAAACACATTGGTTGACCATGGCAATTGGAGTGGGTGGTATTTTGGTGATTTACGGATTCAAGAAATTAAACAAGAAAATACCGGGAGCACTATTAGCTGTAGGCATTGGGATAGTTTTGGTATATTCCCTCGGTTTACATCAAAATGGAGTGGACATCGTCAGGACCATCCCACAAGGATTGCCAGCATTAAAATTTCCGGATTTCAGTTTAGGACAATGGAGTGAATTAATTCCATTAGCACTCACCATTTCGGTAGTTGCCTTTATGGAAGCATTCTCTGTAGCCAAAGCGCTCGAGACAAAGAAAAAGGATTACCAGGTAGATGCTAACCAGGAATTGATAGGATTAGGAGCTGCCAACCTGATCGGATCACTTTTTCAGTCATATCCTGTCACAGGAGGTTTTTCCCGCTCAGCTGTGAATTTGGAATCAGGAGCAAATACTCCTTTAGCATCTGTATTCAGTGCAGCAGTTGTGGTGATCACCTTACTCTTTTTGACACCCCTTTTTTACTATTTACCAACCGCCATCCTGGCTTCGGTAATTATGGTGTCCATTGTCAACCTGGTTGACTTGAAGTACTCCATTAGACTCTTTAAGGAAGATAAGGTAGCGTTTGCCTTACTTATGGTTACTTTCCTGGTCACCATCACATTCAGCATGGTTCCGGGTATCATTTCAGGTGTTGTCCTTTCAATATTGATTTTGCTCTATCATATGGCCTATCCCCATATTGCCGTTCTTGGGAGAATCAAAGGCCAGAATGTATTTCGTAATGTGAAGCGATTTTCAGACCTGGAAATTTGGAAAGACAAATTGATCATGCGTGTGGATGCTCCGGTCACGTTCATCAACATCCAGTACATCAAAGATTATATCATTCGGGAGGTAGAAGGAAACCCTCAAATAAAACAGGTGATAATCGATGCCTCAGCCATTAGCCATGTGGATGCCTCAGCCGTGCAGGGGATCATTGAGTTGATCAGGACGTTGAATGAACATAAGATACAATTTCTGATTGCTGAAGTTGTTGGTCCTGTTAGAGATTCCATGTTTAAGACAAGGCTCATGGAAGAAATTGGCTTCGAAAATATTTATCTTACATTGAATGATGCCCTTGAGTCGGAGGGTAGATTGGCACATAGGAGAAGGGCAAGGGCAGTTCAGCATAATGATTAATATCGATGATCGAAAGCAGTAATATGGGAATGAGTAAACAAATTGAAGTGTAACTATTGTTACATCTCTGAGGGTTTGCGGATCGTAATATTGAAGTAAGAACTGAAAGAAAATATAAATGAAGATAGAACAGATATATACAGGATGTCTTGCACAGGGTGCTTACTACATAGAGAGTGAAGGAGAAGCAGCCATCATTGATCCTCTGCGTGAGTCGAAACCTTACATAGAAAAGGCAAATAGAGAAGGAGCAAAGATCAAATACATTTTTGAAACCCACTTCCATGCCGATTTTGTTTCAGGACATGTGGATCTGGCAGACAAAACAGGAGCCACCATCGTGTATGGCCCCAAAGCACAGGCCTCTTTTCAATTTCATGAATCTAAAGACGGAGAGATCTTTCATTTAGGAAAGATCCGGATCAAGGTATTGCATACTCCGGGGCATACCATGGAAAGTGCTACTTACCTTTTATTGGATGAAGAAGGGAAAGAGCATGCTATTTTCAGTGGAGACACATTATTTATTGGAGATGTGGGGCGTCCTGACCTGGCACAGAAAGGTGATCTCACACAAGAAGATCTGGCGGGTTTCTTATTTGATAGTTTGCGTAAAAAGATCATGCCTCTTCCTGATTCGGTAATTGTTTATCCTGCACATGGGGCAGGATCTGCCTGTGGAAAGAATATGAGTAAAGAAATCACTGACACATTGGGGAACCAAAAGAAAACCAATTATGCCCTGAGAGCAAATATGACCAAAGAAGAGTTTATCAAAGAAGTGACCGAGGGCTTGCTACCCCCTCCACAGTACTTTGCTCAAAATGTAGCCATGAATAAATCAGAAGCTCAGGGTCTGGATGAAGTGCTGAAGAAAGGAAAAGTAGCCCTGGATGTAGAAACGTTTGAAGCCATGGCTAACCACGAAGGAGCTTTGGTGTTAGATACCCGAAAGCAGGAAGAGTTTTCCAGGGATCACATTCCTAACTCTATTTTTATCGGGATCGATGGTGATTTTGCTCCCTGGGTAGGCGCTTTGATCCCAGACCTCCAGCAGCCTATCATCTTCATTGCCCCAGAAGGCAGGGAAGAGGAAGTAGTGACCAGGCTATCCAGGGTAGGTTATGATAATACCCTGGGTTACCTAAAAGGAGGTATAGAAGCCTGGAAAGCAGCTGGTAAGGAAACCGATCAGGTAAAATCAATAGAAGCGAAGGATTTTGCCCTGGCATACCAAACAGGAGGAATTAATGTGCTGGATGTAAGGAAACCAAGTGAATATGAAGCTGAACATGTAGATAAGGCCCAGAGTTTTCCGCTGGATTATATCAGCAAAAACATGGAAGATATCGATCATGACAAAGCGTATCACATACATTGTGCCGGTGGGTACCGATCTATGATTGCTGCATCGATACTCAAATCAAGGGGATTTCATGATATTGTAGATGTAAAAGGAGGGATGAAGGAAATCGCCAAGACGGGCATTCCTAAAACTGAATTTGTTTGTACCTCAAGTTAATAGGTGCGAAATATTGATTGATTAAGTTAAAAGACTCCTCACAATTGAGGAGTCTTTTTTTGTTGCATAGCACTTAAATCATCTGTGATTTAGCATCCCGCCAGAAGCTATCTGATGGCTTTTGCCTCCTTTGACCTTTATCATATGAGTAGTTGATGCTTCTCATAATTAGCCATTTATGGTCTCCGTAAATTGACAACAATAAAATGATACGGAGCATCTAAAATGTACAATCATGACTACACAACTTAAAGAAAAGCTGATTTCAGAAGCAAATAAGCTTATAGTAGAAGCCAAAAATGAGCTTTCCCGGCCCGAAGAGGATGTTGTCACTTATACGGTTTGTGAAAAAGCCTATACCGCTGTTAGAAAACTATTAATGCACTACCTGGAAGAAAAAACAATTGACCTTCCGGGCGAACATACCTTCAATCAGTTGGTCAGTCTATGCCAAAAGCATAATCCTGCACTCAGAAAAATTGATTTTGAGCCTATGCTTGAATTCAGAGACAAAGAAGATATCTGGGCAGATATGAGCATTGCCAATATCTATGTTGGTATCGCCGAGAAAACTAAAAAACTGGTGCAGTAAATCGAACTAATCAATATCAGGCATGGGCAAGAATAACACCTTCAAATATCCTGGCAAACGCGTAGCCCTGGATGGGAATACGGCTGCAATCATGTGTGAACGGGAGTCTACAGACGCTGCAGGGGCGTATCCCATTACACCATCCACCCAAATGGGGGAATATTGGGCTGAAGAAGCTGCCAAAGGTCACCTGAATATATCAGGCAGGCCTTTAATATTTATTGAACCTGAAGGAGAACATGCTGCTGCGGGAGTAACGGCAGGCTTGTCCATGACAGGGCTCAGAGCGGCTAATTTTTCTTCCGGACAAGGGATTGCCTATATGCACGAATCACTCTATGCTGCAGTAGGTAAACGGCTAACTTATGTGCTGAATATTGGTGCTCGGGCCATGACCAAGTCCACGTTGAATGTTCATGCCGGTCATGACGATTATCATGCCATCGATGACACAGGATTCTTCCAGATGTTTGCCAAAAATGCACAGCATGTGGCAGACCTGAATATCATTGCCCATAAAGTGGCTGAACTGGCGTTGAATCCTGGCATTGTCGCTCAGGATGGATTCCTGACCACGCACCTTATAGAATCACTTATGATCCCAGAAAGAGAGCTCATCGAAGAATTTCTGGGAAGACCAGACGATATCATTGATACGCCTACCGGAGCTCAGAAGATCATCTACGGCAATAAGAGAAGAAGAATTCCGGAGCTCTGGGATGTAGACAACCCCGTGATGGCCGGTATAGTCCAAAACCAGGATGCCTACATGCAAAGTGTGGCAGCACAACGACCTTTCTTCTTTGACCACATCAAAGACCTTGCAGAAGAGGCGTTCCACGATTTTTATGAGCTGACTGGCAGGAAGTACAGTCGGGTTATGACCTATAAAGTAGAAGATGCCGATTATCTGATCGTTGGCCAGGGTAGTGTAGTCCCCAGTGCCGAAGTGGTAGCAGATTATCTTCGAAAAACACGGAAAATTAAAGTGGGTGTGGTCAATCTTGTGATGTTCAGACCATTCCCAGCAGACCTTATTTCCAAGGTCTTAAAAGGACGAAAAGGTGTTGTGGTGCTTGAGCGATTGGATCAGCCGCTTGCAGGGGATCAACCGATGATGCGGGAGATCCGCTCAGCTTTGAACAAGGCCCAGGAAAACGGTGTAGCTAAAAAGGATAAGCCATACCCTGAGCTGGAAACCTATAAACAAGGGGACATGCCACCGCTCTATTCTGGCAGTTTCGGAATGGGAAGTCGTGACCTGCAACCAGAGGGATTGATAGGGGCTATTGAAAATATGTTGCCGGATGGGGATCACAAGAAGTTGTTTTACCTGTCCATAGATTTTCTGCGAAAAAACGCCTTTACCCCTAAGCAGGAGATTTACCAGCAAACGATCAAAGATGCTTATCCTGAAATAGGAAAACTTTCTGTGAGGGGATCAGAAAATCCCAATCTGATGCCAGATGGCGCCATTACTGTAAGATTCCACTCGGTAGGTGGATGGGGTGCCATTACCACAGGTAAAAACCTGGCCATGACATTGTTTGACCTGCTGGGTTATCACATCAAAGCCAATCCGAAATACGGATCCGAGAAGAAAGGTCAGCCAACAACGTATTACCTGAGTGCCGCTCCGGAACCCATCCGTATCAACTGTGAATATTATTACGTGGATGTAGTCCTTTCCCCGGACCCCAATGTGTTTAAGCATACCAATGCACTGGCTGGGCTTAAGGAAGGTGGGGTGTTCATCATTCAAAGTGATCAGGAGACACCGGAGCAGATGTGGGAGAGCATTCCCAAAAATTATCAAAAGATCATTATAGAAAGAAATATCAAGATCTTCTACATCGATGGGTTTAAGATAGCACGTGAAGAGGCCACAGACCCTGAATTGCAATTGAGGATGCAGGGTATTGCCTTTCAGGGGGCCTTCTTCGCGGCTTCTCCTGTGATGAAACAGGCCGGGCTGAATGAAAAAACATTGCTGAAAGCCATCGAAGACCAGTTGGAGCATAAATTTGGCTCC
>JAHCMM010000072.1 GCA_019192515.1 Cyclobacteriaceae bacterium SS2
ATAATTTCCATAGATCATGGCTGTGATACCTGCTTCGAACATCGCCATACCGGTTCTACCCTGTACTTTGATATCCTCTCTCATAGTTGGTTGAGTATAACCTGCATCGTACAATTCAATTACCCGCTCTTTTGCATCGGCAAGCAAGCGAGATCTGTTTAATGTAATCCTGTCTGAAGGTCTCAGGATAAACAACTCACGCGCTTCTTCCGCAGAAGTGGCAACTTTTGCAGTAGCGATATTCATAAAATACTCCTGGAGCCTGTTAAGTTCCGGATCACCTGGCATGTAGGAATCTGATGCCCGAAGCGTAAGCTCTTTTGTTCCACCACCACCGGGAATCAATCCAACACCAAATTCTACCAACCCGATGTAAGTTTCGGCATGGGCCTGAATAGCATCACAATGCAACGACAATTCGCAACCACCACCAAGCGCCAATCCTGAGGGCGCCGAGACGACTGGGACAGATGAAAATCTTGCCCGGGTCATGGTTTTTTGAAACTGCCGGATCATCAGGTCAATTTCATCAAACTCCTGGTCTGCTGCATACATGAAGATCATGCTCAAATTTGCGCCGGCACTAAAATTTTGTCCTTCATTACCAATCACTAGTCCTTTGAAGTCTTTCTCAGCAATCTCAATGGAAATCTGGATACCTTCCACTACTTCGGCGCCGATGGAATTCATTTTTGTATGAAATTCCAGGTTGAGCACGCCATCCCCAACATCATATAACGTTGCTCCGGAGTTGCTCCACACCACACTTGATTCCTTGAAAGCATCGAGCAGTATCAATCCTTCTGTTCCAGGGATGAGTTTGTAAGACTTAGACGAGATGTCGTAAAAATATTTTTTGCCCTCCTTAAACTGGTAAAATGAGCTATTTCCATCCGCCAGCATTTCTTCCACCCATTTAGCCGGAGTGAGGTCCATCTTTTTCATTTGATCCAGGCATTCTTTCACTCCCATCACATCCCAGGTGGCAAACGGACCAAGCTCCCAGCCAAAACCAGCAGTCAAAGCCTGATCAATTTGGTAAAGATCATCTGCTATCTCCGGTATACGCATCGAGCTGTACCTGAATACATCATAAAATGTTTTACGATAGAAATCACCCTCTTTTCCATCAGCTGAAATAGCCAATTTTAGTTTTTCTTTCAGGTTTTCTACATTCTTGGTCTTGTCAAGAATGTCCAGCTTCAATTTCCCTTTGGGCTTGTAGTCCATGGACTTGAAGTCCAGTTCCAGGATTTCACTGGACCCATCTTTATTTCTAACTTTCTTGTAGTAGCCCTGTTTTGTTTTATCTCCCCACCATTTTCGATCGTAGAGTTCCTTTACAATCTTCGGAAGCTCAAAAGCTTCTTTTGATTCATCATCTTTCAATCCCTGGGCAAGTCCCTGCGCTACTTTTACGGCAGTGTCAAGCCCAACGACATCAAGAGTCCTGAATGTAGCGGATTTCGGTCGGCCAATAACCGGACCAGTAAGCTTATCTACTTCATTTACCGTGAGGCCCATTTCTTCAATGGTGTGCATGGCAGACATCAATGAATAGATACCAATTCGGTTGGCAATAAATGCCGGGGTGTCTTTACAGATCACCGTTTCCTTACCCAGGTACAGGTCTCCGTAATGAACCAGAAAATCTACAATCTCCGGGTCCGTCTTTGCAGTAGGGATGATTTCCAGTAGACGCAAGTAGCGTGGTGGATTAAAAAAATGTGCTCCACAGAACTGCTTTTGAAAGTGCTCACTTCTGCCTTTGATGATCAGGTTGATCGGAATGCCAGATGTGTTACTCGAAATAATTGCATTCTGATTGACATGCTTCTCCACTTTTTCGAAGAGAGATGATTTGATCTCCAGGTTTTCTACAATGGCTTCGATCACCCAATCAGCGTCTTTGATACGGGACAGGTCGTCATCAAAATTTCCGGTGGAAATGAGTGAGGCCTTCTCTTTTGAGTAAAGAGGTGACGGCTTGGAAGCGATACTCTGCTGCAACGAGTCGTTTACGATCCGGTTTTTTACAGCAGGATGATCCAATGTCATCTTTTTGNCTTTCTCCTGATCAGTGAGCTCTTTGGGTGAAATATCAAGCAGCAGGACTTCCAATCCTACGTTAGCAAAATGACATGCTATTCGGGAACCCATGATTCCCGAACCCAGCACGGCAACTTTTTTAATTTTTCGTTTCATAAATAAATTCCTGGGCTAATTGTTGAAACAACTGTTTGTCTTCTATGATGTTTTTTATTGTACTAATGACTTCAAAAAATGCAACGAGTTTCTCCTGTGGAATCATCTGTTGAATGCGCTTATTGAATTCCCGCACTGCCCGTCTCGAAATTTCTCGTTTTTCTTTGCCTAGCGTTGTAAGGCATATACGAACGGATCGTCCGTCGGTTGGATCTTTCTCTCGTACGATCCAGCCCTTTTCTTCCAGCCCTTTCAGTATCCTTGTAAGAGACCTGGCCTCCAACCCCATCTGAGGAGCGATCTTGGTAGCAGGGGTGCCTTCCTCAACATCAATATTCAAAAGAACGAAACCTGAAGAAGCAGTAATATCGAATTCAGAACCATATTGGTTATACATCCTGGAGATTGCATGCCAGGTTGCCTTGATATTGTAATCGATGGTTTCTTCTCTCTTCATTATATTTAAGGTAGATCTAAAATACCTGATTTATTTTACAGGCATACGATCAAAGGTAGTATAAATTTGTTATGCATGCATACTAAAAACAGATGTATATGAAGTACAAAGAGGAAGAGCTTCGGGATATACCCAGGGGGCTGTATTCTTATATTGATGATAAGCCTTTTACTCATTGTATCGAATGCGAAAAATTTCTTCTCTCGGAGGATACAGAATACCTGGTAGAAAGGATTTGTAAAAATTATCCCGAGTATGGAACCACTGAAACGATTTTTGATTATGCTTTGTGCATGGAATGTGCCATGAAGCTCCACAGTGAAATGTCCCTGGAGTCACAGCAAACACTTCAGAATTATTTCATGAAAAATATAGATCTGGAATCCAGAAACAAAATCAAAGACAATTTGTCGATTGGAGACTCCATTGCCAATTGTGTGGTAAGTGGTAAACCGATGAAAGATTGCCAGGAATACCAGGTTTGTGCACACTGTGTCGGCGACAAAGTTTATATGGGAAATCCTCCTTATATGCTCTCCGGCAATGTGCTTGAAGAAATCATGAACTTGTTGTCAAACAAGACCCAGGATATGATGAATGGATTTTATAGCAGGCATCGTACACCTACACCTGGCATCTATGAACCAGACCCTATTCTGGTTTTGGTTTAATTGATCAGGTCTCCCCGAATTTGACGGATCCTTTTCCTGGCTTCGGCTGCATAGAGGCTGCCGGGATGATCTTTCAAAAATTCCTGAAATGTCTGGATGGCCAAATCATCATCACCTATGTGGTCCTGGTACAGAATTCCTTTTTCATACATCGCGTCGTCAGCCAGAATATCCTGCGGAAATAACTCCAGAATTTTATTGAGATAATTAATGGCGTTTTCAAATTGGCCTTTTTGCTTGAACAAACTAGCCAGTCTCCAATAGGACTCATCCACTATAGGGTGACTAGGATTTTGGTTGATAAGCTGAACAAGGCTGGTGATGGCCGGATCGATCTTATGCTGAAAAATCATCAACTCGATATTCGCGAATGTCTGCATGATCTTTTCCGAGCTGTCAAAAACTGTGTTGTTTTTGATCAATAGGCTCAGGTCGATAGCGTCGTTTGAAATTTCTCTCGTCGTAGCCAGTTTAAGGATATCCAGGTGGCTTTGTGCCAGGGTGAAATTTCCGGTATAATAATTCAATTTTGCATTTCTCAATTTGGCCTCGTATCCGATAGGGGATTCTTTATTGCTTTTTTCTACCTGCGAATAAAGCAACGTTGATTCCCATGGAATCCCATTCAACAGAAATATATCACCAAGATCAATTTTTGCCCGGGAGATCAAATGAGGTGAAGACCTGGGATTATTGATAACCTGCTGGAGTATGAAAATAGCCGAGTCTTTTTCATCAAGGTAAAATGCATGTAATAGCGCTTTATTTCTTTGGGCTTCCAGAGAAATATGGTTTAACCCGATTTCCTTGATGAGGTTGTCATAGTCTGCGATGAGATTTCTGATCTCCTCCCGGTTTACCGGAAAGGTGTTTTTAATTTTATTCTCTTTTGCCCTAATGGTGTATCGCTTGGAGATCGCATAGTTGTAGCTATCGCGAAAATTTTCAGAGACATAATCAAAAATCCTGATGGCTTCATCCCATGCCCCATTGTCCATAGCGATCTGACCTATGCGCATACACTCATCGCCTTGCGAGTTTCTTTTTTTATCCAGCGACCTGGCCTGTACAAATGCGCCGTAGAAATTTTTTCTTTGGAGCTCCACCCAAATGAGTAAATCAGGATACAGATAGTTGTTGGGCTCAGACTGTATTTTCTTTATCAGTGATTGCTCCAGATACTCCAGGTCATCATCTTCTTTCAGGATATTCTGGAAAATATTTTTTACGTAGTTAATATTTAGCGGATTTTCTTTCGCATAGTTAATGTACTCATTGGTCATGGAAGGCTTATCATTTTTCATTCGATAGACACCCGCCATATCGAGTGAAAAAGAATAAGGGTTACCGGAAACTTTTCTGGCTTCTTTTATGAATAGAATGGCATCGTCCAGTAATTGTTGACTCACCAGATTTTGAGCAATGAGGTTTAGCTGAAATTGACTTTGATGATAGGTCTTCATCAAATAATCCATGTAAGATTTTTTCTTTTCCGGTTCGGTAGCTGCGTGGTATAATGCGATCACATTAGACTCATATTGAAGATTGCCCGGAAACATTTTCAATACCTGCATAATATATTTTTCGGCAGACTTGAAATCTTTTTCTATGAGCAGGAGCTCAAAATAATTGGAGTGAATAATGGGGATGCTATTTTTCTTGTCATCAAGATCCGCATAGAGTTCGCGGGCCTTTTCATACTCTCCCTGTTGGTAATATTCATTTGCCAGCTGAGCCTTTTCGTTGGACTGACCATAGACTGCCTGAATAATGAATAGCAAAGTAGATATGAATAGTACGTTTCTCACTTTATACACAGTTTCCCTTTATACAAGTTAATGATATAATTAGTTTATTTTAAAATTAGATCTATTATTAATGGTGTGGATTTGTGGGAAAGTCATAAAAATATAATTTGGAAATCTAATTTGTTTATAAGTCTTGACTGCCTCCTGAGATATCTACATGTTATTATACTATTAAGCTATTGATATCTAACACTTTACATACTTAAGGTAGATAACTCAAATATCAAGTTGTTGATAAGAGAATATCTGATCTGTTGTTAGGCTTATGTTGATTAAGTAACAGTTATCTAGAGTTAACGGAGACGACTGAATGAAGTTTTAAAGGATGTTGAGTTCACACAGGATTTACACACGGTAATCCACAGATATCCACAGGTTATAGGGAGATATCCAGTTGCATATCGAAGTTTGATCTGATCTCAGTTTCCTGGGGAAAATGCCTGATTGGTTCCGGTGGAAGATCCTTTCTTATATTGCCAATAGACCATATACTGTCTTTGTTAGCATCTATTAGGAAGCGAAGAGAATATTTACCTGGAGGGATATCTTTAAAGTTACACGTGGAACAATTATATATCTGCTGGATTACGTCTGTCTTCTGAGCAGTAATTAATTGTATGAAGTATTGAATTGAATCAGCATTTACCTTCACGGTCATAGTTCCTAAATTTTCAGACTTAGGAAATGTGTATTTGGACTCAATTGCTTTCAGGGTATCATTCTCCACAGAAATGAATGAACCATTTTCAATTAAAAGTTTATAACTGAATTTATCATACTTAGCCAATAGATTCTTTTGGGTCAATAAAAGTGAGTCGGGATTTAATGAATCAATTACGATATGCTGATCCCAATAAGTAATGCTGTCCAAGAGTTGTTTTCTCTTAATAAGTTGTGGTAGATATGCTTCTGTGTAATTGTGGTTCCATGTTGCCACTACATCTTCTAGATAGAATGAATTCATACTATCAAGAACTACTTTAAATTTAGATAGGTCCCAGGTTTTAACTGGTTTTGAAAATTTTAGTGTAATGCTTTGAGTTGGTTGAATTGACTTACCAGTTGCAGGGATTATCTGATTGGTAAAGTCTGCTTTTTTTCTTGTGCTTTCCTGAAAAGCTATGTAGACAGTATCCAGGGTAATATTCTTTAGAGAGTCAACTGATTCTACAATTACCTTGATACTATCTTTTGGAAAGCCTTGAAATGGGTTATAGAATCTTAAAGTTTCCTTATCTTCAGTTATGTTGGAATTAACAGTCAAGATTGAATCAGTTTCAAGAATTCTGTACTTTAAGACCTGTTTTGAATACCTCATTTCAAAATACCTTCCGCTGATCCTTGAAGCATTTACCTTTAATTCTGAAGCATCTATCTGGTAGGATGTAAGCCTGATAGAATCTGTTTTATCAACCGGATTGAAGTAGTCCTGAAGAAAAGCATATTGCTCTTCATCCTCATCGAAAGACAGGTTCTTATTGAGATCTTCAAATGCAATCATCTTGTATACCCCATACTTGATATTGTTGATAGCAAAGGATCCGTACTTGGTGGTAGTTGTAAAATATGTAGGAGTATCTTCAAAGATGTCGATGGAATCAGTTTTTGTATATAAAGCAACTGTGGCTTTTGGTACAGGTTTGTCGGTATAGAGGTCTTTAAGTGTCCCGAATACTTTTAAAGAATCTATAAAGTCACCAGTGGAGAATGCCAGTACTAAATTGAAAGGTGGATTCTTTTCAGTAATATCAGTGATGGCATCGAAGAAATTAAAGGTATATGTAGTAGTGTCCTGAAAGGGTTCTTCAAATTGAATTGTGATAGTGTTCTTTTTAACAAAGTGTTTGAACTTAACTTTTGTTGTTGGAGATATGATTAAATTTTGTTTGATCTTGTCAGCTATTATCCTTTCATTGAATTCCAGGACGATTGTTTTATCATCGAAATTCAAAGTTTGATCTACAGGATATGAACTAATCAAAAGGGGTGGAATGGTATCTTTTGGTCCGCCGGATACAACACCTGGGTTTGCACATCGTTGAAATGAAAGGAGTATAAAAAGGATGTAAAAACCACCCAGTAGATATTTCATGCTTTTAGAACGTAAATAAGACTTGAGTATTCTCCACTTGATCTGGCTAGTCGATTAGATTTTAGGCCTGTTTTTATGGCTGATAGTACGTTGTTGTTACCCTGATATTTTTCACTCAGCCAGGATACATAGAATGAATCTAATTTCATGGGATGAACTTTGACGACGGAAAGCTTGCAACTGGAAGCCAGGGATTTAAAAGAAGATTGAGTGAAATGATATAAATGTCGGGGTACATCGTATGCAGCCCAGTAATTCTTATAATGTTTGGCATCGTATGAATTTAGGTTCGGAACAGCAATGAATAGATATCCTCCTTTCTTCAGTTGCTTTCTCAGCAATTTTAATGTGCCTTTAAGATCGTGAACATGTTCCAATACGTGCCAGGCTGTTATCACATGAAATTTATCTTCTGAAGATATTTTCTGAATGTTATCAATAAACTTGATTTTGAGATTGTTGATTGATTCCATTTGTGGATCATAACCTGTAACATCCCATCCTCTTGCAGACATGTAATTGGCAAAGTGACCGGTACCACAACCAAAATCCAGAAGTCTTTTACCCTTTTTATACTTATGGATTAATCGATATTTAGATCTTAAAGTAAAGGATCTGGCAAACTTGTACAGAACATTGATTAAGCTGTTAGACTTGTTTGCATGTGATATGTACTGGTCACTTTTATAGTATTCCAGAATGTTTTTTTCATCTGGTCTTGGATTGGTAAAAACCAGACCACATTTGTTACAGCGCACCAGGGCAAAGCTTTCCTGGCTAATGGAATAGTCGGTACAGATGAGGTGATTGGTGAAAAGCGTATGCTTACATGATGGACACTCTTCAAGTTTTTGATACATACTATCTCCCTATATAGACCATTAAAACAGAAACATCTGCTGGTGAGACCCCGCTGATACGGGATGCCTGACCAATTGTTGATGGTTTAATTTTCAATAACTTTTCTTTAGCTTCTTTAGATAAGGATGGTATGTCGTTGTAATTGAAGTCGGGATTAATATTTTGATTTTCCAGCTCACTCATTTTCTCGCTATTCTTCTGCTCTCTCTCAATATAAGTATGGTACTTAATCTGGATCTCAGCCTGCTCAATACTCTCAGTAGCATAGTTGTTGAGTTTAGAACTGAGTTCAGAATAAATAGTTTGAAGATCTGTAATAGAAAAATTAGGTCTCTTAAGTATCTGAGATAATGAAGATTTGTCCTTTATAGGTGCCTGACCAATGTTCTCAAGTGCTGGGTTAATCTCATCTGGTTTGAATTTAATTTCATCCAGAAGAGCGATTACCTGATTTGTCTGGTGTTCTTTATCCAGCATTTGCTGATATCTGTTGTCATCGGCCAAACCTAATCCATAGCTTAATTTAGTTAGTCTAAGATCTGCGTTGTCTTGTCTCAGTAGTAATCTAAATTCGGCTCTGGAGGTAAACATGCGATAAGGTTCCTCAGTACCCTTATTAATTAGGTCATCAATGAGTACTCCAATATATGCTTGTGATCTTCCTAGAATGAAAGGAGCTTGTTCTTTTACCTTTAGATGGGCATTGATCCCGGCCATCAGTCCCTGACAACCTGCCTCTTCATATCCGGTGGTACCATTTATTTGACCTGCGAAATACAGGTTTTCAATCAATTTGGTTTCTAAAGTAGAAGTCAATTGAGTTGGTTGAAAGAAGTCGTATTCAATGGCATAACCTGGTCTAAACATTTTTACCTGTTCAAAACCAGGTACTTTTGTTAAGGCGTTGTACTGTACATCTTGCGGTAGAGAGGTCGAAAAACCATTAACATAGATCTCTACTGTATTCCAACCTTCGGGTTCTACAAAGATTTGATGCCTGTCTCTATCGGCAAAGCGGTTGATCTTATCTTCTATTGATGGACAATATCTCGGACCCAATCCCTGGATTCTCCCATTAAACATAGGAGATCTATCAAAACCTGTTTGTAATTCATTGTGAACTTCCGGGCTGGTGTAGGTGATCCAACAGCTTTTTTGCTGTGTAAGCGGACTTGTAGAATTGAGATATGAAAATTTACCAGGGATGTCATCTCCTGGTTGTTCGGTCATTTTGGAGTAGTCAAGGCTACGTCCGTCTACTCTTGGTGGAGTTCCGGTTTTCATTCTTCCAGCTTCGAAACCCAGTTCTATTAACTGTTCTGTTATTCCGGTAGCAGCTTTTTCTCCTGTCCTACCCCCTCCAAATTTCTTTTCACCTATGTGGATCACTCCATTAAGGAATGTCCCGTTTGTCAGTACAACAGATTTTCCAGGTATTTCAATACCCAGACTTGTCCTTACCCCTTTAACTCGGTTGTCTTTTACGACAAGACCTGTAACCATTTCTTGCCAGAAGTCTATGTTTTCTATGCTTTCTAATGTCAATCGCCATTCTTCTGCGAACCTCATTCTGTCGGATTGTACCCTGGGGCTCCACATGGCAGGACCTTTACTTCGGTTAAGCATCCTAAATTGAATACTTGTTTTGTCGCTGACGATACCGGAGTAGCCTCCAAGAGCGTCTATTTCACGAACTATCTGTCCTTTCGCTACACCACCCATTGCCGGATTACATGACATCTGGGCAATAGTGTTCATATTCATGGTAGCCAGGAGAACCTTGGAACCCATGTTGGCAGCAGCAGCAGCAGCTTCGCAACCTGCATGTCCTGCGCCTACAACTATGACATCGTATACTTTAAACATAATCGCTGATGTTTCACGTGGAACATTAGACCCAAAGAACTCCTTTGAACCGTGAAATGTTCCACGTGGAACGTTAAATTTTTAGCAAAGATATACACGTGTTTTCTTTCTCGCGCATGATTGTTTTTTCATTTGCTGTTTTGTCATTGTAACCAAGCAAATGAATCACGCCATGTATCATAACTCTGGCAAGTTCATGTACAAATTCGACTTCAAAATTTTCAGCATTTTCCTTCACCCTATCTACACTGATGAGGATTTCTCCATTGATAGTGTTTGCCTCATCACTGTAATCAAAGGTGATGATATCTGTGTAAGTGTCGTGGTTTAGGTAAGACTGGTTGATTTCCAAGAGAGATTCATCCGAAGTAAAGACATAGGATAGTTCATCAAGTCTGTGGTTTTCAGCTTCGATTACGTCTACAATCCATTGTTTTACTCTCTCCTCAGGAATGGGAAGATCGAAATCAATGTCAGAATTCTGAAAGTATATGGGGATCATTTGAGGAATCAGGAGAGATAGAAAAGTAATTCTACCTGCCTTCCATCATCATTGAAGTGAACTTCATCACACAAATGCTTCATGAGGAATATACCCCTGCCACCAGGTTTGTTGAGATTCTCCGGTGATGTAGGGTCTGGCAAACTGTGGTAATCGAAGCCTTTACCCTGATCGGATACAATAAACTTAATATGACTGTTGTCCAGTACCAACCGTAAAGTGACGTTCTTTTTACTGTCGTTTTGGTTCCCATGCAGAATGGCATTGTTGACAGACTCCGTCACCGCGATCATAATATTACCATATATATCATCATCCAAAGAATACTTCTCTTTGGCATTGTCGATAAAACTCTCAATAATCCTGATGTTTTCAGATAGAGATGGTATTTGGATTTGAATCTCGTTCATTGTTTTTCCTCTTCACTCAAGCGTCTAAAATAGTCGTTTACTTCTTTTTTATAAAATGGATTTAACTCAATCGGTATAGTTTTTAATAATTCTATCTCATTTTCCCTGGCTTTGAGATATTCTTCATATGCCGGTGGATTTTTTCGCTGATAATTATCTGCGGTCTCCCCTTCTCTTTCAGGATCAATCTTTTGTTCACGCATGGATTCTTCTGCCTCCAGCATCTTGGTCACTAGTCTTTTTTGACGCTCAATCAGCCTTTGTGTCAATTGCTTATTGACGAGCTCCAACTCACTCTCCTCCATGTCCTTAATTATTTCATTGAGTGAATTACCAATCTTTTCTCCATCTGGCTGACCATTTAGTTTTTCCTGGAGGGCCTTCATTTGTTGCCTGATCATTTCCTGCTCAGCAGCCATACGTGCAAGTTCTTCAGAAAGCTGTCGTCCTGTCTTACCACTCTTTTTCAATTCCTCAATCTGCTGACCCAACTGCTTCTGTAGCTCACTGAGTGAAGGTTGTTCCGAAGGATTACCAGAGGCCATACTCATGGCATTCTGCATTTGCTGAAGTACATCCGAAAGTAAAAGGGCCAGGTTATTGACAGAAGTCATGGCAAACTGCTGATGGCTCATGGCCTTTCCTTTGTTACGTTCCCGGAGCTCATCCATTGCGGAAGCAAGGTTTTCATTGATTGCTCCTACTTCCCTTGTCACAAATGCGCTAATTTGAAATACTCGCTCAGAAAGAGAATAAAGACTGTCCTCTATTACCTGGGCATTGTCGATAAGCTGTAATTGATCCTGAGAAAGCTCGATAAACCTTGGATCAGATTGCCTTACCTGTCTGAACTCATCAATGATCTCCTCCTGATCAAAGGAAAGTTTTACCAGATTGTCCAGGATATTCCTCAGGTTGTCAATGTTCTCCTGCATCATGTCCATTTCCATGTTGTTTTGCATTTCGGACATTTTTTGAGCAAGCTTTTTCATTTGCTCGCTGGTCTGCTGCTGTTTGGATTGCGTGGCTTTGTTGGGCTTGCCGTTTTGCTCCAACTCTTTTGAAAGCTCATCAAGATTCTTGTTGATGTCCTGCTCATCCTGCTCAAATTCCTGCAGGGGCTCAGGATTTTTCAATTCCTGGTTGAGCTGCTCCATCTTTTGATTCTTCTCCTCTATATCCTTAAACTTCTCTTTGATTTCTTCCTGTTGGCTGGAGATGTCTTCATTTTTATCCATCTGTGAGAGCATCTCCTGTTTTTCGGCAAGATCTTCTAGTTCCTTGATGTTTTCACCGAGCATGGACTCAAGCTTAAGCCTTTTGAATAATTCCAGTGCCCGTTCTAACTCCTTCTCCAGATTCTTTTCATTTAGCTGCATTTTTTCAAGCTGATTTCTCACCTGATCGGAGTTGGCATTTTCTTCCAAAAGTTTTTTGAGCTCATCATACAATTTCTTGGTTTCTTCATCCAAAAGCTCATTCATCAGGCTTTGCAGTTGCTCGCTTTTTTCCTTGATTGTCTGATCCTGCTCCTTAAATTCTTCCTGGCTCTTTTTTAGGTTTTCGAATTGTTCTTTTAGCTCTTCGATAGATTTTTCCAGCTCCTCCCTATCCTTTAGAATATCTTCAGCCATCTTCTCCTCCTGCCATTCCATTTTATTTCGCGTCTTCAATCGCTCCTCCAGCTCCTTGAGCTTGTCATTTAAAGACTCAGCTTCGCTTTTTGCTTTGTCTAGCTTTTCTTCAGACTTTCTGGACTTTTCTTCCAGCATATTGTCGATGGCTTTTTCGTCTGGCTTTTGGAAATAAAACCTTTGAGTCCTGCTCTCTTTTGAGCCATTTATGCCGTCGTTATCGAACACACTGAGATAGAACTCGAGGGTTTCCGACTTATTCAGAGCAAGTGTGTCGAGGGCCCAGTTGAAGTAAAATTTTCTGTCCTGCTGATTGATGTTGCTCAGCAATCTCACTCTCGTAAATGGATCGCTATAACTTTTTCGGTAATTCAAGGAAACACTGGATACCCCGTAATCATCATGTAGCGTTCCTGACAAATCAATTGACTGGTATAGGATAGTATCTGGTAGATGGATAATCTGTATTTGTGGGTATTCATCTTTTACCACTTTCACATGATATTCTATTTCTGACCTGTTGCTACCATATTCGTTTTTAAGCTGAAGATTGTAGGTGAAGTCTGACAATGCCAGCTTTTCCAGTAGAAAATTTCTATCAGCTTTGCTTTCAAATGGTGAAACATTTTCATTGATGATTAAGCTTGCAGACTCTGTGTTGGTTGTATTCAGGTTCCATTTGATCTTTGTTCCTTCAGGCACAAGCAGATTTCCTGTGTTGCTCACCGTTTCATCTTCCAATCTCGTATACCTGGGATAATCCAGGTCTATAGAAAAAGTCCTGAGTTCCGGTCGGTCGAGTAAGCGGATTTCATATTCATCAGAAAGATATCCTGCAGCCTCAAACTGAAAAGATATCGGACTGTTTACACTGTTGAGTTTAAATCCAAAGAGATCATTGCTTGACTTGGAAAGTTTGATCCTCCTGTTTTCCATTAAGATATAGACGGATTCAGGAATGCTTTCCCCGGTCACTTTCAGTTTTAGATCCAGGTTTTCATTCCGAAAGACACTGAGATCTGTATTTTGAAGAAGAAATTCAAAAGGTGCTTTCTTTTTAAATTTCTGATCATATAGCATAATTCTTTTGGAGCTCTCCGTGACTGCCGGCGTGTTGATAAATGAAAGTAATGTCACAACAAAGATCAATCCGATGAAGGCATACAAGTATTTTTTCAGGATCTTGAAATCCACTGCCTGTTGAAACTGAAATACATTGAGTTCCCGGGTTTTTTGTTCGATAGCAGCCGATACTAAAGAGGCCTCACCAGCAGATAACTCATTGATTTGCAGATAGTTAACCAACTTATCACTGATTTCTGGGAAGAAATTTCCAATTTCTTTTGAAGCCTCAATGTCGGAAATGTTTTTACCGATATTAAGAATTTTTAAGAGAGGCAACACGACAAGTGATACCAACGGAACCAGAAAGATCAGTAACAAAGCAACTAATAGAATAAACCTGACAGTCGAGGAAAACCAAAAGCTGTTTTCTAAAAGTACTACCACCAAAAACAGTGAAATGAAAGCAAGAAGCGTAATTAACCCTCCTTTCACAAGCTGACGCAGGTAGTACTTTCGCTTGTACTGTTTGATTTTATGTTTTATGACATTGATGGCCATACTCTATCAATACGTATTATCTGAACTAAAGATCACAAATGGATATCGAGTTCTTTTTGAAAGTATTCAATGATATGCATTTTTAAAAGCTTTTCCTGTTCTAATAGATCAAAGTGCGGTAATTCTTTGACCAGTTTCCAGTGAGGCCAGCCATCTTCGTCGATTCCTTCGAGTTCATAAAAGCCTGAAAAAGAAAGTACCTTACAAATGGCAATGTGCATCAGGTCCTGCTTTTCTTCTTTGGAAAAATTACCGACCCCTTTGCCTAGCTCCTGAATGCCGATCAGGAATAACACTGCGTTCAGATCTCTCGGCCTCTTGTTGATTTGCCTGTCCAGATGGCCCAGCAAGCTTATCCACTGTCTCTCCAGGTCAATGTCTTTTTTATATACCATTCAACGGAAAAGCATTATATTTTACCTATGAATCTCATCAAATTCACTTCCACCATATGGAATGACTTTGTTTTGAACATTTTCCCAGCTGTCTGCATCAATTGTAATGCAACACTTGTGAGGGATGAACAATACATCTGTTCCAGGTGTAAGATAGCGCTTCCCAGAACAAATGATCATTTGCAATCAACAAACCGCTTACTTCAAAAGTTTGCTTATGAACCCAAAATCACTCATGCTTCTAGTTTTCTGGACTATAATAGGCACGGTATTACAAGAAAACTAATTCACAGCCTGAAATATCGCGGGGAAACAGACATAGGACTCATGCTGGGAAGCCTCTATGGTCAGGATTTAGTTCAAATGGACAAACTACATCCCGATATTATTCTACCAGTGCCTCTCCACCACCGGAAATTGAAGAAAAGGGGATATAATCAGAGTGAAATGATTGCCCTGGGTCTCGCAGAGAGCATGAAAGTGGAAGTAGATGCGAGTATCTTGGTCAGACGGGTTTATACAAGCACTCAGACGAAGAAAACCAGGGTTAGTCGTTGGGAAAATGTCGGGAATGTATTTGATGTCGCTTCACCGGATCAGGTAATAGGCAAAAAAGTGATGCTAGTGGATGATGTGTTGACTACGGGCGCCACCATGGGATCACTGGCTACACAATTGGCTAACTGTGATGTGAGGGAGATTTACCTTGTGGCCATGGCTGCCGGGGCATAAAAAAACCGGATCACTAATGACCCGGTTCTTCAATTTGTGAAAACAGTTTCTTAATAATTTGTTCCGGCGCGGATCATGGC
>JAHCMM010000073.1 GCA_019192515.1 Cyclobacteriaceae bacterium SS2
AATTTCAGAACTTTTGTCGTCGTTGGATACGGAGAGCTAGCCATTGATTTAGTTGACTATTTTAAACATAATCCTGGAATTGGTTATAAGTTTCTAGGCTATTTTGATAATGATGAATCTAAAACGGCTAGTGATAAAATCCTAGGACCGGTTGACAAGATAAAGTCATTTGTTAGGAAAGAAAATGTGGATATTATTTTCTGCTGTCTGCCCAGACTTTACGACAGAGAAGTAAAGAAACTTATTGACTTTGCTGAGAATAATCTGATCAAAATAAAAATTCTCTCCCAGTTCAGCAAGCTTGGGAATAAAAATCTATCCATCCAAAAATATGGGGAAATCCCCATTATCAATGTCAGTGCTATCCCCCTGGATAGCCAGGCTAATCAGCTAGTAAAAAGAGCATTCGATATAATATTTTCAAGTCTTGTAATCATATTTATTCTCTCCTGGCTAATGCCGCTCATAGCACTCATGATAAGAATAGAGTCCAAAGGCCCGGTATTTTTCCTTCAGCAACGAAACGGGAAGGATAACTCACCCTTTTGGTGCTACAAGTTCCGAACCATGGTTGTAAACAAGGAGGCGGACTCAAAGCAGGCAACTAAGAATGACCCAAGAATTACGAAAATTGGCAATATCTTAAGGAAAACCAGNATCGATGAACTTCCTCAGTTTCTCAACGTCTTTCTGGGTGATATGTCTGTAGTGGGACCAAGACCGCATCCATTAAAGCTAAATCTGGAATTCCAACCAAAGATCGATCGGTTTATTCAACGTCACGCTGTAAAGCCGGGAATTACAGGATTAGCCCAAGCAAAAGGTTTTAGAGGTGAAACATCAGCATTCAGCGATATGAGTGGTCGAGTTCGACTTGATAGGTTTTATGTTAAGAACTGGAGCTTGTTACTTGATTTTAAGATCATTGTACTAACCATAGTTTCTATCCTTCGGGGTAGCGAGAACGCTTATTAAACTCAAACTAGCTCTATTGATTACTTTAATTCAAAGATAACCTTCCCTGGTTTTCTAGCTTCCATTAGTTTTACCATATGAAAAAAGCACTCATCACAGGGATCACTGGGCAGGACGGAGCATACTTAAGTGAACTTCTTTTAGAAAAAGGATATGAGGTACATGGGATCAAACGAAGGGCTTCACTGTTTAATACGGATCGGATAGATCATTTGTACCAGGATCCTCATAAGAGAGGAACCAGACTTTTTCTTCATTATGGCGACCTGACAGACTCAATGAACCTCACCAGACTCATTCAGGAGATTCAGCCCGATGAGATCTATAACCTGGGAGCCATGTCTCATGTGAGGGTGAGTTTCGATACACCGGAGTATGTGGCTAATGTGGATGCAACAGGTACATTGAGGCTTTTGGAGGCTGTTCGCCTTTTGGGGTTGACAGAAAAGACTCGGATTTACCAGGCTTCTACCTCGGAGCTTTACGGGAAAGTGCAAGAGGTTCCTCAAACAGAAAAGACACCATTTTATCCCCGATCTCCTTATGGGGTAGCCAAACTGTACGGCTATTGGATCACAGTGAACTATAGGGAGGCATATAATATGTATGCTTGTAATGGCATTCTGTTCAACCATGAGTCTCCGCTAAGAGGAGAAACGTTCGTGACAAGAAAGATTACCCGGGCTGTCTCCAAGATGGCGCTTGGTCTGCAGGATGATGTATTCCTGGGAAATCTTGAAGCAAAACGGGACTGGGGACATGCTAAGGATTATGTCAGAGGGATGTATCTGATGCTTCAACAAGACAAGCCTGAAGACTTTGTTTTGGCCACGGGTACCACAACATCCATCAGGGATTTCTTAAAGCTGGCTTTCGAAGAAGTGGGTGTGGAGCTGGAATATAAGGGATCCGGAGTTGATGAAGTGGGGATCGTGAAGTCGGTAGCTAATAGTGATTATCATCTCAAAGTTGGGCAGGAAGTGGTCAGGATCGATCCGAAATATTTCCGACCTACAGAGGTGGACCTACTGATCGGTGACCCTACTAAGGCCAAAGAAAAGCTAGGCTGGGAGCCGGAGTATGATCTTAAGGCGTTGGTGAAAGAAATGATGGCCAGTGACCTAAAACTTTTCGAAAAAGACAAGTATCTGATGGAAGGTGGTCACGATATCCTTCATCAGGCTGAATGATTTTTTAACCGCAAAGGACACAAAGGCTGGAATAATGTGTTGTGTTCTTGTGAGAAACATCCTTGTTCGTTGCGTTTTAAATCTTGAATCTATTTTTGTTACTTTTATGTTGAATAAGGTGTTAGTACCTAAATAAATGGTTGTGAGATCAAAATTTATTGATAGGATTACAATAGACCCTAATGTAAACGGAGGTAAACCATCTATCCGTAACATGCGTTTCAGCGTTACCCAAATGCTGGAACTTTTAGCTTCAGGTATGACAGTTGAAGAGATTCTGAAGGATTACCCCTATATCGAAATGGAAGATATTCATGCTTGTCTGAACTTTGCAGCAGGTATGGCAAATACAAAGACTGTCGTTCCATTATAATTGGGTGTGCAAAAATTTATCGGTGATACACAATTGCCTCCGGTTTTTCTTTATTAGGAATGGTTATAAATAATGCTACCCATACGACAGATTACCCTAAAGGGTATCTGTTAAATGATGATGAAATAATCCAAATTGCTGAAAGAGAAAATCGGATCATCATCACTAAAGATTCTGACTTCTTTGATAAGTATTTTCTATTGGAAAGAAGTTTTTCTACCCTATATCTAAGAGTTGGGAACATGAAAAATAATGATCTGATTGATCTTATTCAAAAACACCTGGATATTATCATCAGAGAATTTGATCAGGGATCGAAATTGTTAATGTTAGCCAATGATCAATTGGTTGCATATTAGATAATATCATCAGAGCTGAAATGAACAAATCTTCAAAAATATTCGTCGCCGGTCATCGGGGCATGGTGGGTTCAGCCATCGTAAGACACCTTGAGGCTGATGGCTTCAACAACATCATTGTCAAAACTTCCAAAGAGCTGGACCTGAGGAATCAACAGGCAGTTGAGGACTTTTTTCAGTCTGAAAAACCTGAGTACGTGTTTTTAGCAGCTGCCAAAGTAGGAGGTATCCATGCCAACAATACCTACCGTGCTGATTTCCTATACGACAACCTGGCCATGGAGGCCAATGTGATCCATTCGGCGCATGAGAATAAGGTCAAGAAATTACTTTTCCTGGGCAGCTCCTGTATCTATCCTAAAATGGCCGAACAACCCCTGAAAGAGGAAAGCCTCCTCACCGGTTTGCTGGAGCCAACCAATGAACCTTACGCTATCGCCAAGATAGCAGGTATCAAGCTCTGTGAGAGCTATAGAGAGCAGTACCAGGCAAACTTCATTAGTGCCATGCCAACAAACCTCTATGGCCCCAATGACAACTACGACCTCAACAACTCTCACGTACTCCCCGCACTCATTCGGAAATTCCATACAGCGAAGGTCAACAATGAGCCCAATGTCACTGTATGGGGCACAGGATCTCCCCTACGGGAGTTTCTCCACGTAGATGACCTGGCCGANGCTTTAGTCTTCCTGATGAATAACTATGACGAAAAGCTTTTTGTGAATGTGGGCTATGGAGAAGACCTCTCCATCAAAGACCTGGCACTGTTAGTTAAAGAGGTAGTAGGATATGAGGGTGACCTGGTATTTGATACCTCTAAACCTGATGGTACTCCGCGTAAACTCATGGACAGCTCGCGGATCCATAAGCTGGGTTGGAAACCAAAGATCTCATTGAAAGAGGGGATTACCAAGGTTTATGAGGCGGTGGACAAGAGTGGGTGGTGAAACTCCCCCTAGCTTTTAAAGACTTTATCCACCAGTGCTGATTCTTGTTTCCATCTAGTCCTGCCGGGAAAGGAAATAGTCATTCATTTTATGGAATTCAGAAATCAATTTCTCTTGGCCGTCAGCAAGCCTTTCCAGAATGGATCCTTGTTTTTCTAAAATTTCTTCCTGTCTGTCTTGTCTTTTCAGCGACTCAGATAACAATTCCACTATTTTAGGCTTCATTTTTCATGTAATAATCTGTTTTCCTCTTTACTAGTAGCGGAAGTTACTTAATAATCATTTCAGGTTTTTAGGAAGAAGCATCAAATTTTTTGCTCAAAATATACCGTTGTAAATAAATAATTATTATATTGGATAACGTTTAAGAGCCGCTAATTTGAACCTTTTACGATATATCGTGCCGGTGCTGGCATTGGTATTGCTATGTGAATATACATTATTTGCTAATAATGGTGTAGTAAATACCGGGAAAAATGAATCACTTGCCAGCCTTGCTTTGTCATTGAAACATGATGAACAACTGGCACAATTGTTTAAAAAAGACCAACAGGCAATAGACAAACAGCAGTTTTACCTCCCAAACCTTACTCCCCCCTCTGAAGATGATCTGAAGACCCGCCAGCAGATCGATGCTACGCTGAACAAAGTCATCGCCGAAAATCGTTTCGTCCAGTTTCTGGATGAGAATGCCATCATTGATCTCCCCGTCGGGATACAAACGACTGTAGGGGTGCTCACCTACACGATCCTCATCGATAGCCTGATCCTGAATCCAATGGGTTCTTATCTGTTTGCTTCCATGAGTTTTGAAGCGCCGGGACTTGGGAAAATACATTTCAGAGGTGCGGGCATTAAATTTTCAAAGACAGGTGGTATTGCGGATGTCGGCGTTCTTGAGCTGGTGGGTAACTACCCCCTGAACCTTAGTGAGTCACAAAAACTCATCATCAATGGGGACCAGCAAGGCACTTTTGTAGAATTTGATTGCTATGGATTCCGCCAGATGTCACTGGATGCCAGCATGATCTTTTCAAGGGAGAAACTATTGCCCGAGGACGAACAGGGCCAGATCATTCCAAATGAAAGTGTTTCCTTCGATTTCAGGACAGTGGTCTCAGATTGGAATGATCTTATTGTGGGGGTCGATATACCTCGATTCCAGGTAGTGGGGCTGAAAGGGTTCTCCTTCGAGGTGAACCAGGCAATGCTCGATCTGAGTGACAAGAGAAATGCGCCAACTATCATATTCCCACAGAATTATTCCCAATACTCGCCTTTCCTCGCTTCAGGAAATCCCAACCTTTGGCGAGGGGTGTATATCAACCAGGTATCGGTTTACCTTCCCACCCAGTTTGAGTCGAAAACGGATGGTATCAAGGAACGACCATCCCTCAATGGCTATCATCTCCTGATCGACGATCAGGGTTTTTCAGGGATGATCACCGGAGAAAATCTCATTCCGCTGGAAAAGGGCAAGATTGCTAACTGGGACTTTTCCCTCGACGAGCTCCATGTGGCCATGGTGGCCAACGAAATCCAGGAGTCCGGTCTGCGCGGTAGGATCAACATCCCCATAAACAAGGTTGAAGACCAGGCCAACCCTGAGGACCGGATTTTCCAGTATACGGCGATGCTCCTCCCTGGCAATGAGTACCTCTTTAATGTGACCAACCCGGACCAGGTGAATTTCGATCTTTGGAAGACTTCCGAAGTTATCTTAGACCCTTCCTCGTACATCCTGATCGAGCTCAAGGATGATCAGTTTGTTACTCGGGCCCATCTGAGTGGAGAGATGACCATCAATGCCGGATTGAAAGATGGTGAACGTGACCAAAACGAGGAGAAGAACATCAAGCTAGCTGGCGTGGCCTTTCAGGACCTGCAGGTAAGCTCGGTGAAGCCGTACGTGAGACTCGGGTCATTTTCTGTAGGGACCAAATCCAGCGTGATGGGAGGATACCCCATCCAGGTAAATCATATTGGTGGAGGGCAAGCCGGCAATGAACTCTTTCTGGATATTGATGTGACACTGTCGCTCACCGGCAATGAAGGTGGCGGTTTCGGGGCCGGTGGTGGTGTGAGGTTTATCTCCGAAGCCATAGAGACGGGTGATGATTTGAGGTATGAATATCGTAACCTGGAGATCACACGCTTCCAGATAGCCGTTGATCAGGGTTCGTTTGCGTTTTCCGGCGACCTCACCTTTCGCCGGGAGGATCCTGTCTATGGCAATGGGCTAAACGGCACTGTGAAGGCACGGTTTACAAACATCAGCCTGGGTGCCAGTGCCATCTTCGGTACCAAAGCAGGGTTTCGCTACTGGAGTGTGGATGCGATGGCCAACCTGGGTACAGGCGTTCCCATCCTGCCCGGGGTTTATATCAACGAGTTTGGGGGTGGAGCCAGCTACCACATGCGACGCACCAATCAGCGGATGGGTTCTAACATCATCCCAGAAGACAACGAGATGATGTACGTGCCGGATGAAACCATCGGGTTGGGGATCAAAGCCATTGCCGGGCTCAGGGGACAAAATGAAAAACTCTTCAATGCGGAAGCCATCTTCGAGGTGACCTTTCGCAGCTCAGGGGGTGTAAAGAATATCAATTTTATGGGCAATGCCTTCCTGCTATCCATGCCGAAGGAGGCCTCCCGGGGACGACTTGGGGAGCGCGTAAAACGCATGGCCTTAAAAGCCAGCCAAACCGACATCCTGAATGGAGATCCGGCCATAAGCAATGAGGTTTTCGGACCTCCTGATACACAGGGTGCCCAAATATATGCGGGCATTATGATCAATTATGATTTCGACCAGCAAGTGCTGCATGCCAACCTGAAAGCCATCATCAATGTAGCCCAGGGGGTGATCAAAGGAGGGGGTGACGCAGTGCTTCACTTCGCCCCTGACGAGTGGTACATCTATATCGGAAGACCTGAATATGCCAATCGGTTCAATCTCAACCTGCTGGGGCTTGCCCAGGCGGATGCCTACTTTGTGATGGGATCTACCGTACCGGATTCTCCTCCCCCACCCGAAAACGTTTCCGAGATCCTGGGTGGCATTAACCTCGACTATATGAGCGACCTCAACGCCCTGGCAGATGGGCAGGGCATCGGTTTCGGGGCAAGCCTGCGGATCGATACCGGCAACAAGACCTTCCTGATCTTCTATGGACGCTTCCAGGCGGGAGTGGGCTTCGACGTGATGATGCGCAACTATGGAGGGGTCACCTGTGCGGGCAGGGGCCCACTGGGCATCAATGGGTGGTATGCCAATGGCCAGGCCTATGCCTATTTTGATGGCAACATCGGGGTGCAGGTCAAGCTGTTTGGAAATGTGAAGCGGGTGGATATCCTCAAGATCGGGGCTGCCGTGGTGGCCCAGGCCAAGCTGCCGAACCCTGTCTGGATCAAAGGCACGGTAGGCGGACATTTCACTGTGCTGGGTGGCCTGGTAAAAGG
>JAHCMM010000074.1 GCA_019192515.1 Cyclobacteriaceae bacterium SS2
ATTCTCAGACCGTGAAAGTTTACCATTAGAGCTTTTTCAACTGATGACCCCATATTTTTTTTCTAAGTAGCCGTACTCAATGAATTCATCAAATTCGATTGGCTTATGATTTCAATGCTCGTCAAATCATTTGGCGAGACAAGCATAAAGGCCTGACTGTCTTCAGATGGTCACACCACTAAAACCAGATCGTCTAATGTTTCTGAAAGGATTTTTCAAAACATTAATAAGACAAAAAATGAAAGTACTTCACATAGACGCTAGCCTAAGGCAAGCTGGGTCTGTCTCAAGAGAAATGTCTCAAGCGTTTATCGATCACCTCAAAAAGGAGAAAAACATTGAAGTAGATCGATTGGATCTCGCCACTGAAAAGCTCGATCACATTACTCAGCTTTATGCTGAAGCAATGTATGCTATGCCCAATCAGTATACACCGGAGCAGGAAAAGGAACTTGAAATTTCAAATGGACTGGTCGATCGGGTCATGGACGCAGAGCTAATGGTGATCGGAACCCCAACGTACAATTTTGGTATCCCATCAAACCTGAAAACCTTCATTGATTTAACGGTCAGGTCGGGTAGAACATTTATGTACACAGAAGCAGGCTTCGAGGGAAAGCTTGGAGATAAGAAAGTAGTGGTGATCAATAGTAGAGGTCTGTCTTATGCAGAAGAAGAGACCAGTGGCAATGACCATGTGACTGGATACCTGAAAACAATCTTGGGATTTGTGGGGATTACAGACGTTCAGTTCGTTCACCTGGATCCTACCTTCTTTGGTGAGGAAGCTACCAATGCAGCGAAAGCCCGAGCCAAAGAAGAATTCGCTACAATAGTTGACAGTCTTTAAAAAAGTGAAGAGAATCTTCCTTCCTAAGTCTTTGGAACAGATGTGGTGAATTGTACCATAGGCTCAGTAATACTGCACACGATTTCCCACTATTAGGGAACTACTTTTGTTTTCGAATAGGAGCTGAGGAGTGATAACAAAGCTGTGATTAGAAACAAACCAATTACTGAGAGAACAGTAGTAAGTGCCATAACTCGGAGATCTTTCATCTATAAAAGTGGACTAGGACTGGCTGGTTTAAGTTTATCAGATAGTGCATGGCATATAGGTCCTACTAAAGGAGAAAAAATCATGAGAAACATGAATGAAAACGAATACGAAGTAATTGTAGTCGGTGGTAGTTATGCTGGACTGTCGGCAGCAATGACGTTAGGTAGGTCATTACGAAAAACCCTCATTATTGATTCCGGCAAACCATGCAATCGACAAACGCCTCATTCCCATAATTTCATGACGCAAGATGGCAGAAAACCATCCGATATTGCGCAAGATGCACTCAAACAAGTGCTGCACTATGGTACTGTTCAAAAAGCTGATGATTTAGTGATTGATGTACGTGGGCAAGATCAGAATTTCTTAGTTAGAACTAAATCAGGTGCAATTCATGAAGCGAAAAAGCTACTCTTTGCAACAGGTATAAAAGATCTCATGCCGGACATTCCAGGATTTGCTGAGAGCTGGGGTATCACCGTCATTCATTGTCCTTATTGCCATGGATATGAAGTCAGAGGAAAAAACACCGGAATATTAGTAAACGATGAATCCGCAGATCAATTCGCAAGGCTCATCAAGAACTGGACTCCTCATTTGAAAATCTTTGCTAATGGCGAAGCACAATTCGATAAGACCATGATAAAAGAGTTAGGCCTAGATGTGATAGAAAAACCAATTGCACAAATAGTGCATCAGGATGGATATATTTCATCTCTTCAGTTTGCCGATGACAGCAGTGAGAAACTCGATGCACTTTACTATCGCCCGGCCTTTGTTCAGCATTGCGACATTCCTGAAAAGTTTGGATGTGAATTGACAGATACAGGTCATTTGAAAGTGACAGAATTTCAACAAACAACTGTTTCTGGAATCTATGCTGTTGGTGATTGTACAACCCCATTCAGATCGGTGGCAAACGCGGTGGCACAAGGGAACATTGGAGCAGCAATGCTCAACCACGAACTAATCAATGAATCATGAGGTGGTTATCCATCATTTCAATTTTATTTTCCTGCAACCTCCAACAAAAAGATGTACCCATGAATACAAAAAGAAACCTCCATCACTTCAATTTTCGGACTGCTTTTATGTCAGGATTCTATGAGGGAGAATTCACCATGAGCGAATTGATTCAAAAAGGGGATTTCGGATTGGGAACTTTCAACAACCTGAAAGGAGAAATGATTGTACTGGATGGAAAAGTATACTGCGCAACTGCTGANGGAAAAGCTGTCGAAGTGAATGATCCATCAGTAAAAACACCCTCTGCAATGGTTACTTTCTTTGAGGCAGATCAAAAGGAAGAGTTTACGGATCTAACAAGAGATGAGCTCATCGCGTGGATAGAACAAAATTTAGATACCGAAAGAGACATGTACGCACTCAAGGTTACTGGAAGCTTCATAAACCTGAAAGCAAGAAGCCAGCACCCTGTGTTCGAAAGACCATTTCCAGAGATTGAATCAATAGTGGATAACATGGTTTATCATGAATTAGATCAGATATCAGGAACATTGGTGGGCTTTCAGCTTCCGCCCTATTTGGGCCATTTGAACTATCCGGGACTACATTTCCATTTTATAGGGGATAAACCTATTGGGGGGTGTGCTCCTAGCTTTAGCATTGAAAAAGCTACATTGAGTATCATGAAATTGACATCATTCTCAGTAGATATTCCGCAAAATCAAGATTACTATCACCTGGTAATGGATCAGGAGAAGAACAAGATCATGTAAAATGGTAAGCCATTATTTAGAAATTGGAAGACTTCATCACAAGCTTGACAATATCAACATTGATCAGGAAGTGATTAATGGACGAAACCTCTACAGAATTGTACTAATTCAGAAGGGATCAATCACCTTGAAAATAGATGATCGGAAGCATGATATCGAGGAAAAGACACTATACTTCATCGCTCCTGGGCAGATATCCAGGTTACTATCGTTCAGCTCAGATATTGTCGGTTATTGCGTCGTTTTCGACATAGACTACTTTCTTCTGTGCCTCAAAAATCAAGTCCAGCTCTGCTTCTATCCCTTCTTTCAGTTCAATACTTACCCTGTTTTGGAGCTTACGACTTCCCAATACAAGAAAACATTTGAATTGATTAGGAAGATTGAAACAGAGCATGCAAACCGAGAAGTCATCAATGACGACCTATTGACTAAACTTTATCTGAACATTTTATTGATTGAAATTGAACGCTTTTATAAAGCTAAAAATCTGGGCCACAATAGTGAACAATCAAAAAAGCACCTTATTGCGTCGAAGTTTAAACAGCTCGTAGAGAAGCACTATCGATCTGTTCGTAAAGTCTCAGAATATGCTGATATGCTTACAATGGCTCCAAATTACCTGAATGATGTTGTAAAGGAAGCAACCCATCAATCAGCAAGTGAGATCATTCATGACCGGCTGATACTTGAGGCAAAAGCTCAGCTCATTCAAACTGAAATGTCAATCAATGAAGTTGCTTATGATCTAAAGTTCAATGACAGTTCTTATTTCTGTAGATTTTTCCGAAAGCAGACTGGGGTAAGTCCCCAAACATTCAGAGAAAAAAATCATTTCTAGAACATTTAAGCTGCCTGACATACTATTGGTTCCTGATTTTGTGTCAATCAATCCTGCATTAGGTTAATCCAACCAATACTGACGATAATCTGAAGCAAAATTAAAAGCGTCTCTGGGCTTTTGACCAGTGATATTTTCAAAATCGTCAGAAACAAAATTGGTTTCGCCTGCTCTGTCCGCCTGGTAGAGGCTAATTAATTGCTTGATGTTATGTTCAGGCATATGGTATTGTCGAAAAGTACTCGCTGTGTCCCCATCTGAAACCGGTACATAATTCACTTCTTTACCAATAGCTGACCCGATTTCATTGAGCAACTCCTGATTTGAAATAGCTTTAGGGCCTGTGATTACATACGATTTATTAACGTGCTTCGATGGATCTTTAATGATATGGGCTATAGCTAATGCAACATCTCGAGCATCCACATAGCTTATAGTCGCTTGTTCGTGTGGAAGAAAAACAGATCCATTCTTGACAGTCTGATTTTGAAAAGTAGCAAAGTTTTGAAAGAAGGAATTGGGTTGGACAATCGTATAATTGATACCAGAGTCTTTTACTTGTTCCTCTATTTTCCCAAGTTCATTGAATACAAAGTATTTAGAGTTTGGATTAGCGCCTATGCCGGATGAGCGTACAACGTACTTGATGCCAACTTTCTTGGCCGCTACAAGCGCATTTTCAATCCACTGATGAGATTGTTCCGAATCTGGAGCCAATAAAAACAGTAATTCATGCCCTTCGAAGGCCTTTATAAGGCTATTTGTATTCTCAAAATCGATAGTGGTAGTCGGGTAGTGCTGACTTTCTATAGATCTTGACCCAGCAGTGAAATCTACATTATGATCAGTTAGATATTGAACTAGATGACTTCCAATGTTTCCGGTTGGACCTGTGATAAACGCTTTTTTCATGGATTCAAATTAAGTTTTAGTGACCCAAAACTATTCTTTAAGTTTACCTGTAGGAAGTAGTTACATTTAGTAAACCATTAGCATTTATGGAAACCATTAACGTTAAGGAGACACAGGCACCAATTGAGATGCCAGATTTTGATCTGAATTGTTTCAATATTTATGAATGTCCTGTCACTTCTACTATGGATGTGATAGGCGGGAAGTGGAAACCGATGATCATATTCCTGGTTCAAAAAGGAGTAAATAGGTTCGGCAAGC
>JAHCMM010000075.1 GCA_019192515.1 Cyclobacteriaceae bacterium SS2
AGAATAATATGACCTGGGATCATCCGGGGGCACGTTGGTCGGGCACACAATCACCTCTGCCCCTACAGCCCTTAGAATATTGATCTTTTCCTGTGATTGTTTATCAGAGAGGGTAAAAATGCATCGATAGCCCTTTGCAATCGCAACCAGTGCCAGGCCCATACCGGTATTTCCGGATGTACCCTCTATGATGGTACCCCCGGGCTTAAGCTCTCCTTTCTGCTCCGCATCCTCGATCATCTTGAGCGCAATTCGATCTTTGACAGAGTTACCCGGATTGAAATATTCCACTTTTACCAGAATGGTGCCTGGGATGCCCCTGTTCACTGAATTGAGCTTCACCAACGGGGTGTCACCAATGGTATCAACTATGGATTCATAGTATTTCATATTGCTTATTTTAATTACAAAGTTACGGATATTACGACTGAGAGCGCTTAGTTGTTTTTTTATTAAAAAGTGTTCTCAATAAAGGATACAATTCCTGAATCTGAATAGTTTTGAATGCATAAAAAAATAATCAACTCATGATCAATCGTATCGCAGTCTTTTGTGGATCCAGTGGAGGTAAGGACCCCATCTACGCCCGGGAAGCAAAAAACCTGATGCAGCACTTCATTCAGAGGAATATCGGGCTGGTATACGGTGGTGGGAAAGTTGGCCTCATGGGGGTGCTCGCCGAAGAGATGCTGAAAAACCATGGTGAAGTACAGGGGGTGATCCCGGAAAAGCTCATGGGTTGGGAGCTGGGTCATACAGGTATCACCAAACTTCACATTGTAAAAAACATGCACGATCGGAAAGCTATGATGGCTGACCTTTCGGATGCCTTCATCGCCATGCCGGGTGGCATTGGGACACTGGAAGAGTTTATTGAAGTTTTCACCTGGCTTCAGCTGGACTATCACCGAAAGCCCTGCGCGATCTACAATCCAAATAACTACTTCGATAAGTTCATGGACTTTTTCGAACACATGATTGAAGAAGGGTTCTTATCTAAAAAAATTGCCAGCACCCTGATCATAGAGCATGACCCGGAAACCCTGCTGGATAAAATCTATGAATTTTCCATGGTAAAATAACTTATGTATCCAGCTATTGTGGATAATCTCGTGATTAATATGTGGATAAAAAAATCGATGATTTCGATAAATTCCACATTTGTTATTCACTTTTGGTTAAAATTGCGAGAACAATTACATAACACCGATAATGGTGAGCAAAAACAAACTAGACTGGAATCTCATCTTTCTCATTTTTGAAGTTTCTGCCTTCCTGGCATTTCTGGTGGTAATTGTTCTGAATAAATACTATCACTTTTTCAGCTAATCCATTAAACCTTTTACCTGGCAGGGTGTCTAAGCACCAAACAACAAAAATTTACTGCCATGATGAGGTTAATATTCACCGTATATATGCTGCTGTTGTTCATTTTCTCTGCAACAGCAAAAGATCAGGTTACAAACCACAGAACTGTTGAGCAGTGTGTGGTCGCAGTCAGGTCTTCTCAATCAGAGCTTCACAGGAAAGCACATATCAGACACAAAAGGCTGCATAGAAAAAATGCACGGATCGAAAGGAAGATCCGACGCTCACACCGAAGGCATGTTGTAGTGCACCACTAAAAGTTTGGGTTTTAGATGGGTTATTTAGCTAGTTTGGACAGTCCCGGGTACTCATCCGGGACTTTTCTTTTTCAGCAGTTGACTGATTGAACAATTTATTAAGTCGACGATTCATTTGGTTTTGTTCCAAAATCCGCCGGCTCAATCGACTCGTTTATTTTAGATTTGCCAGATGGAGAATGCTGCGCAGGAAGATTATCTAAAAGAACTTAATCCGGCCCAATTAGAAGGGGTGATCAATGTAGAAGGGCCATGTATGCTGATAGCAGGCGCAGGCTCAGGAAAAACAAGGGTACTCACCTATCGGATTGCCCACCTCATTCAGCACCACAATGTGGACCCATTCAACATCATGGCGCTGACCTTTACCAATAAGGCAGCCAAAGAGATGCGTCATCGGATTGAAAGCATTGTGGGCGATGATGCCCGAAATCTGTGGATGGGCACATTTCACTCAGTGTTCTCCAGGATACTACGTGCGGAAGCTTCTAAAATCGGTTTCCCCAGCAATTTCACCATCTACGACACAGACGACTCCAAGACGCTCATCAAGCAGATCGTAAAGGAAAAAAACCTGGATGATAAGCTCTACAAAGCCAATGTGGTCTATAACCGGATCTCTGGGGCTAAAAACAGGCTGGTCTCCTGGCAGGAATACCTCAACAATCCCATCTACGAGGAGGACGACCGGGCGAATATGCGCCCTGAAATGGGGAACATCTACAAAACCTATGTCAACAGGTGTTTTGCAGCGGACGCTATGGATTTTGATGATCTCCTGTACTTTACCAATGTACTTTTCCAGGAGCATCCGGACACACTCAATAAATACCAGCACCGGTTCCATTATGTATTGATCGATGAGTTTCAGGATACCAACATCTCCCAGTACCTGATTGCCAGAAAGCTCGCTGCTGTGAAACAAAATATTGCTGTAGTGGGTGATGATGCACAAAGTATCTACGGGTTCAGGGGTGCCGACATTCAGAATATCCTGAATTTCGAACGTGACTATCCTGACCTGAAGATTATCAAGCTGGAGCAAAACTATCGTTCCAGCAAAAACATCGTCAACGCGGCCAATTCCATCATCAACAAGAACAAGGCCCAGATCAAAAAGAATGTCTGGACGGACAATGAAGACGGTGAGTTGATCGATCTGATAAAAGCGACTAGCGACAATGAGGAAGGTCGACTCGTGGCCAGCAGCATCTTTGAAACCAAGATGCAGCAGCACGCCTCTAGTGAAGAGTTTGCTATTCTGTATCGAACCAATAGCCAGTCGCGCTCCATGGAAGAAGCCCTGCGTAGGATGAACCTCCGCTATCGGGTTGTTGGGGGTGTATCATTCTATCAGCGTAAAGAAATTAAGGACCTGCTTAGCTACCTGCGATTTGTCGTGAACATGAACGACGAGCAGGCTATGCGTCGAATTATCAACCTTCCCAAAAGAGGGATCGGACCAGGCACCGTGGAGAAGTTAGTAGTGGCTGCCGAGGAAGAGCAAAAACCTTTATGGGACATTTTGGAGCATGGATCCAAATACGTGGGAGGTAAAGGAGGCACCCAGGTGGAAAACTTTGCCACTTTGATCAAAAGCTTCAGGCTCACCTCTGAGAAAAAAGATGCATACGACACAGCCACCCAGGTAGCCAAGACCTCAGGACTGCTGAAGGAGCTCTATGAAGACAAGACAGTAGAGGGTATGAGCCGGTACGAGAACGTGCAGGAACTCCTCAATGCGATCAAAGAATTTACCGACGACCAGAACCGAGAGGACAAGAGCCTGAGTGCTTTCCTGCAGGAGGTCGCCCTCCTCACGGATGCCGACTCCCAGGACAATTCCGAGGATGCTGTTACACTGATGACCATTCACATGGCCAAGGGACTTGAGTTCAACTATGTTTATATCGTAGGACTGGAAGAAGAGCTATTCCCCTCCCAGATGATGCTGAGCAGCCGTGCGGATCTCGAAGAAGAGCGCAGGTTATTTTATGTGGCCATCACCCGGGCCAAGAAGAAACTCCATTTCAGCTATGCACTGAATCGCTATCGCTTTGGCAGGTTGAAAAACTGTGAGCCGAGCAGGTTTATCGAAGAGGTGGATCCGGCTTTTATCAAAGTAAATCGAAAATTCTCTACCACTGCTCCCCTTTCATCAGCGGAGAGCTATGTGACCAAAAACTTTGTCAACAACCTGAAGAAAGACCAGGCTAACCGAAAATTTGCCTCTGCCCCTGCACACCAGGTCAGCGAGGATTTTCAGCCCAGCGACACCTCGGAGCTGGCTGTTGGCATGAAGGTAGAGCATCCCAAGTTTGGCTTTGGCGAGGTGACATTGATCGATGAGCAGGGCTCCAACCGCAAGGCCAAAGTCAACTTTGAGACTACCGGTGAAAAGACTTTACTGCTTTCTTTTGCGAAGCTGAGAATTTGCTGATTTGATCAAATAGCAGATACTCCAATCTCCCATTCTAAATGAGTGGCTTCCAGCAAAGTAGTACGTGCAAAAATCAAAAAACTGTTAAATTCGTTAAGGTTTAACTGATAGTGATGCGTTATATTTTTTCTCTTATTTTTATATCATTCTGTTTTAACCTATCTGCCCAGGAAGATGTCTACCAGAGACAAAAAAAGGCACTGGGAAAAGCTTTCGAATGTTTAGAGCAACAAAAGATATACGCTGCAACTTTAACCTTTAACAATGCAATTATTAACGGTGCTGATTCAACTTTAAATTATCTAGCCCAGAAAAAACGTGATTCACTAATTCAAATCCTAAGAAGTGAATTGATAGCACAATTACAGGGAAAGTGGATATGGTCAGGCTCTGGTTCAGGCCATATAAAACCTAAAAAGGATGATAATTCACTTAATTATTATCTATTAATTAAAGGTGACAGCCTCAAATCATTTGAGGAAGTAGATAATGGAAAATATCTTTTAAAACATAAACTGAAGCTGGTCTTTTATAATGATACACACAAACGATTCTTACCTTCTATTTATTGCCAGGTCTATCCAGACAATACCGTTTGGGAATACCGCATTGATGAAAAGGGGAACTTAATGATTCATCATTCAGGAAATTTCAAGGAAAATAGAATCTGGCCAATTTCTGACGGCGTCAGACACTTGTATACCAAGGATGAATGATTAAACCACACTCAATTGTCTTGATTCCTAAAGACATTAGAAATGTCTGACAACATGTTTTGATGAATTTCACTTATTAATTCATCTGAAAGTTTAAATTTGGCGCTTTGCCAATCTGAAAACCCATTTATGAAAACCAAACACACCTCCTCAACCTTATTATCTCTACTTATCCTTTTTGCTTCTACCACTGTATTTGTGCAATGCAAAAGTGAAACTAAAGAAGCCGTAAAAGAGACTGTAAACGAAACCAATCTGATTGCTCCGGATGGCTTTTCTGTTTTCGAAATCGGTAAGGATCTGGGAGCCGTGAGACACCTGACTGTTGCTCCGAATGGAGACATATATGCCAACAGAAAAGCATTGAAAGATGGGAAAGCTATCGTGGCGTTGAAAGATAATAACAACGATGGCAAGATCGATAGTCAGGAGAATTTTGGAGAGCTTCCCGGAACCGAGGTACTGGTAAAAAATGACTACTTGTATGCTTCATCCAATTCAGGTATTTATCGCTACAAGATGAATGCCGACCATGAGATCATCGACACCAATGCGCCAGAACAGATTGTTGGAGGATTGATCGATATGGGCCGGGACAATGCCAAACCCTTTACCATGGATGGCAAAGGCAATATCTACGTAACTGTTGGATCATGGAACGATCCCTGCAGGGATGCAGAAGATAAGACAGGGATGAATCCTTGCACGATCCTGGATTCTGCTGCGGGTATCTGGAAGTTCCGTGCCGACAAGCTTAACCAAACTTATGCAGATGGATCAAGGTACGTTACGGGACTGAAAAATCCTGTTGGGTTAGATTGGAACACTCAAAACAACTCCTTATTTGCCACTGACCATGGTCGTGGAAAACTTCACCTGTATTACCCTGACCTTTATACCCAGCAACAGGATAATGACCTGCCTGCCGAAACATTCTATGAATTGAAGGAAAACGACAATGCCGGATGGCCATACACATACTATGACCACATACAAAAGGCCCGGATTGTTTCACCGGAATACGGCGGTGATGGTAAGAAAACAGGAGGTGAAGATGCCATTGATCCTATCATGGCTTTTCCTGCACATTATGGACCTAATGATGTGCTGTTTTACACGGGCGACATGTTCCCCGAGCGTTACAAAAATGGAGCGTTCATCGCTTTTCATGGTCAAAACAAGACCCTGAGCAAAGGCTACTTTGTAGCTTTCATACCATTCGAAAATGGAAAGCCGACAGGAAAATGGGAGGTCTTCCTGGATAACTTTGCAGGGATCAACCTGGCCAACCCTCAGGGTGAACTACAACATCGACCTTGTGGCCTGGCCCAGGGACCCGACGGTGCTCTCTATATCGCTGATGACCATGGTGGGTCTATTTTTAAGGTGACTTACTGAGAGGAATGAATGTATTCCAGTCAAACGTACATCTGTTTGACTGGAAACCAGGAGTGGATTAGCTTCTGTTTCATTTAGTGAAAGGTATTTCACACCAAAACCAAGTAGATTTAACTACCTGATTTGTGCAATCAACCTAACCCAATGCGATGAAAGCATCATTAATGCCGGGCCTGGCGCTGCTCTTGTTAACTGTATGCACCCCTACCCCACAGATCCCTCCCCTCGTCTACAATGTGGAAGATACAGGCGCTGAGTTTCCCCTTCCTGTCCTTCCGGAATACGACAAATTGCCAACCATTCGTCCGTTGACAGATCCCTTTGAATGGTCTGACGGAAGTGGTAGGCTAACTGATTTCGAAGATTGGGCCAGACGTCGATCGGAGATCAAAGCTGAGATCGAACATTATGAGGTGGGCAAAAAACCCACAAGGATTGATAAGCTGACAGCCCAATATACCCCGGACGACTCCCTGCTTACGGTTAAAGTAACAGTTCAAGACAGCACCCTAACACTCACCTCCAAAATTGTTCTCCCGGAAGGGGACGGCCCTTTCCCTGCTGTGATCGGCATAGGCAGGGGAACAGGAAGCCTGCCTTCCGAAGTTTTCGAGGGGCGAAAACTAGCTACCATTGCTTTTAACTTCAGCCAGGTAATGGCCCATACCCAGGTACGGGGCGAACAGCCAATCAACAGGCTTTATCCTGACCAGGTAGAAATGGGTGCCTATAGTGCCTGGCCCTGGGGAGTGAGCAGGATCATTGATGGGCTTGAGCTCGTTGCTGATAAACTGAATATCGACATGAAGCGGCTGGCTATCACCGGATGCTCTTTCGCTGGTAAGATGGCGTTGTTTTCCGGAGCCCTCGATGAACGTATCGCACTCACCATCGCCCAGGAACCCGGTGGCGGGGGTGCAGCAGCCTGGAGGGTCTCTCAGACACTTGGAAACGTGGAAACCCTGGGTAGTACCAACTTTGCCTGGTTTAAGGAAGATATGAGAAGGTTTGCTAACTCCGTTTATAAGCTTCCTCACGACCACCATGAGCTCGTTGCGATGATAGCTCCAAGGGCTGTATTGATCCTGGGCAATCCTGACTATCAATGGCTTGCTGAAGAGTCCGGCTACGTTTCCTGTGTGGCTGCCAGTAAAGTCTGGGAGGCTTTTGGAATCAGTGACCGGTTTGGGTTTTCGATTGTGGCGGATCATGGACATTGTAGACTGCCACAAAACCAGTACCCGGAAGTAAGAGCTTTCATAGATAAATTCCTGTTTGGTGATACCACCGTCCATACACTTGTGAGACGACACCCTTTTCATGAAGTAAATGTTGACATGTGGATTGATGGATGGACTGGCGAATCCACTTTTCCTGAACCTGACACCTCGAATGTGGAATCCCTGTTCTATGAGGTTGAGTGTGGAGAATACGGAGCAGACTGGTTGGTTTCCAAAGAAGATGAAAGAGGTTATGCAACGATCAAGCCCGGATTGAATAGTACAGATGGTCCACCGACAGCGGTCGCCAGCATGCTCACCATACCATTTACAGTGACCCGGGAGGCTAAATATTATCTTTTTGNTCTGGCTAATTGTCCCTCCGACCGGGATGATTCCTTCTGGATAAGAATTGATGATGGTGAGTTTCAGACGGCTAATGGGCTGGTGACGGTAGGTTGGTCATGGGTGTTTATGGCTGGAACAACACTTGCTCCCGGAGATCATAAACTAACCCTGACATATCGTGAGGATGGAGCCATGCTGGATAAGATAGGCATTACTACCTATGAGTATGGCCCGGCTGAGCTTGGAGAAAAACCTCCGATAAATGCTTGTAGTGGTTAATTGTTTCGTTATCATTTCAGCCGATGCTTAAAATTCTATCCCTGCTTTTCGCCTTTTCGTTCCTTAGCATCTCCAGCTATGCACAACTTTCTTATTCTAATGCGCAGCCACAAACACTGGAGGATGGATGGACAACCGAAGATCTACGCACTCTGGGTATTGATACGTTGTTGCTCCATAAGCTATTTACGAAATTGTCTAATGAAGACCACCGGATTCATAGTTTATTGTTAGTAAAAAATGATCAGCTCTTGATCGAAGAGTACTTCAATGGATACAACGTTGAGAAACTGCACGATTTGCGGTCCACCACCAAAAGCATCCTGGCTTTACTCATGGGTATCGCCATTGATAAAGGATTTATCCAGCATATTGATGATCCACTCACTCAGTATCTAAAAGTGCCCACCACTAAAAAAAATCCGGATTTACGGAAAAGCCAAATCACGATCCGGCACCTGCTCACCATGTCGAGTGGATTGGACTGCGACGATTGGGATCCATCATCAAAAGGACAGGAAGATAAAGTCTATCGTAAAAAAGACTGGATTCAGTATACCCTGGATTTGCCCATGATGAACGACCCCGGGACCGTTTCGAATTACTGCTCAATGGGCACAGTGTTAATTGCTGAGATCATCAGTCAGGCTACCGGAATGACCATCCAGGAATTTGCTCAACAGTATTTGTTTGACAAGTTGGGTATCACCAGGGTGGAATGGGGACACACCTCCAACAAGGAAGTAATTGCTTCAGGAAAAAGGCTGTACATGACACCCCGTGACCTGGCCAAGATTGGTCAATTGGTCCTAAACAATGGCAGCTGGAATGGCCAGCAAGTCATTTCCGGAAGCTGGATTGAGAACGCTACTACACCCAGGACACAGATTACGGGTATTGATTATGGATATTTATGGTGGAACATCCCTCTTAAACTCGGCGAGAAGATTTTGACGGCTAAAACAGCTACCGGTAATGGGGGCCAGTATATCATGGTGATTCCTGAGTTGGATCTGGTTGCGGTATTTACCGGGGGTGCTTACAATTCCCAGGATGACAAACTCCCCTTTGCCATCATGCAGGATATTATCCTGCCGACTTTTCGTCTCTGAATCTTTACGTAAAATCACGACCCATCATTGACGTATATTCCTTTTTTGATCCTTCATGCTTTGAAAATAAAATCCACTAATTTGGATGGTCAGTGTATTTAAATTTGACTAGATGCTGTTTTCAAATAAATTGATCATGAAAAGACCCTTTTTAACCAGGCTATATTCAAATCTGAGTGTCAAAGCGATATGTTCCTTTTTGATTTTAATCTCCTGCGACTTTCAGGGACATGAAAGAAAGCAAAAAGTCAAAGACAAGTACGCTCTGATGGAAGTGAACATGGTTCCCCAGAACCTCCCGATGAGAGATACTACATACGTACCCATTTACTCACAGATATACAATGAGACCAAGGAGACCAAATTCAGCCTGACCGCCACCCTGAGTGTAAGAAATACCAGCTTTAAACATACTATATATCTTACTACTGTAGATTACTATGACTCTTTCGGTGAAATTGCCAAAACATTTCAGAAAAATCCGCTGAAGCTTGCACCCATGCAATCGGTAGAATATGTAATCGAGGAGGGTGATCTCAGTGGTGGCACAGGAGCTAACTTCATTATCATCTGGGAAGCTGAGAGCACAGCAGTTGATCCGATTTTTGAAGGGATTATGCTCTCCAACCATGCGCAGCAAGGGATTTCATTCACGACAAAGGGTATTTCTATCAGCAACAAATAGTGAAGTTAGCTCTGGAAAAGACAACAGGGCATCATCCCGCCCACTCACAAATTGCGATCAAAAATCGATCCTTACCCTATGTCCTTTGCCTTGCCTTTACGATCTCCTGCCATTTCTCAAAACCTTACAACTACAAGCTTTTTCCACAAGATTTTCAATCGATCCAACGTGAATATGATAACTACTATCACCTGGCAGGATGCCAACCAGGTGAAACGATAGCAAGTATTGGAGCAGGCAATGGATTGAAGGAAATTCAGATTTCCTATTTTGTCGAAGATATCACGTGGTTCCTCCAGGAGATTGATTCAGCGAGGTTGTATGATTTTTATGATGTGTTGGCACATCATGAAAACATCGCAGAAACACCTAAAGCAACATTCAACCTTGTTGTTGGAACAGAGAAATCTACCAACCTGCCCAAAGCTACATTTGATCGGATACTGATGATCAATGTCTTTCATGAGATAGAAGCCCGAAAGGATATCATGATGGATGTCCATGGGTTACTAAAAGATACGGGAGAGCTGGTTATCATGGAACGAATGGGTAAAAACCCTGGGGAAATTCATGGTGACTGCAAATATCCCCGGCTCATTGAGACGGATTTTTTGGCAGAAATGGAAGGATACGGGTATCGCCTAAGCCATAAACAATTAGGTGAAGAAATGTCCAATCTTATGTTTTATGTCTTTGATAATTGATAACCTGTTGCTTTTTAGACAACTGAAAACTCCCCAGAGCACTTAAAAATCCCCCAGATTTGGTTAGAAACCTCCCAGATTGTGTTGGAAGTCTCCCAGATCGTCAGTGGAATCCCCCAGATCGAACAGGAATCGTCCCAGATCTGGTTAGGAATGCCCCAGAACAACAATAACATGGTTAAGGATCCGAAAAAAATGGTCATTGGCATGCCTGCAAATCTCAAGAGTGTCCCGTCCTAAAATAAGTTGTCCCGTCCTAAAATAAGTTGACAGGTTTTACATTAATTCTAAATGTGGTTTACAATGATAAACCATAATCCTAATTGTACTTTACCAGCATTACTATAATCCTGGGAGAAGTTGACAGGCTAGGGTCTGGTCCTGCTTTAGGTTGTCATCTTAATCGTTAATCCTACATTCTATTGTCATGGGTTTATGTAATCCTTTAATTGATTGTCTGGATAAAGGATCAATTATAGAGGAGTCATGGATAAACTTATCTGCGCAAATCCAACCCTACAATACCCAATTACTTCCCGCGCCTACCCCTCAATCCTATATTTTTAGGGTTTTTATTTTCAAATACCCCATTATGTATTCCTTCAAAACCCAACTCCCGGTATTAATTATTCTTTTAATATTCACTGGTTGCCTTACTTCATCCAATGAAAACTGCTACGACCAATACGGTGATGGTCAGCTACACAAACTAGCCTATAATAATACTGACCTGATCGTGGATCTGGACGCTGGCTTCAAAGCAGTGCCTATGCCGATGGATTTTGATGGGGACGGTGACTACGATCTGCTCATCTCAGAGTCAGGAAGCTATGCTGAATCCGGGATCTTCTACTTTGAGAATATCTCAGGAAATGTAGAGATGCCTATTTTCAGGCGGGGCATGAAAGTATCTTTTGAACGCAGAAGACTGGGCGATGATGGCTCACGGTTCCAGACTTCTTATGTCGGAAATTCTGTCCATGTACTCACTCCGGACCGGGTGCGAGAAAAGCTATTGATCTATAAGAACGTCCCACAAAATGTATTCTGGGATGAAAATGAGGTGGAACTGCCGCTAGACGGGTATGACTATCTGCACAACTCCAAGACGGAATGGAAGTTGGCAGACCTGGATGGCGATGGTGCGCATGACCTGATGTGCGTAGCTACCAGAGACGGATTTAGAAAGTATAGAGGAAAGCTGGCTGATGCAGCTAAAACCCTGAAATTAGCTGTTGATGGAAAGTCCAGCTATGTACTATTCATGAAAAATACGGGCTCTGATGACGAACCTATTTATGCTCATCCTCAAGTACTAAAAACAGTGGATGGCATTCCATTGGCCAACCAGCTGTCACTCAAACCAATGTTTGCCGATTACGATGGTGATGGCGATATCGACTTTCTCAGCATTGGTACCTCCGATGAAGAATTTGATATCGAATGGCAAAATGACTACCTGGTATATTTCGAAAATGTGGGCAGTCCTACTTCATTTAAGTTCCAAAAAGGCCGTGTTTTAACTAAAGATCAGCTCCCGATTCAGTTTGAGTCCCGGGCGACTATGCACCTTACTGCTATTGACTGGAACAAGGATGGTCACGTTGACATCCTGGGAGGTGATGAAGATGGGAAGATCTCCTACATGAGGAACACCGGACAGTTAGTGGATGGTCTACCACAGTTTGCTCCACCGGTATTTCTACAACAGGAAGCATCTCATGTTGATTTTGGTGCTTTGGTTGTCCCCCGTGTATTTGACTGGGATGGTGACGGACTTGACGATCTCATTGCCGGTAATGGTGTCGGACACATTGGTTTTATTAAGAATTTAGGAGGAAAAGCACCGAGTTGGGATGCACCAAAGCTACTTGAAGTCGACGGTACCCCTCTGCGGCTAATCAAAAACGAAGCGGTTCCCAATACCGAACAACCCATCTGGGGATACTCCACCATCGATGTGGGCTACTGGGACGAAGATGAGTTGCCAGACATCCTGGCCAATGAGCACAATGGAAACATCGTTTTCATCAAAAACATTGGTACCCGAACCGCACCAAAACTTGCCACTCCACAGCCCATGCGGGTTGATTGGGAAGGAGAACCGCTCAAGCCAGCCTGGGTACCAGGAGTTTCAGAAGGAAATGAGCTACTCGCCCCATGGCGAACCTCTCCCTATATCATGGACTTTAATGAAGACGGTTTGAGCGACCTGGTGATGCTGGATTATGAAGGTTACCTGGCTGTGTATCCAAGAAAAAGAAAAGATGGTGAACTCATCCTGGGACATCCTCAAAGAGATTTTGTATTCCCTGACGGAGAGCCCATTCTACTTAACCAACGAACCGGAAAAAGCAGTGGACGGCTCAAGATCGATTTTCACGATTGGGATGGAGACGGACTGGAGGATCTGATTGTCTCCTCTAAGCCTGCCGTAGATTGGATGAAAAACCTGGGCATGAAAGACGGCAAGATGGTCCTACAATATATGGGTCGCATCTTGTCTGTCACCCTGATGGGGCACACGGATGGTCCGGTTGCTTCTGACTTCAACAAGGATGGTATCCCGGATCTGGTAGTTGGAACGGAAACCGGAGTGATCTACTACTGGCAACGATCCAGCTGGGATGTGACCACTACGATGACTACAACAGGTAAGCAGACGCCAGCGAATTACAAGTACTTCAAGAGATAGGTATTAAACATTATTTCTTTGAACCATTGAGGAATTAAGAGCATTGAGGGGCTTAGAGTTATTCCATTGAATGCCTTAATGTTCTAAATGCCTTAATGTTTAACATTACTCCAGATATAGATTATTCCTTTGAACCATTAAGGAATTAAGGGAATTAAGGGCATTGAGGGATTTGATATGTTGAAGCAACGATTATGCTCGGAATACTATAGTCTGAAAACTTAATTCATCACGTTTATGAATGGATTCTATTAGAAAATGAAAATGTTTTTTGAGTAAATTTGGTATATGAGTTTAATAGAGGAGCATCTTGAAAGTATAAAAGCCCTTTGCAGAAAATACCACGTTGAAAGGATATATCTTTTTGGCTCCGTACTAAATGCTGGTTTTTCAGAAAACAGTGATTTGGATTTTCTGGTAAAATTTAAACCAATAGAATTATCTGCTTACTTTGAGAACTACATCAACTTTAAGGAAGAGCTTAAAAAACTGTTGAATCGAGAGATAGATCTTGTTGAAGAACAAACATTAAAAAACCCGATTCTAATTAGATCCATCAATAGAAATAAGGAATTACTTTATGGATGAAAAAATCCTTAAGTGGCTCTTCGATATAAAACTAGCGATTGAGGAAATTGATGGTTACTTTGATGGAAAACAGAGAGATTTCTCTGAGTATACACGCAATGCTTAAAAGAGCCATCGAACGGAACCTTGAAATTATTGGCGAAGCCGTTAGCAGAATATCAAAGGAGGACAGTGGTATAGTTGACAAAATAACCAATGCACGGTCGATCATAGGATTACGAAACCAGGTCATTCATGCTTACGACAATATCTCAGATGAAAATATCTGGTCAATTATTACAACTCATCTTCCAAAGTTAAAAGAGGAAGTTAATGAGTTAATAGATAATTCTACAGACTGATTTCAGACTTTTAATTGTTTCCGAACCATTAAGGAATTAAGAGTATTGAGGGGGCTTAGTATTTTACTGGAATGACTTAATGTCCTAAATGTCTTAATGGTTTAACATTACTCTCAGATATTGATTATTTCTTTGAACCATTGAGGAATTAAGAGCATTTAGAGGCTTAGTATTTTCCTGGAATGTCTTAATGTTCTAAATGTCTTAATGGTTTTAACATTACTCTCAGATATTGATTATTTCTTTGGACCATTAAGGAATTAAGGGCATTGAGGGACTTATCGTTTTTCTGAATCGCTTAATTTCCTAAATGTCTTAATGGTTAAAACAATGCAGATCAGATTGTTTAATTAAATTGTATTCCATGAGTGGGTCATCTACCACATAAAGGAATCGAAATGTATAAAGTCTTTGTTATCCTCTTATTGATTTTAGTCACCAATCCACTTGATGCGCAAAAACTGACCATACGGGGCGAGTTTTTTTATTGGGGTGATCAGGAACTCCCTTTTTGGGGTGTCAGGGTGGCCAGTGCATCCCAAAATGAAGCCAATACCTATGACCTCATAAAAAACCTGAGGATATACAAATCATTCGGGATCAATGCGATCAGCGTTTTTGTGCAGGGATCGAGTGGTGGATATGAGGACCCCTTCAGAAAGGGTGGAAAAAAGCTCGAAAGTGATCATCTGGAAAGGTTGACAAGAATCATAAAAGCCTGTAAAGATCTGAATATGGTGGTCATCGTAGGCATCTTTTATCAAAGAACGATGGCCTATGACAAGGAGCTTTCAATCCTGACAGAAGCGGATGTCTATCAGGCCGTGAGGACCATAACGAAAAAACTGAAACCATACAACAACGTGGTCATCAACATTGCCAACGAGCAAAATTCATCTTATTACAAGGAGTTCAAAGGGTTCGATTTCAATGATCCTCAAAACATTATCTCCCTCTACCAGGTAGTCAAAGAGGTTGATAAGGACCGGATTGTGGGTGCAGGTGGCTATGATGACAACCTGAACGTAATCATTGGAAAGTCTCCTCATGTAGACGCTCTGCTATTCGATACGTTCAGTGGAGACATTGAGAAAAACCAGCATAGTGGATGGCATTACGATTATTTCAGGGCTCAGGGAGTAGTTGACAAACCGATTATTAACGTCGAGCTATTTGGAGGATGGACTGGTCAATTTGTTCCGCCAGGTGTTTATACCGAAGCCGGAAAGAAAATCCATCTCCAGGAAATCGATGAAGCAGTAAAGCGACCTGGTCTTTATGTCCATTTTCATTCCAATCCCTGGATGCAGGGGGTTCTGGATGGTTACCCCATCAGATACGATCTTGACGGCCTGGGAACATCAAAAGACCCTGGTATTAGGTGGTGGTTTGAATATCTTCGTAGTCAAATACGTTAGATTGCATTTCAGAAATTCAGAACCATGTATAAATCACTCTTAGTTGTAACCATTTTAGTCCTTGTCGGTTGTCAGGGCTCACAGACTGAAAGCCAGCAAAATACCATAGCCAAACCCCACGAAGAAATCAAAGAATATCTCAAACAATACGAACCTTATGAGATGACTTTTGATGCCCGGGGATACAGTGAGACAGACAAACAGATTCTAAAAAAGCTCGTCACGGCAGCCGAATATATCGACATAGCCTACTGGATGCAGACCTCAAAATATGGCTTGAAGTTGATTGATAGCCTCTCCCAAATCGATGATCCTTATGCACAGGACCTGCTCACCCTGGTACAACGAAATGGTGGCCCATATGAGCTACTAAATGAGTATGAAGCATTTATTGGTTCCGAAGAATATTATGGTGGTGAAGAAGTCTATCCTCATGGGATGACTACCGAGCAATTCGATGCCTACCTGGAGACCCTCTCTGAGGAAGAGAAGGCAGAATTTATGTATCCATATACCGTAATCCGTGAAGACGGAAAGGGAGGTTATAAAGCCGTACGGTATTACCGGGAGTATAAAGAATACATGGATCCCATCGTGAAGCTCCTCAATGAAGTTGCCGGGCTTACAGACAATGAATCATTTGCGCGCTTCCTGAAGCTCAAAGCGGAAGCCCTTGTCACTGACAACTACTATGACGCTGATGTGGCCTGGATCGAAATGGAGGACAGCAAGTTCGATATCGTATTCGGACCCTTTGAAACCTACTCCGATCATATCAAAGGGATCAAGGCAAAATACGAAGCCTATGTGGAGATCATTGATCAGCAGGCAAGTGCCGACCTGGAAGTTTATAAAACCTACCTTCAGAGGATGGAAGAAAACCTCCCCATTCCTGATGAATATAAATCCGTGGTAGGCGGGCTGACAGCCAACTTCACAGTGGTCCAGGACATCATCCGCAAAGGTGAGGGGCGGATTGGATATCAGGCCGTAGCCACCAACCTTCCTAACGACCCTGAAGTACATAAGACCAAAGGCACCAAGAAGACTTTCTGGAAAAACATGTTCGATGCCCGGTTCAATGCCATCATCAAACCGGTCAGCGAGGTATTGATAGATGAGTCTCAGCTGCAATACCTGTCAGACAAAGGATTTTTCAAGTTTGTACTGATGCATGAGATCTGTCATGCCATCGGTCCAAGAGAGGTAAAGGTCGGTGACAAAAAAGGAACAGCCGTCAATGCGGCCATCGGGCCGAACTACAGTCCTCTTGAAGAAGCCAAGGCAGATATCACCGGCTTGTATTCCCTCCGATACCTGATGGATGAGGGGGTGGAGGATCCCGAAAGAGCCCGGGAGTTTTACGTTTCTTTCCTGGGTAGCTTATTCCGATCTATCCGGTTTGGCCTGGATGAAGCACATGGAAAAGCTGCAGCCATCTCACTCAACTACCTCCTTGAAAATGGTGGCATTCTGTATGATGAGACCACCAAAAAATGGTCGATCGACTTCGAAAACTTTGACGAGGGTGTGAAAAAGCTGGCGGCAGAAATGCTCATCCTGGAAGGTGATGGTGATAATCAGCAGGTTCAGGTATTCTTTGATCGCTGGACAGCCGAAACCCCTATGCTGACCGAAGCACTTGAACTAACCAGTGACATTGCCATTGATGTGCTGCCCATCAGAAAGATTATCTGGGAGTAAAAGGATATCTCTATTCCATGAATTCCCTTGCATTGCATTTATGATTAGTTACTCGTAATTTAATGCCATGTCAATCCATGAAATTGTTGGTTTCTCGTTTATCGCCCTGGGTTTTCTGGTTAAGAAATTCCCAAATCTGATTGCTGGCTACAATACCATGCCGGCCGAGGAAAAGGCTAAAGTGGATGTAAAGGGCTTAACATCTCACATGCGCAATTCTTTAATTGTTATTGGATTATTAATGATCCTGGCAAATTTGGTTAACAAAATGATGGGAACTCCCATTAGTCCATCCATTCTTATGCCTGGTATCATTCTTCCCGGTACCCTCTATATGGTGATTGGTTCGCAGAGGTATATGAAAAAGATAAGTGAGGGTATGCATAGAACAGGTACAATCATTGGGGTAGTAGTCTTGATTGTGTGTGCAGTGGGCATCACTATTTTGATTTTTTTCGGAACACGATCCCCAGAGTTTGAAGTAGCTGGTAATCACATAAATATCTCCGGTATGTATGGAGGTGACGTACAGGTGCGTCATGCTCAATTACTGGAAAAGCTACCGGCCATCAGAATGAAGACGAATGGGTTTAGTCTTGGGGAGAATAAACGTGGCAACTTCAAGCTTGAAGAATTCGGTCAATGCAAGCTCTTTATAGAATCAATGGCAGGCCCTTTTATCTATTTGGAATCAAATGATGGCTCCAAAATCATCATCAGCACCAAATCAAGAGCAAAAACTGAGGAATTGCTAGCCGATCTTCAGCATAATATCAACCAGTAACACGAAGCTGAATTACTTCTTAACCACCATCTTCTGCACATAATCAGATTCCAGCTGAGCGAGCTCCTGCATGACTTCACTCGTTTTAGAACCCTCCTGAGCAGACTGATAGGTCCATTCATCAATGGTATGAATCGGAAGTACTTTCTTGGTTGTCCCCGTGATAAACACTTCCCTGGCATTGGCCAATTCATCGACGGTAATATTGCGCTGTTGCACGTCCCCAATGGCATTGATCAGTCTCTTTCGGGTAACACCATGCAATACCCTTTCTTTTGGGGTGATCAAATCCCCAGCTTGGTTTACAATGAATATGTTGCTTCGAGTGAGCTCATGTACCTCACCTTTGTGTATGTATAAGACATCAAAAGCACCATTTTCTTTGATCTGTTGCTGCAGCCAGATACCTGTCATATAGTTGATGGTTTTTACCTCGGGCAGATCTCTCAGGTATTCATGCGTGATCAGCTTCACACCATTAGCAAACATCTCATCTGTTGGAAATGAGATGGGTTCCTGGGTAATGATCAGGTTGGATTTACCTACTGCATAAGCCCCGTTGCCATTTCCCCCGGTCAGAACGATCCGGATCCCGGAAACGTCCATCTTGTTGTGCTCAAACATCTCGAATAGAAGTGATTTTAGCTCCTCTCTACCAACAGGTGATTTCAGCCTTGCCAGCTCAGCTCCCTTATAAAATCGATCCAGATGATCTTCCATAAACAATGGAATCCCCGCTGATAACCTGAAAAAATCAAAAATTCCATACCCTCTCAGCAACGCGATATCATCTATGGGGAAACTTACTTCTTCCTGATCCAGGAGCTGTCCATTAAAAATGCACTTCATATCGGGATATTAATTTCTGTTTGATTGATCAATTCTTCTACTGAAAATAACAGATCAAGGTTGGTTAAAAACTCAAAATGATCATAAATCTGCCCAAATTTCTGAGTTTTTATCGAGTTTTCATGAATTGACTATTTCCCTATTATCAAAAACTGGACTAAATTGTAGGACTCACCAGTCCCACTTAGCCTATGAAATTGTTACGTAGTCTGTCTCTTATCATCAACTACAACACCTTTATTGTCACTTTTCTTGCACTTGCCTCTACCATCATTTGTGAGCACTATGGTATTGCAGCGAATTTCCCTTTGACGATTGTGGGAGTGGCCATAGTATTCCCGATAGTGTTCTCAATCAACAGCGCCTATACACGGAGAGAAACCGCCCTCACCAACCTTGGTGATTTTGTCAATCACATGACAGCTTTTTACCATGCTTCCCGGGACTGGCTCAAACCTGCTCAGCCGGATTTCCAAAAAGAGACGAAGCAGAAAATAGTGGCTTGTTTTGATCAGCTCAGGGTGTTATTCACCAGCATGAATGAACAGGACATTCATGAAAATGAAAAGAAACTTGCTGAACATCTTTCGGATCTTTCCACTTTTGCTCAGAAGCTGAGAGACTTTGGTGTACATGGCACTGAGATGTCCAGGATCAGCCAATACCTGACAAGAATTGGTGGCACTGTGGAAGACATGAAAGTGGTATTGAAATACAGAACTCCCGTTACACTACGTGCGTACAGCAAACTTTCCATCTATAGCTTCCCGGTCTCGTATGGACCCTATTTTGTTTACGCCGCTCAAGAATATACCTTCGGGCTCGCCTATGTGATGCCGGTCATTTTCAGCTTTATCCTCGTCAGCCTCGACAATATCCAGAATCACCTGGAAAATCCTTTTGATCAGATTGGAGAGGATGACGTGAAATTCGGAACCCAGCGTTTTGAAGAGATGCTGAACTAGATCCTGTAAAGTCATTTATCAGCAGTAAAACCTTACTATTCCCGGTGGACAATTATTTTTGCAGCAATGTATACATTGGTCCGAAAACTCCTCTTTCTTCTCCCTGCCGAGACTGCACATCATTTTACCACATCACTCCTTAGGTTCTTATTCAAGATCCCTTTGGTGAAACCTATCTTCTCCGGATTATACAGGGTAAATAACCCCAGGTTAGAAAGAACAGTCTTTGGATTAAGTTTTCCCAATCCTGTTGGGTTGGCAGCAGGTTTTGATAAAAACGGCTCCTTCAC
>JAHCMM010000076.1 GCA_019192515.1 Cyclobacteriaceae bacterium SS2
CGTTGCCCGTAGGTCCACAAGCCATTGTAAGCACCCACAATGCCGGCCCATCGCCCAAAAGCGACCACCCGATTTCCGCTGGTATCCGTCAGGGTTTCATAGTCGATCAACCTGATGTTTTTAGCCAGGATATTTTGGAGCAGGCCACGGTTGTAAGCCTGTTTCTTGATGGTATGTGAGAAAACGAAATAGGTCTTGTTAGCGATCAGGTCTTTGATCGGGACTTCTTTCACACCCATCAGCACATCACAGTCATCCACATTTTCTCTCACTTCGATGCCCTCCGCCCTGTACTCATCATCTGCGAAACACCGGATGGCACTGGACTGAGCGATGACTTCGATACTGGGGAATTTTTGCTTGATTTCAGCAGCTTGTGCAGGAGTAAAGGGCACCCTTTTATCTACAGGTACTTTGCCTTCTCTGATGATACCGATTTTCACTTTGAGTTGTCCTTATTTTCAGCAGGCAAAGCTAATGGATTAGCCCGGACATATATTAGATTTACCCATAGCGATTCAAAACAAACAGTATGAACACCTTACTACACCTGTCAGCTTTTCTAGGGCTAAGCATTTTATTGAGCTTTTGTGGAACAAAGAAAGAAACCACCGATAAAGAAGAAAACGGATTAAACCTGGATCAGTATCCTCATGTCAACCTGGCCAATGAAGAGATTGAAATGAAAGTTTATCTTCCTGATACTGAAAAAGGCCTTTATCGGGCCACCCGATTCGACTGGTCGGGAGTGATTGGAAGCTTGAAGTATAAAGGGCATGAGTATTTTGACTATTGGAAAGACACCCATGATCCACTGATACATGAAGACCTCCCTGGACCTGTGGAAGGATTCATTGAACCCGGTTTAGGTTACGAAGAGGCCGCGGCTGGTGATGGCTTTATAAGGATTGGTGTTGGTATCCTGGAAAAAGGAGAAGAGGAAAAATACGGCTGGACAGAGACCTACAAGATCCTTGACCATGGAAAATGGACAGTAGATCATGGCAATGACTGGATTTCTTTTATGCATGAAGTGAAAAGTGACTTTGGCTATGCCTATGAATACAAGAAAAAGATTGAGTTGCAGGGCGAGGGATTTGTAATCAATCATCAACTGAAAAATATGGGTGAAAAAACTATCGAGACCGATCAGTTCAATCATAACTTTTTCGTCATCGATCAGACACAAAGTGGGACAGATTTCAGTGTTGAATTTCCTTTTAGCTTAAAAACCGAAAGTGATACCAGGGGACTGGTACGGATTGAAGATAAGACCATCAGGTTTGAACAGATGGTAGAGCAGGGCAAGAGCACCTTTCTGGAGCTGACGGGCTTCAGTGAGAGGTCTGATGACCATCAGGTCACTGTGGTGAATTACAAAACGGGTGCCGGGATCAAATTTGCTGTGGATCAACCTATCTATAGGATGGCCTTCTGGACCTGCAAAACCACACTTTGTCCTGAGAATTTTATCTGGATTAAGGTGGAACCAGGAGAGACGATGGAGTGGAATTCAACATATACGGTGTTCGAACAATAGGTGGTCGTCTTAATTATTTCCTGGATTGTTTACTTGTCGCTACATAGCTTTCTGGCTTCAAATCTTTGTAAAGAATGGGTGGCGAATCACATTGGATGGAAAGGATCAGGGTATCGATTCGTGTATTCGCTTATCAGCGTGGTGGGATTGATTGCAGTGGGTACGCTCATCAGGGAGATGCCTCAGAAAAGATTATTTGATCCTGGAATTTTTATTTACAGTGGCTACTTCCTGATCGGGCTTGGAACTGTGATTGTCTTATTTTCCTTCCGATACTTGTCGGGCCTGGAGTTTATTGGCCTGAAAAAAATGACAACAGAAAATCGTCTGGTTACCCGGGGGCTTCATTCCAGGGTACGGCACCCCATTTATACGGGGACCATTGCGATCCTGCTAGGCTATTTCATTTATCAGCCAACAGATACGATTCTGGTTTCGGCCGTAGTGATCCTGGTTTATTTACCAATCGGGATATATTTTGAAGAAAGAAAATTGATTGAAAAATTTGGGGATGATTACCTCAGCTACAAGAAAAAAGTATCCTCAATCTTTCCCGGGTTGTGGTAACTATTTCTTGAGCTCGTCAAGATCATCACGATCCTTCAGCTTTTTATCCTCCACTTCTTTGTTAAGGAATTTATTGATCTTTTCAATGTCAATATTGGATTTTAACTCTCCAAAAGAATCAATCTCCATCTCAAACCCATCCAGGTCTTTGTGCACCTTTGGCTTTTCGTTTTCTTTTTTTCTGGTCATGATCCAAAATCATTTCTTCTACTTATTTAACTGATCAATAGAAAAAAGGATTCGTTCAGAAACGGAATTTCCACCCATGATGGAAATGATCGACATCAAATCGGGTCCTGATCCCTCTCCTGTAATGGTTAGTCTCAATGTCTGCATGAATTTTCCGGGCTTAAAGCCTTTTGCCTCCAGTGAAGCAAAAAACAGGTCCTTGGCTTCATCAGCAGTCAGCGAATCTTTAGCCTCAATAGCCTCTGCATATACTTTTAGGGCACCAGCTGCTTCGTCATCCCATTTCTTCTCTACTACCTTTTGGTCATACTCTTTAGGGTGTTGAAATAGGAATAAGCAATTGCTGGCAAAATCCGGGATGAAAGTCACTCGCTCCTTGAGGAGTTCAACGATATCCATGGCAGTTTGCGAGTCACATTCGATGTCAAACTTCGTTTTGAGCTCTACCTGGATATATGAGCTCAATTCTTCCGGTGATTTGGCCTTGATATACTGCTGATTAAACCACCTGGCCTTATCGATGTCGAATTTCGTTCCCGCTTTATTGATCTTATCGAGTGAAAACTGACCGATTAACTCACGCAGGGAGAAAATTTCCTGCTCCGACCCTGGGTTCCAACCCAATAGGGAAAGGAAATTGATCATGGCTTCAGGCAAATATCCGGTCTCCTTAAAACCCACAGATTTCTCACCAGATTGTGGATCTTCCCAGCTCAATGGGAAAATAGGAAATCCGGCTTTGTCAGCTGCCCGCTTGCTGAGTTTCCCATTGCCATCGGGTTTCAGGATCAATGGCAGGTGTGCAAAGCGAGGCATGGAAGATTCCCAGCCTAAATATTTATATAGCAATACATGCAATGGAGCCGATGGCAGCCATTCTTCACCCCTTATGACATGCGTGATCTCCATCAAGTGATCGTCTACTACATTCGCCAGGTGATAGGTGGGCATCCCATCAGATTTCATGAGGATCTTATCGTCAATGTTGGATCCGTGCACAAGCACCCAGCCTCGTACAATATCATTGATTCGAACCTCTTCCTTTGGCTGTACTTTAAACCTGACCACGTAAGGCTCTCCGGAGTCAATGCGGGACTTTACTTCCTCTGCCGACAGGGTCAGGGAGTTTTTCATAGTGGTCCGGGAGACTGCGTCATACTGAGGATTGGCAATCCGGCCTTCCTTCAGCCTGTTGCGCATAGCCTCCAACTCTTCTACGGTATCAAAAGCGTAGTAGGCATGGCCATCCTCAATCAGTTGATCGACGTACTTACGGTAAATTTCCTTTCTTTCTGATTGTCTGTAAGGTGCAAAAGGTCCACCTGCTTTAGGCCCTTCATCCGGATGAATACCACACCAGGCCAGAGATTCTGTGATATATTCTTCAGCACCTTCCACATACCTGGATTGGTCAGTATCTTCAATCCTCAGGATAAAAGTCCCGTTATTTTTTTTGGCAAAGAGATAATTAAAAAGTGCGGTTCTCACGCCACCTATATGGAGCCCTCCTGTCGGGCTGGGAGCGAATCTTACTCTTACGTTCTCCATAGAAAAATTTTATTGGGGTGCAAAACTATAAAATCGGCAACCGATAAGCAGATATTTATTCATTTAGAATCCGCTCAAGAGTGGATTTGGTCTGGTTTTTTCGCTTGAAGAAATTGACGATGAGTGTCATGTAGTAAAATGCTCCGGTAGCCAGTGTGATTATAATCGCCCGAATGTACTTGGGTTCATGGTTTTCCAGGTAGATCAGGAAAAAGCTGATGCAGATGGTAGCCATTATACCCCCGACAACACCCAACATCACTTTGGTGGCGGGAAATAATTGATACTTCAGAAATACAATTGATCCTTTTGATGTGGGCTCAATCTTTCCAATGGCAAGTGGAAGCGCATTCTGTGGAAAGTTTACTTTGAGTGAAATGCGGAAAGTATCTTTTTCTATGTTCCCGTTGAAAATGTGCCTCGCTGGCACATTGGCATCTGTTACCAGGTGTGTAAATCTTGAAAGCTGAGCAACGATCTCTTCCTGAGATCTGGCGGAAACTATGGTCTCTTCTTCAAAAGGTTTGAATTTCATTCAGCAGCAATACAGCTTATTTCAATGTTCACGTCCTTGGGCAAACGACTCACTTCTACCGTTTCCCTGGCAGGAGGCTGTTTGTCAAAATAATTGCCATAAACTTCATTAATCCTACCAAAGTTGCCCAGGTCCTTTACGAAGATACTGGTTTTCACTATGTTAGAATAAGTAAGACCAGCGGCAGCAAGAATAAATCCAATATTCTTCATTACCTGGTGAGTTTCATCCTCAATTGAACCCGAAACCAGATCCCCGGTAGCCTGATCTATTGGGATTTGACCGGAGATATACACCATTCCATTTACGGAAACAGCCTGACTATATGGGCCAATAGGAGCAGGAGCTTTATCAGAATAGATTATTTTTTTCATTGCTACTTCAAGTCAAAGAGGATGTTGAATTTTAAAATGCAAGTAAAGAAAAAGGTAGTAAAATGGCAACCATACTGAAATCGATTGGAATGTATGATTAGTATTTTCAAGCCTGTGGGCTTACATTTGCTCTAACACACCCCGGATCAGAAAAAGAAAAATGAGTATAGCTCTATTTCTTTAGAAGCTGTTACATCCAAACATCCATTATTTATGAAAAAAATTGTAGTTGTTTTCGCTGTTTTTGTTCTCCCACTCGCACTGTGTGCGCAAACAGAGTTTAAATTCACTTCTGGATTGGTTGCTGAATCTGTTCATCAGTATGGCAGACAGGCTCTTGTACAAGATGAGATTGCATACCAGCTCACTAAGGGGATTTTCAAAAAGCCGGAGGCAGGGCAGACCCTGTTTATCAATGAAGAAGGGGAGGCAATCCAGTGGCAAACCATAGAAGCAGATTCTTCTGGTAGGTTCAGGGGCCGGTCCCTGGGAGATGGATATTTATATCTGGAATATTCTTCTGACCGTGAGCAGGTAGCTGTTCTCAACATCTCCAGAAACAGTATGTTTTACATCAATGGTGTACCACGGGGAAGTGATCTCTATGGAGATGGCTGGATGTATATGCCTGTTCGGTTGAAGCAGGGTCTCAACGAGATTTTAATCCGCGGTTCCCGGTTTTCCAGATGGCAGGGAATAGATGCAAAAATGAGCTTTCCTGAAAAATTAGTCTATCTGATTGATGAAGATCTTACAATGCCGCATGTTGTACTGGATGAAAAGTCAGGATTGCTTTGGGGAGCAATTGTAGTCAGCAATGGTACGGATAAGCCCCTGGAAGGTCTATCCATCACATCTACTATAGAAGGTAAAAAAACGGTAACGGCTTTACCTGTGATTCCACCGATGACAATTCGGAAAGTTGGCTTTCAGTTCGATCCCGTAAATGTGTCGGAAGCACAGGAATATGATTGTGTGGTATCACTCCAGCAGAAAAAGAAGTCGCTTGATGAAGTGACTATTTCCATAGATGCTGTTGCTCCATCTTCCCATCAGAAACATACATTCATCAGTTCTATTGATGGAAGTGTTCAGTACTATGGTGTTGCACCCCAAAAGGAAAATCGTGGTGCCGGGCAGTCACTCTTTTTATCTGTACACGGTGCTGGAGTAGAGGCGATCGGTCAGGCTCGGGCATATAAGCCCAAAGACTGGGGTACACTGGTTGCTCCCACCAATCGAAGACCAAGGGGATTCAACTGGGAAGACTGGGGCATGAAAGATGGCCTTGAAGTACTGGAAATAGCTAAGAAAAAGTATTCTCCTGACCCAAATAAAATCTACCTGACTGGTCACTCTATGGGAGGTCATGGTACCTGGATCTTAGGCGCTACATATCCTGACAAATGGGCTGCCATTGCACCCTGCGCAGGTTACCCAATACTTGCAGAATATGGGTCGTCGGATGGTACGATCCCTACGGAAAGTCAAAACCAGGTGGAGCAGTTGTTGTTACGCACCAGCAATCCCAGCAATGTCATTACACTGGCAGAAAACTATAAGTCACATGGTATTTATATTCACCATGGTGATGCTGACAGGGTAGTGCCTGTGACCTATGCACGACAGATGCGTGAGGTACTAAGCAAATTCCATCCGGATTTCAGCTATTATGAGTACCCGGGAGGTAGTCACTGGTTTGGTAATGAAAGTGTGGACTGGGACCCACTCTTCGACTATTTCAAGTGGCATTCAAACAAGGCGGACAGCTCCGTCAACACCATTGATTTTATGACTGCCAATCCTGGAATCTCTGCGAGTCATCGTTGGATTTCTATTCTGCAGCAGCAAAAACCATTGGAATTTAGTAGAGTACAGTTGGAGAGAGATAAAGCACAAAATACAATCAATGGTACTACTGAGAATGTCTATGCTTTAAAAATTCAAATTGATGATCTGGATCAATCAAAAAATATCCAAGTCAAGTTAGACGGAGATAGCCTGAGTATTGATCCAGGGGCTCAAGAAGTGGTTTATCTGTATAAAAATGATCAATGGGAGGTCGGCTCTGAATTAAGTAAAAAACAAAAGGGTCCACACAGAGGAGGCACTTTTAAAGATGGCTTTAATAACCAAATGGTCTATGTCTATGCCACTAAAGGGAGTGCCGCTGAAAATGAGTGGGCATACAGTAAAGCAAGGTTTGATGCTGAGGTGTGGTATTACCGGGGTAATGGTTCCATCGATATTGTCGCCGATAAGGATTTTGATCCCAAGAAATATGCAGATCGTGGCGTGGTTCTTTATGGAAACGCCAACACTAATACCGCGTGGGACAAACTTCTGAAGGATTGTCCAATCCGGGTGGGAAATGGCGAAGTGACATTGGGCAAAGAATCTTTCAGAGGTGAGGACCTGAGTGCATATTTTGTTTGGCCGCGACCGGATAGCGACATTGCTTCTGTTTCCGTGATCAGTGGTACCGGGCTTACCGGGATGAAAAGTACAGAAGCCAATCAATATTTTGCCGGAGGCAGCGGGTTTCCGGATTATATGATTTTCACCTCCAACATGCTAAAAAACGGCATTGAGGGAGTAAAAGCAGCTGGCTTCTTTGGTAATGACTGGACATTGGAAAATGGTGATCAGCAAATTCAATCTGAATTATAATTTTTATTTCAATATGATGGTAAAGAGATTCATCGCGGCAGTTCTGGTATTGGGTTCCTTGCATGTTGGAGCTCAACATGTGGAAGGGGAGCAACCCTATCAGTGGCCTCAGGATGCTGCAGTAAAAGAAAAGTTAGAAAACTGGCGAGACCTTAAATTCGGAATGATCATCCATTGGGGGTTGTATGCTGTACCCGGAATTATTGAATCCTGGGCCTTATGTTCTGAAGACTGGATTGAGCGGGATAGTACGATTTCATATAATGACTTCAAGGAATGGTACTGGGGTTTGAAAGCCGATTTCAATCCGCAGGGTTTCGATCCGGACCAATGGGCCACTGTAGCAGATGAGGCTGGCATGGGCTATTTGGTCTTCACGACCAAACATCATGATGGTTTCAACATGTTTGATACCAGGCAAACTGATTTTAAGATCACTGATGGACCATTTGCGGACCACCCAAAAGCCAATGTGGCTAAGCATGTCTTCGATGCTTTCAGGAAGAAGGACTTCATGATTGGAGCGTATTTTTCCAAGCCTGACTGGCATACGGAATATTACTGGTGGCCAAAATATGCTACTGCCAATCGAAATAACAATTATGATATCAGAAAGCATCCCTGGAGGTGGAATCAATACAAGCAGTTTACTCACAACCAGATTGAGGAATTGGTGAGTGAGTATGGTCCGCTGGATATCCTATGGCTGGATGGCGGTTGGGTACGTCCCTTGGAAACAGTGAATGAAGAGGTGCTGGCATGGGGAGCCCCCATCCCGGAATGGAGTCAGGACATTGAAATGGANAAAGTAGCTGCTATGGCACGTGGATACCAGCCTGGCTTGCTGATGGTCGATAGAACCGTGCATGGCCCGTATGAAAACTATCGCACTCCTGAGCAGCGAATCCCGGATACCCAATTAGATTATCCATGGGAGAGCTGCATCACGTTGGGTAATGCATGGAGTTATGTGCCGAATGACAGGTTTAAATCTGCCAGGTGGGTCATTCACACCCTGATTGAAATTACCGCTAAAAACGGAAGCCTCTTGCTGGGTGTTGGTCCCAATGCCGATGGGCTTTTTTATGAAGAGCAGATCAAGCCACTGAAAGAAATCGGGAAGTGGCTGGACGCAAACGGAGAAGTAATATATGGTACCAGAATCATGGAGCACTACCATGAGAACAATACCTGGTTCACTCAGAAGAAAGATGGTAGCGTTTTTTATGCGATCCATAGAGTGAATGAAGGTGAAGCCATCCCTGCTGTGATCGAATGGTCTGTGAACATTCCTGAAAAAGGCGCTAAAATCACATTAGCTGATGGATCTACCAAGTTGAAGTGGACAATTAAAGGAGAGAAAGTGCAGGTACAAATCCCATCTTCAGTAAGAAAGAAATTACAAAATGCTCCTGCCATCGCGATGGTCGTGAGCCAATAAATTAATTAACGCTAAAGCAGAGACTGTCATCGGAAGATTTGCATCCTCCGGATTTCTCTGCTTTTCCAGTTTTAAAAGATAAGCCATGAAACGAATATTTATTCTCCTGCTGCTCCCATTTTT
>JAHCMM010000077.1 GCA_019192515.1 Cyclobacteriaceae bacterium SS2
AATTCTATGTCATCTTCAAAAATGATATAGATGGTGGATAGTCCAAAGATGGAGTTACTTCGTATTGTTTTTACTCCTGGAACCCCCAGAAGTGCTGTGGTCAACGGGTAAGAAATCTGGTCCTCAATATCCTGAGGAGACCTTCCCATCCAGGTGGTGAAAACGATTTGCTGATTCTCCCCAATATCCGGGATAGCATCCACAGGTACAGGGTCACGGGGAAAATTCTCCATCTTCCAGTTGAATGGTGCTGTAGCTACCCCCCATCCAACAAAAATAAGTACCAACAGTCCGGTAACGAGTTTGTTTTCCAGAAAGAACCTTATGAATTTATTTAACATTGCTAATGTATTTGATAATTAAACTGTTTTGTCTTCTAATACCCCTCAATCAATCATCCAAGGGGATAGGTTATTCGGATATTGGTCCATTAAAGGAGGAACAACTGTATCCGAATGAGGATATCCGATACAGTTTGGGGCGTTTGAAGGAGTTCCTTTAGAATTGAATTGTTAGATATAATTGTCTCTGAAAGAGAGGGAAACTCAATTGTGCCTATTAGTGCAGGGGCTTCTTTTTGAAAGCTGTAAACAGAAACCAGTGTATTATCATCATGTTTCAGATCTTGCTGTTCCGTATTGCAACATCCAGAACTTTCCCCTTTACAACACGAATCCGGTTTTTCGATCAACCTGGCATTGACAAGTTGTCCATCACAATAGTGCTTAGCCAGTACCATTCCTCCTGAAGAAGAAAGTATGAGTAATGACAATAGTATGGTGACAGCTCTTTTCAATTGGATTCTGTTTTATATTTCTTAACGTGAATGTAGAGCTATGGATTAAATACCGGGTTATGAGATTTTGGTAAAGATTTACGATACTTTGGTTGGTAGCTTATCGAGATAATTTTTTTTGGATTGGGATTTCAAGCAATTTCCAATTTCAACAGAATGTAGAATGTTACAGCCTAACTGATTTAGGAATAAAACTTCTATTATATCTAAGTTTAAAATTTATCACTTCAACCGGGTATCAAACCTGAAGCGTCGTTGATCAATGATCTTGACTTTAGCATAATCCGGATGGCCACAATTGAGAATAATATTGTGCGAGGTCTCAATGATACAGCTGGGGACTTTTAGCCCTAAAGTGCTTCCGTCATCAATCCAGCTTTGTCCAATCTCAGATAAGATCGTCGGTGCCGGGTATTGATTCCAATTGGAGGGCAACTCATTACTGGTGATCTCAAAAATAGAATCCGGTATCTCTATGGTTAAAATATCCAGCTTGGGTGCAGATAGGACAGGAATATGGACAAGGGTTTCTAAAAGAGCTATCTCCTTGCTTTCTCCGGTATACAGTACAGGTGTTCCACGCAGATTCCACCTTCCGGGGTGTAATGCGGATCCGATACCACTAATATCACTAGCATGTTTGCTCTTGGTGATCCTGTAAACAATCATTGATATGTATCGGCAATTATTGCCTTAACTGTAGACACCGTATTCGATTCGGCCAAGTAAGTCCCTAACCTTGCTAACTCCACCAGGTACTTCTAAAACTTCTCTGGGTTCAAGTCCTCCTAAAGCATGATTGGGAAGATAGAGCCATTTGAAAAACGCCTCTTTCCCCTCAAAGACTTCGGTACCAAAAAGAAAGAGATCTGCCAGCTCGAATAGTTGAATGGAGAAATTCCGCTCAAGCTTTTTCCTGCTCTTCACCCATCGGTAAATAGTAGGTTCTGACACATTAAGTAGCTCAGCTGCAAAAGACCTGGGGATCTCAAAGTGCTTTCGGAAATTCAAGATGATGTTGGCATCAATTCCCTGAGCTGCCAGGGAAATAAAGTCAAAAGGACTTTCAATCTTGGATTTGATATATTCCTTTCCAAGAATCTCTTTGAGGTGCTGATAATGCCTGGTGCTTGTACGTGATTTCTCAACAATCATTTGATAATATATTTTATCATATGAACGAAGTTAATGAAATAATGGTTTAGATTCTTTTACACAATGAAATAAAAAGTAATGGGGGTTTTCTGTTTAGGAGATCGTTGTGATTGAAATTGCCGTAAATTGAGACATTGTTTCTTTTGGACCAGTTTCCATTTGCTTTTCATTCCAAAATCACGTTATTTAGATTTATGGTTCCTCAGCATATCGCCTTCTCAGAATATTCAGCTGGTACTGATATCGAGAAAAAGTACGCTCCTAAGGATTTATACTATATGGGCGATTTCTCTCTGCTAAGAACAGGGAAAAGGGTTTCTGTGGTCGGATCCAGAAACGCCTCTACACATGGTCTGAAACGAGCAGAGATCATCACCAAAGAACTGGTAAAAAAGGGGTTTGTCGTGGTTAGTGGACTTGCTTCAGGAATTGACACCATGGCACATCGAACTGCGATTGATCATGGAGGAAAAACCATTGCCGTTGTCGGCACCTCACTTGAGCAAGTCTACCCAAAAGAGAATACGTCCCTTTTCAACGAAATAGCCTCAGACCATCTGGTAATTTCCCAGTTTCCAAACGATTACCCGTTTCAGAAAAAGAACTTCCCGATGAGAAATCAGACGATGGCCTTGATTAGTGATGCAACAATCATTATCGAGGCCAAAGAGAAAAGTGGTACCAGACATCAGGGCTGGGAAGCACTACGGCTTGGCAGAAGGCTTCTGATTATGGAGAATATTGTCAATGATCCCGAGATGACCTGGCCTAAAGAAATGCTGAACTACGGAGCCGAGGTACTTACCAGAGAGAACATGGATTTTCTATTGACTGATATTCCCTATCTAACAGAACAGGAAGACATTGTCTTTTAGGTCCACAGATCTTAACCAACTTGGATACGTTTCATTAGCCAACTACTCCCCCACTGGCACAAATGATATTTCTTCCAAATCCCGCAAAGTGTGTGGTGCCATAAAAGCCTCAAAGCCTGCTTCAATAGAAAGTATTTTTAAATATCTGAATAACGAAGCCTTCAGGGACTATCTAAATGATGAAACCATCCTAGTACCTGTGCCAAGTAGCTCGTTAAGGGTTCCTGGTGGTAACTGGCCCAGCTTGTCCATCTGTCAGGCATTAATAAAAAATGGATTTGGCCATTTTTCACATGAATTACTTAAAAGGACAAGAGCGATTCCCAAGTCCTCGTCAAGATCTTCTTCGGCTGAAAGAAATTCTGTCCAGGATCATATTGATTCTTTGGCTGTGAATCCGAGCACAGATAATTTCACCAATGTCACCCTTGTGGATGATGTTGTCACCCAGGGCAGAACCTCAATGGCTTGTGCCATTGTATTGAATAGGTACTTCTCTTCCATAAATAAAGCCATTGATATCAAACTCTTTAGCGTATTTCAAACCAAAAGCTTTGAAGATGCTGAACTTAGTGAACTGGTGAATATTCATCAGGGAATTATTCATTATTATTCATCCGGAAAGACTTATCGGAAGTAGGTATCTCCTAAGCAATAAATAAAAAGTAATGGGGTGCGAACAATTAAACTATATGTAATAAAGTAAAAGAGGTTTTGCCTTATATTTTGGTTAGAAAAAATTCAAAATCCTTTTGACTAGGATGACCTTCAAAATCTACTTCGAAAAATTTTAACCATCCAGGGGGTACTGGTTTAAGCAGTTTGAAATTGCAAAATTGAAGAAATTCAAATTCCATCTTTCTTGACATCGTAGGAATCTCACGCCTCAATAGATCTAGTGCCTCCTTTGCAGTCTTACCGTCTTCTTTTTCCAAATCCTCATCCTTAATTCCAGAGCATTCAATCATGATTGGTTTGTGATTTTGGTCTATATATTTTCTGAAGTCAAATACATCAATATCGGGTGGGATTTGTACATCTACTTCTGATTCCAATAGCATTTTATACAATTGGATACATCGTTGCAGAATCTCGCTTCCATATTTATTAAAAGCATAAAGAGCTGCACGTTGCTTGGTGATTGCTACAAATATTCCATCATGCCTATAGTATAGCTTATTACCTCTTTCATCTAAAAGTTCGTTTACTTCATCATCCACCATGGCAATGGTAGTTACCCTGAGATCCAAATAACCTTTATGATCATTTAAATGATCTTCTGCCAACTCAAAAAGGTATCTAAGCACCTCAAGGTTTTTCATTTCAATATTGGGATTGATATACCCGAGTCCCTTTTGACGTATCGAATCTAAAAAAATGCTTGAAGTGCCATGATAGTATTTAAAATCCATACCAATAAAGATACCTAAATGTATAAACCCATTTAATGGGCAAATTGATTGATGGTGGCCTTCGGTTGATTCTTCAGGTATTCAAAGTATCCTTGAGATTCAAGGAAACCCCTGGCTTCGTCATCCCAGTTTTCCGGCCAATTTGATTCCAGATAGAAAGTAAATTCCTCGGAATGAGATTCGACCTCTCCATCCCCTTCCTCATAGCAGAGCCTGATGTCATAGTATATGCCGAAATCATGGTAGTTTCGGTTTCTTTTCAGGTAAAAACCTTCCGGGAATGGGTCAAAATTCCGGATGATCATATCGATCATAGCCTTTACTTCGAGCTCCTGCATTTCTATTGAATTGCCGGCATTGATACATTTCTCTCCCAGTGGAGTTGAATCCATTTCGATGTAGTTTCTCATGGTCTTGATTTTTAGTGAGTGAAAAGTTTATTTGATGGATTGGATGAACCTGTCCGCATCTTCCTTCTTCAGAAAGTGGAAACCTGGTACTGCTCCCCTGCCCCTGAAGTTGCTGTAGTATCCATTGGAAGTTTTGGCAATGGATTTTAGCCGTAGAAATTCATCTCGATCTACTTGTTCTGTTAGTGCATATACAAAGAGGTCATGACCTTTCTTAGTGTGTTTTAATTCATGGTAGATCAGAATGTCATTCGGAGTTTCTGGAAGTTGTGTGGGTTGATCAAGACCCGTTTCGCAGAAGTATCTTCCTTCTACTGCGGCAATGAACAGCTGGTTACACTGATCCTTATTCGTGGGGTCAAATCTGACCTTTCTGACCTCCCATCCGGAATGGTGATGCTCCCCCAGGTAGTAACCGGATCCCATCGAGTACTTTTCCCGATGCTCCCAGTCCTTCGGGCCCTCAGCTAAATCCTTGGTCTCCCCTGCCCTGAGAGCTGCTTTTCGCATTTCACTAAAGAGATCCTTCTGGTGGGTGGAGTAAGCCAGGTAAATGATTTTGGATGTAGTATGGGCAAAATAATCGGTCATCATATCCGACTTATTTTCCTTGAACTCGCCGACAATCAGGGCAACGGCATTATCCGGAATAGTGACCAACTCAGCTCCTTCAGCTATTTTTCTGTTTCGCTCAAGGAGTGCTTCCTGATCCTTTTTCTGCTTTTCCCGGTCCAGTTGCTTTTGTCTCAATTGAGCTCTTTGAACGAGGTTGAATACCGTATCGACATCCATTCGATCTTCTCG
>JAHCMM010000078.1 GCA_019192515.1 Cyclobacteriaceae bacterium SS2
CTGCAATTGCTTTTCATCATCACTATTGATGATTTTAGAGATTATTTTGTATTTTATTGTACTATCCATCCGATGTCTATTATTACATAAAATTAATCTCTTTTGTTCATATATCTACCCATCAGTGTTCTGAGGTTGAAATCAAAACAGGTCTAAACGACATTCATACTGATTGGATAAAACCTCACTCCACCCACCATTGCTCAATCCTTGCAGTGAGTTCTTTTACTTTTCCGGGATCTGTTGCCACCAGGTTGTTTTCTTCGTGAGGGTCATCCACAATATTAAAAAGCTCAACTTGATCTTCAGGTTGATTCATCGGATCAGGGAGGATCAGCTTGTAAGGCAGATCAATGGCCATACGGTGATAGACGCTCGAATCCAGTGAAGAAAAATCGTGGGCAAAGTTCTCCGCAAAGATCATGTCACGACCTTCCAGCACCTGCTTGTCCAGCACATTGATCCCCTGCATATCAGCGGTTGGCTCGATCTCATTGATCCCCAGAATGGTCGTCGCAATATCGATGGCACTCACGGCATCTGTTGTATTCATCTCAGGTACTATCTTTCCCTGCCAGCGGAACATAATAGGCGTCCGGATACCCATTTCGTAGGGCTCTCGTTTCGAACGCGGAGCATACCGGTTTACCTTGTCAGGGTCCTGGATCCATCCATTATCGGTGACGTATACAAACAAAGTATTTTCCGAGAGTCCTCGTCGTTCAATATCATCCATCAACTGTCCACAGGTAATGTCAAACCACTCACACATCGCCCAGTACCTGGCCACTGCCTCAGATGGTGTTTTATCCGTGTATTTTGCCAAAATGCTATCCGGTGGAGTGTGGGGGGCATGAGGTAAAAAAGGAGCATACCATACAAAGAATGGCTTTTCATTCGTCTGAGCATCATCAATAAAATCATAGACAGTCTGAAGCCCTTCTCTACCTATTTTCAATCCTTCATCACCATGACGTCCACCCCGTGTAGGATCACCATGTGTCATACCATCATCAAAACCGCCTGTACCATAGTGACCTAGCCACCACTTTCCAGTTTGCAGGGATACATAGCCCTTCTGCTTAAGAAGATCCGGAATAGTGGCCAGTTCTTCAAATTGCTTTTCGTACTCATTATATAATTCCTTTCGCTGCTGCAACCATTGCTCTCTGTATCGCGGGCCCTCAGTTTCAAAAACAGGATCATTCCCCAGGATTCCATGCTGGTGTGGAAAGAGGCCAGTGATCATTGAAGCCAGCGACGGACTACAAAGAGGTGCTGTGGCATAGCCATAAGTAAAAGTCAATCCTTCATTCGCTAGCTGATCAATCCGAGGTGTCTGTATGGTCTCATGCCCCATAAAGCTGTAATCGGTCCAGCTCTGGTCATCAGAGATCAGTAAAATGATATTTGGAGGAGTCTGTTGTTCTGGTTTCGTGCTACATGCAGCTATTACAAGTAGTATTGCTACGAAAGAGGTTGGGTTAATCTTCATTTGACTAAAATAGAGTCTGGATTGAATTCAACCCTCATGTAATGTCCCGATCCAAACCCATTTGAGATTATTTATTATTTTCTGCGATGGGGATACTAAACCAAAAAGTACTCCCTTTCCCAATTTTACTTTCAACACCGATATTACCTCCATTTAAGTCCACAAAATCTTTGCTTATGATTAGTCCCAGACCAGACCCCTTCTCATTTGATGTGCCAGGAATTGAATTGTAATCCTTATTATCCAGAAAGAGTTTTCGCTGATGCTCAGGAGTCAAACCAACACCAAAATCATGGATACTTGTATGGATGTAAGCAGATTTGATAGTAGAATCAATCTCAATTTTACTTTTGTCGTGCGAGTATTTTATTGCATTGCTTACTAAATTTCTGATTACTGTACTGATCATACTTCGATCAGCTTTGACATCTGCCTCCTTATTACAATTATTGATGATCTCAATTTGCTTTTGACTGGACATAATATTCAGCAAATCGATATTTTCCTGAATACATTCATACAGGTTAAATATCTCCTTTCTGACCATGGTTTCATCCTGTTTCACAACGGACCATCTTGTCAAATTCTCAATCAAATTGCTGGCTTTAGTACTTGTGTCACTGAGCATATCAAGAACTTCAGATGTCACAGGCAAAGTTTTGCGCTGGATCTCCTTCACGATCATCGAGATATTACCTATCGGATTCTTCAGATCATGCGAGATCAAAGTAATAAGCTGGTCTTTCACTTTCAATGTCTCTTCCAGTTGAGCATAAGTGTGAATGAGTCTTTCAGAGGATTGCAACCCCCTGTTGATCAGATAATTCACAATAAATGCATAGGTAAAAACTGAAAAGAGAAACATGCATATAAATAATATGCTTTCATTGTCAAGATTGGAATGAGGAATAAATGATATGGTAAAAACCTCTAATTCCACCAGGATCTTAATAACTGTGGTCAATATCAAACTCAGATAAAAAATCACCAATTGATCCTGACGTATGGAGATGAATATTGCTGAAAACACGAATATCATCACCATTGTAAGGAAGGCAGCAAAAATGAGGTTTAAGGCAGCAAAACAGCCTAATATTGATACAATCAAAGCAAGATAAGATGCAGCCAATGGCATTTTTTTATAAGCATAATAAGTAGTGATATAAAGCAATGGAGCAGCAAAACACAGGGCGTAAAAGAAAGAGGTGTTTGGGGAAGGATCAGTGATAATAAGGTACAGAAATTGGGATGTCGTGGTAATAGAACCAATCAACCCAAAAACAAGAATGAATCGGCATTTTAATACAATGGAGTAAGGTGTTTTCTCAAGATGGTCTGCTGACATAACTTTGGGGTCTCACACCAACTGCCAATAGAGCAATTCTTATGAAATCCATTTACTGCCTGTTTGTACTTACGTAATTAAATTAGTGAAATAATCGTTTTTATCCATGTACTGTGTTTCTTTTTCGATGATTGCCCCTTAGTGAAAGATAATTACCAGTCAGCTGTTATAAATATGGAACATAGAAGTAGTTTCCAGCAATTTATCCCCGATGAAAACAGGTCATGTTAAGATGATTATTTGTTAGGATCTTTCATGCAATGCATAGTCTGATCAAAAAGCTCAGCAATCTTTAGGACGCAAATAGAAGTCGATAAGAATACAGGTAAAAACCTCGGTCTACGGACACATACCGTCTCCTCCCTGGTTTAAATACTCCAGGATATACCTGAGTTGACGGACCAAATTTTGACTTTATAACCCTCTGGAAGCACAGGTCTGGTCCTCATGAAAGTGCCATTCGGCACCGTTGACCTGCTCATCATCATATTCCTTGCACTCACTTTCTGTCCAGCCATCGTAGCAATAGGTCTTATTAAAAGTAGTGCTAAATCCAGTGCACACCCCCTCCTTATCACCACATTGCCAGAAACAGGTTCCCAGGAGAATTACCGCTAAACCTGTAATCTTTTTCATATACTGAACTTACAAAAAAGATGAATGCAGGTCAAGGGGTATTTTCAATCATCAATTGTTGTAAAAATGTGTTGAACGCAGAGTTAATCATCGCATGGGCTATATCATCAGAATTCTATTCTCCTAAGAGCTGTCAAAAACCAGATATTCACCCCTCACAGGTATTTATATCCGGTTATGTAAAGCGTTTCATCAGCCCGTGAACATTCCCTAATTTTGGGCAAAATCTCAATATCTGCTATGAAAAGACTATTTTCTCTGGCTGTTCTCATGACCATCATGGGATCATGCTCTACCGATAAAACTACAGCGCCCGCTATGACTTTTGATGAGATGCTCGATCAATACTATGAAGAGGGGTTGAAACTAAATCCACTCAATGCCACGTTTGCTGGTGACTCTAGATACAACGACCTCTTCCCGGATTTTCTCTCAGATGAATACAGTGAAGAAGTCAAAGCATACAGCAACAAATACCTGGAGTTGATTACCCAATATGATGATACTCAGCTGACTGCTGACCAGTTGTTGAGCAAAGAGATTGTCCGGTGGGAATGTGAAATGACCCTTAAAGACATGGAGTTCAAAAAGGACCTGACTCCTATTGATCAGATGTGGTCAAATAACCTGATGATCGGGCAGTTAGCCAGTGGTCAAAGCGCTCAGCCTTTTGAAACTGTTGAGGATTATGAAAAGTGGCTGAAACGAATCGATGGATACCTGGTATGGCTTAATTCTGCCAAGGAGAAAATGAAGGATGGGGTTGAACAAAATTATGTACTTCCCAAATCCCTCATCGTGAAAGTCATTCCCCAACTGGAAGCTATGACAACCGAGGACCTGGAACAAAACCTGTTTTATAGTCCAGCTAAAAATTTCCCTGAGTCATTCACAGATAAGGAAAAAGAGGAATTGACAACCAAGTATAAAGAGATGGTTCTTGACAAGGTGGTACCAGCCTATAAAGACATTGCGGAATTTGTGAAGACCGACTACCTGGCTGCCGGGCGGGAAAGCAGCGGATATGGTGTGATGCCAAACGGAGAAGCTTTCTATCAGCATCAGATCAAATTGTATACAACCACCGATATGACGGCTGATCAGATCCATCAGTTGGGGCTGGATGAGGTTGCCAGGATCTCAGCTGAGATGGAAAAAGTGAAGGCCCAGGTTGGCTATGAGGGTGACCTTGTTTCATTTTTTGACTATGTTCGAAACAACAAGGAATTAATGCCTTTTACCAAACCAGAGCAGGTTATTGAATACTTTGATGGCATCCATGAGACCATGAAGCCTCACCTGGAGAAGCTATTTAACAACAAGCCTAAAACACCATTTGAGGTGAGAAGAACGGAAGCCTTCCGTGAAGCTTCAGCCAGTGCAGAGTACAACCCGGGATCGTTGGATGGCACAAGACCTGGTATTTTTTATACCCCTATCCCCAATGTGGAAGAATACAATATCTATGACAACGAGTCTCTGTTTTTGCATGAAGCCATTCCCGGACATCACTACCAGATCTCATTGACCCAGGAAAATGAGAACCTGCCTATGTTCCGGAAAACACTCTGGTACAGTGGATATGGTGAGGGTTGGGCACTTTACACTGAGTCTTTAGGTAAAGAGCTTGGCTTATACAAAGATCCTTACCAGTACTTTGGAATGCTGAGTGCGGAAATTCATCGGGCTATCAGACTGGTTGTTGACACGGGAATCCATAGCAAAGGCTGGACCCGGGAAGAAGCGATCCAGTACTCTGTGGAGCATGAGGCAGAACCATATGATGGAATTGTCAGGGAAATAGAACGCTACATGGCCAATCCCGGTCAGGCTTTGTCCTACAAGATCGGTCAGTTAAAGATCCGTGAACTGAGAAAACGGGCAGAAGACCAACTTGGTGATAAATTTGACATTGCAGCTTTCCATGATCAGGTGCTCGAAACGGGCAGTATACCTTTGGCTCTACTCGAAGCAAAAATTGATCGTTGGATAGCCTCAGTTAAATAATCATAGTTTGGTAGAATTTAAAACTGTCCATAGTGACCAGCAAATAGAGTCGGTTGCTGCCCTGGCACATGAAATCTGGAATGAGTACTTCACTCCAATGATCGGTGCAGATCAGGTCAGCTATATGCTGGAAAATCTCCAGTCTTTTGGTCCAATGAGAAAGCAGATAGCTGAAGGTTATGAGTATTTTCAAATCATGAGCGGCTCTTCACCAGTTGGCTATATCTGCATCAAAACAGGAGAGGATGGGCTATTCCTAAGCAAATTATACTTACTAAAGTCTGCCCGTGGTAGCGGCCTGGGAAAGCAGGCATTTCAGTTTGTGCTGCAACAAGCCAGCGACAGATCGCTTGACAAGATCTGGCTCACCGTGAATAAACATAACACAGATACCATCAAAGCCTATCAAAAATGGGGCTTCAAGATCGTAGGTGAGCCAGTGGCGGATATTGGCGGTGGCTTCGTGATGGATGACTATAAGATGGAGAAGGTGGTCTGAGGGCTGGGCTAGACTACAAGTTGCCAGGTTAGACTACAAAAGTTTCCACCCGGCAGACTACAAAAGTTTTAATTAACCTTTATCCAGAAAAACAATCTCAGCTTAATTTTCAAACTGGGATTTGTATTAATATCTGCAGATCTAAACTTTTGTAGTCTCCAGCAGAGGGCTTTTAGTCTAGCCTGGTAGCTACTTCAAAATCTCCAGCACTCGCTTGCTTTCCCAGTGATTCCTGGTGAAATCGGGGAACTTGACCGGAATACTACCCAATTCAACTGAGGTAGCACTCAATGGTGTCACCACGGACCAGTCCACCCCATCGTAAACATCCATGTCAAGTGGTAAGCCTTTATTGAACGCATCGATCATGCGGTAGGTCATCACAAAGTCCATTCCTCCATGTCCATTGTTTTTCGCAATCTCATCTTTCAGCTCGTCCCAGATCGGGTGTTTAAATTTCTCGCGCATTTCATTGTACTCATCTTCAGGTAGCCAGTCGTGAGAACCATTGTTGAGTGACAAACGGCTCGGATACCCTTCATGATAAGCCTTTGTCCCTGCCAGTGCATTGATCCTGCTATACGGTCTCGGTGTGACCACATCATGCTGCATCAAAATGGACCGACCTTTATGAGTTTTGATCAGCGCATTGTTCATGTCCCCATGAGCAAAATCAGTACGATTGTAATAAGGATTACCAGGATCTACAGTTTTCGAGAATTCAGATAGACTGGCCTGCAATGAACTCATGGATACGATGTGATCGAAACGGTCTCCTCTTCCTATCCCCATATACTGGGCAACGGGTCCCAAACCGTGGGTAGGATAAAGATTCCCATTGGTAGTCACGTGATGTCCAATTCGCCATTTTTCGTAGTACTTGTCATCAAAGAGCCCCGCTGTCATGTGATGGATATAGGCTGCCTCGGCATAGGTAAGGGTCCCGAAGATGCCTTCCTGCACCATTCGCAATATCCATAGCTCTTCATCGCCATAGCAAACATTCTCCAGCATCATACAATTTCGTCGGGTCTGTTCAGCGGTATCCACCAGCTTCCAACATTCCTCTAACGTGCATGCCACAGGTACTTCACAAGCTACATGCTTGCCTTGCTGCATGGAATAGATGGCCATGGGTGCATGATCTTCCCATGGAGTTGAGATGAGGACCAGGTCAATATCGTCTCTCTTAACCATCTCTTTCCAGGCTTCTTCCTTACCGCTGTAGATATCTACTTTCTGTCCCTGCTTCTTCATGAATTCAGCAGAGGCTTTAGCTTTTTCCTCACGTATATCACATATCGCAACTATTTTTGCTTTTGGTGATAAAGCCGCCATCCTTCTTACATGGCTACTCCCCCTGTTTCCAACACCGATGAATGCCACCCTCACCTGTTCGATAGGATTTACTGTTAATCCCTGAATAGTTTCGCCTCGTGCTGGTCCGGGCTCAAGCCCATTTTCTAATTTCTCTTTGATGTATTCCTTATCATTGGCATACAGGCTACCCGGAAGTATTCCAAGAAAGGCACCCGACAAAGCCGATGCTTTAAGAAAATATCTTCGATCTAAGTTGCTACTGCTTTTCTTCATCATTGAATTTTTGGGTTTGTGTGATTCACTAATCTTTTATTTCGCGGATCTTGATATTCCTGAACCAGGCATCATCCGAATGGTTCTGAAGGATAATATGACCGCTTTTCTTATCCAGAAACTTTTCATATTTGACGAACTTGCTGTCTTCATAGGCAGATATCAGCCGGTTCGAACTGAATTCATAGCTGACAGTTTTCTTGCCATTCAGCCAATGTTCCACATGATTTCCATCGATGATGATCCTGCTGGAATTGAATTCACCTACTGGCTTTTTCTCAACCAATTTTGGCTCTGCAGGGATCATATCATAAAGAGAGGATGTGTACTGCGATGGCTTTAGCTTTCCGTCGTATTTTGGATCCTCATCATCTAAAAGCTGATACTCAAACCCAAGCGCCGAAAAACCGGAGCCATATTTTTTGGATATTTCCTCCGACACATTGTATTTCAACCCGCTATTGCCTGCCTTGAGGATCTTCCACTCAAAATACAACTCGTAGTTTTCAAAAGTCTCTATGGTAGCCAGATCTCCACTTTCGGGATCACTGCCATCAGTAAGCTTTGGAACCTCGTCACTGTTTAGCTTTCGGATCGTTCCATCTTCAATCTTCCAGTGAGCATCGGGTACATGATCCCTTCCCAGACCTCTCCAACCATTGAAAGACTTTCCATCAAAAAGTAGTCTCCACCCATCTGCCTCTTCCTGTTCGGTCAATTGGTTTAAACCAGTCACCGGCTTCTCATCAGTTGCTTTGGCCTTTTTGGGTCCCTCACATGCCAGAAGCACCAGGCAAAACAGTATAGCAAAATATTTCATCCTCATAGCTTCATCTCCCACCCCTTTTCGTATGTACGGCTCCAGAGTTTGTTGGCATCTGCATCATCTTTGATATGACCGTTTTTAGTGTCGATATCAAGAGACCGTCCTACACGTTGAGAGATATTTCCTAACTGAACCAGTAATGTACTTTTATGTCCGGAATCAATATCTGCATTAAGAGAACCGCCATTGAATACCGCATCATACATATTCTGAATGTGCATGGCATCAAGCTGGGTTGCAGGGTTCACAGGGTCTCGTGGATCTATCTCTACGTTATCGCTCATTTCTTTTACCACTTTACCTTTCAGGTCAAACTGGGTATAACTATTACCCCCGGGGATCAAAATACTACCATCCTCTCCGTAAAACATTACACCAACAGAACTTCCCTCGATAGGTTTACCATTACAGCTTCGGCCTTCCCAGGTCATGGATACATCTTCGAAATCGAGGTTGATCACCTGGGTATCCGGGGTCTCCCAATCGTCCTGGTAACGATATCGACCACCATTGGAGCTTACTTTTGTGGGGTAGTCTACTTCCAGACCCCATCGTAGCAAGTCTACCATGTGAGTACCATTGTTGAGGGCCTCACCGGTTCCCCAATGCCACAGCCAGTGCCAGTTGTAATGAACAATATTGTCTTTGTACGCCTTTCGTGGAGCAGGTCCCTGCCAAAGTTCCCAATCCAGCCAATCTGGTGGAGCTACCTCTTTTCCCACTCCGATGGGACCACGGTTATTCGTATACCAGCCCTTACCAAAGTACACCCTTCCGATGGCTCCTGATTGTACTGCTTTGATACCCTCCATCACATTAGGCCACGAGCGTCGCTGGTTACCCATCTGAACGATCTTTTTGTATTTTGCCGCTGCTTCTACCAGGATCTCCCCTTCTTTAGGGTTGTGGCTACAGGGTTTTTCTACATACACATGTTTGCCTGCCTGCATACCCAGCAATGCTGCCGGGGCATGCCAATGATCTGGCGCAGCAATCACAAGCACATCCACATCT
>JAHCMM010000079.1 GCA_019192515.1 Cyclobacteriaceae bacterium SS2
CATCCGGATGAAAGATATCAAACGGACCATACATGATTTTGCCGTCCACTGAATCCCGGTGCGTTTTGAGATAGGGCTCTTCATGCAATGCCTCGGCATACGTGATCTTTATCGTGCTTTCCTTACCCTGATTGACTGTGAGCTCCGGATAGCCCATGGTAAAAATCTCATAATCTAACAGGATGCTTGCTGATGAGTTTGGGGGGACAACGATTGGTTGTTTTTTATCCAAAAATGATTCAGGCATATCAATTCCTTCTACCCTTCTGATCTTCTTTGGATACTCCCGATGACTATCCATAAAAGCTATGTTGCGGGGTACCAGATGCCAGGGTTCCGCACCATTAAAATCTAACTTTTGAGGAGATACCCATTGACTATCATCAAAATCAACTTCTACCCATCCCCAGGGATACTTTTCAGCAAATACCTCATCGCTGGGACCAACGGCATAGTATCCCCTGAGCCACTCTCTCAGATTCAACTCGTCATAGGTAATGGGGTCATAAGCTGGGTTTTGATAGGTCTTCCAGTCCATGTCTGAATTTAGATGACTGAATTGCTCATCCTCAGATCTGAACATAAAAGCCGTCTGAGCTGAGAGAAGCGCCATCGGCTTGTTCTTTCCAGCATTAAAAACCAAAACAGCCAGTACATTTCGCCCAGGTTTCAGTTGAGCAGCTATGTCTAGAATATCATATTTGTAGGTTTTCAGGTCTCCTTTAGCTGGTCCATAGCTCACCATCTCTCCATTGACATAGAAAATATATCTGTTGTCAGCAGAAACATGGACTTTCAATTGAGCTGGGATAGCATCCAGATCAAAAGTTTTCCTGAAGTGATAGACACCATAGCTGGTGACATTGGCTGTGGGGTAGGAAACCCAGGGAGTTCCGGGTTTTTCCTGACTTCTTATTTCGAATATCAAGAAACAAATTAACAGAAGCAGAATTGAGGTCTTAAAAACGTTCATTATAGCATTTTTCGGATAATGCAAACAAGTAAATAGAATCTTCAAAAAATTGTCATCCTGTTCTTCCCTGCATATCTCCTTTGCATGACAGGATTAACCTGAGTGATTAGGAAGATATTGTTAGATTTGGCCTAAAATCCAAACTATGAAGAAATTACAATACTTAACCATTTTAATGATTGCAGTCCTTGCTGCATGTTCACCCAAAAAATCAGAAACTTCCAGCGAAACCAAAGAAGCAACAACTCAGCCTGCAGAAGCTGCCTCTGGAGAGTGGATCAGCCTGTTTGACGGCAAATCGTTCAACGGATGGAAAGCCAGCGAAAACACAGAGACATTCAAAATTGAAGATGGAAACATTGTTGTAAATGGCAAAAGATCTCACCTCTACTACGTGGGAGATGTAAACAACGGAAACTTCAAAAACTTTGAGTTGAAATGTGAGTTGATGACTTTCCCTAATTCTAACTCAGGTATTTATTTCCATACAGAATACCAGGAAGATGGTTGGCCATCAAAAGGCTATGAAGTACAGGTAAACAATACCCATTCTGACTGGAGAAAAACAGGTGGCTTGTATGCTATCCAGGATGTAAAAGATCCTCCATCAAAGGACAACGAATGGTTTACTGAGCACATCATCGTACAAGGCAAACATGTAGTAGTAAAAGTAAACGGTATCACCACAGCTGACTACACTGAGCCTGAAAATCCAGAAAGAGAAGACGGAATGAAAGGTCGACTAATTGGTAGCGGAACTTTTGCGCTTCAGGGACATGACCCGGGAAGTAAAGTGCTTTATAAGAGTGTAATGGTAAAAGTATTACCAGACTAATGATATTTTTTGGTTGTCAGGTTCATCAGAACCTGGCAGCCATCAATAGATTCAGATCTTTGAATCCCAAATTAAACTTCTTCGCCAGCTGAAGATTCGTTAGCGATCCTCTATAGGTATACACACCCTTCATAAACCACTTATTACTCAGGATCATTTCATCTATCCCACCAATATCTCCAATGTGCAAAATGATGGGAGTAAAGATATTAGAGATAGCCAGAGAAGCGGTCCTGGCAACCCTCGACCCAATATTTGGGACACAATAGTGAATCACATCGTACTTTTTGAATGTCGGTCGTTTATGGCTGGTCATTTCTGAAGTCTCTATGCACCCCCCCTGATCGATCCCGACATCAATAATTACTGACCCTGGCTTCATCTGTGAAACCATCTCTTCAGTCACAATACATTTGTTTGCTCCCTTTTCTGGTCTGATAGCTCCAACAACAACATCTGCATTTTGTATGGCTTTTGCAATAGTAGCATTGTCTATAGTGGCTGTATGGATCTGCTGCCCGAGTGCGTGTTTAATTCGCCTCAGCTTATAAATATGATTGTCGAAAACCTGGATATCGACACCCAGTCCTATACAGGCTCTGGCGGCATATTCCGCTACAGTACCGGCGCCTAAAATCACTACCTGCGTTGGGGGCACGCCCGTGATCCCTCCAAGAATCACACCTTTCCCCTCATTGGTGTTACTCAGTAGCTCTGCTGCTATCAGCATCACTGTACTCCCCGCAATCTCACTCATGGCCCGAACCATAGGCAACCCTCCTACCTTATCCTCAATGAATTCGTAACCAATAGCAGTGATCTTTTTCCTATTTAGGGATTCGATATATTCCCTCGATTGGCTACCGGTCTGAAACGCAGAAAAAATTGTAGCTCCCTGCTTGAGTAGATTCACCTCCTTGTCAGTCGGTGGCTCTACTTTGAGAATAATATCTGCCTGATAGACTTCCTTTGAAGAGTATACGATTTTCGCTCCTGCTTCACTATATTCATGATCGCTGAAATGAGCAGACTTTCCTGCACTGGCTTCTACCCAGACTTCATGACCATTACTTGTAAGCACATCCACCGACTCGGGTTTGAGTGCTACCCTGCTCTCCTGCAGGGATATCTCTTTAGGAACGCCAATAAACAAAGATTTATGCCCCTTTACTTTCTTCAATGGAGCCTCTTGCGTGTACAATTTCGGATTCCGGGCCAACTCTGCAAAGCCGGATTTCATCTTTTCAGCCATGTTCTACCAGGGTTATTTCCCTGTTCTTCTCACCCACTAAGTTAATACTTATTTCCAGGTGTTTTGACGGAATAAGATCCTGAAACATCCTGGACCACTCAATAATGCAGATGTGACCGCTATATAAATATTCTTCAATTCCGATATCCAATGCCTCCTCTTCATCCTTAAGTCTGTAGAAATCAAAATGATAGATAGGATGATGGTCCCTGTCTTCATATTCATTGATGATGGAAAAAGTAGGCGAACTGATATTATCTGAAATACCCAGTACTTTACCAAGATCCTTTACAAGTGTGGTTTTACCTGCCCCAAGGTCACCATCCAGGCAAATGATCTTATAGTTTTTGGATTTTTCTTTAATCGCATCAGAAACCTGACGCAACTCATCAATTGAACGAACAACAAATTTCATCTATTTATGACCTAAGACCACCAGCGGTATAATCATCTCTTCCAGGCTAATCCCGCCATGCTGGAAAGTATCACGATAATGATTTACGTAGTAATTAAAGTTGTTTGGATAAGCAAAAAAGAAATCCTCTCTTGCAAATGCAAAGGTGCTACTCACATTTGTCTTTGGCAACTTGAACTGCTCCGGATTTCTGGTAAAAAAGACACCTTCTTCTTCAAATCCCAGGTTCTTACCTTGCTTGTACCGCAGGTTTGTATTGGTTTTTCGATCACCTACAATTTTGTAAGGCTTCTTCACCCTGATCGTACCATGATCGGTAGTGATTACTACTTTCGTGTTTTTCTTGGTCGCCAGGATCTTAAGCAACTCAAACAAAGAAGAGTGTGAAAACCAGGATTTTGTCAATGACAAATACGCTGACTCATCGGGTGCCAGCTCACGGATCATGTGCATATCTGTCCGTGCATGTGAAAGCATATCAACGAAGTTGAAGACAATCGCATTCAATTGGTTTGACATCAAATTTGTTACGCTATCAACAATCTGTTTTCCATCCTGTGTCCTGATGATCTTATTGTAGGTGTATTTGATATCTTTCTTTTCACGCTTTAAGTTCACACCAAGCAATTCATTTTCAAAATTATTTTTGGAGTCTTCCTCATCTTCACCTACCCATAGATTGGGATAGTTGTTGGCAATATCCAAAGGCATCATCCCACCGAATAGTGAATTTCTCGCATATGCTGTGGTGGTAGGCAAAATTGAATAATATGTCTCCTTTCTTTCAATATTGAAAAGCTCCGCAATCTCAGGTTCCAGGATCTCCCATTGGTCCAGCCGTAAATTGTCGATCACAATCAAAAACACAGATCTGTCGTCATTAATCAGCGGGAACACTTTCTTTTTCAATACCTGATGTGAAAGTAAAGGCCTGTCGACATCTGGATTAGTGATCCAATCCAGATAGTGGTCCTCAATAAAATCAGAAAACTGGTGATTGGCATCTACTCTCTGATTATTGAGTACCTCCTCCATACTTTTATCCTCTGTATTGTCAATCTCAATTTGCCAGTAAACCAGCTTTTTGAATAGATCGGCCCAACCCTGAAAATCATTTACATCCATGAGATCCATGGTTAAGCGCTGGAACTCCTGTTGATAACCGAAATTGGTGTGTTCTGAGACAATTCGTTTGTTGTCCAGGATCTTCTTGACCGAAAGCAGGATTTGATTCGGGTTAAGTGGTTTGATCAGATAATCTGCTATCCTGGCACCAATCGCCTCTTCCATGATCTCCTCCTCTTCCGACTTGGTGATCATCACCACAGGTAGGTTGGGATGGGTAGACTTAATGTAGTTCAAAGTTTCGAGTCCGGTCATCCCCGGCATATTTTCATCCAGAAATACCAAATCAAAGGGGTTATGGTCGATCTGCTCCAGGGCATCAGCTCCACTATTTACGGGTGTAATGNTGTATCCCTTGGCTGTCAAAAACAAAATATGAGGTTTTAGCAAATCAATTTCATCATCAGCCCAGAGTATTCGGTAATTCATAGTTTTTTTATTTGTTCAATAGTGTTACGTAATTGTTTGAAAGATGGATTAGTAATTTTACACGAACAAGTTGTTAATAAATCTTAATAAGTCAACCTGCAATTTGAACAAAAAGAAAATATTAAATGATCCCGTCTATGGTTTCATCACCATCCCGGGTAGACATATTTATGATATCATCGAGCATCCGTTCTTTCAACGGCTTCGAAGGATCAGGCAGCTGGGGTTGACAGATTTTGTATACCCTGGCGCGTTACATACACGATTTCATCACGCCCTGGGAGCCATGCACCTGATGACCAAAGCTTTGGACACACTCAGAAGCAAAGGGGTCATGATCTTCGAAGCAGAATACGAAGCGGCGCAGATGGCCATCCTACTTCATGACATTGGTCACGGTCCCTTTTCACACACTTTGGAGTTTAGTTTGTTCAAAGACGTCAATCACGAGCAAATCTCATTGTGGATTTTCAAAAGACTTAACGAAGAGTTTAAAGGACGCCTTGAGCTGGCGATTCAAATCTTCACTGGAAAGTATCATAGAAAATTCTTACATCAGCTGGTTTCGAGTCAGCTCGATGCTGATCGACTTGATTACCTGAGGCGAGATTGTTTTTTCACCGGGGTGATGGAAGGGACCATAGGATCCGAGCGAATCATCAAAATGCTCAATGTGGTGGATGACCAGCTAGTAGTGGAAGAGAAAGGCATTTATAGCATCGAAAATTTCCTCAATGCCCGACGGTTGATGTACTGGCAGGTATATCTGCACAAAGCATCTGTCAGCGCTGAGTCAATGCTAATCTCATTGATGAAAAGAGCTAAAAAACTTACGCAATCAGGGGGCGATGTGGCGGCTACTCCTGCCTTGAAAATTTTCCTGGAGCAGGATATCACTGTAGACGAATTTGAGAAAGACCATGATTTATTGGATGTCTTCGGAATGCTGGATGATTCTGATATCTGGGGATCTATTAAATTTTGGGCACAGCATGACGACTTTGTATTAAAGACATTAAGTCAGAATCTACTTCGTAGGAAGCTATTTAAGATCGAATTATCGAATGATAAAATTTCGAAGGATAGGATCAAAGAACTTAATGAAACTCTGTTAAAGAAAGGTTTTGATCAGAGTCATATCAAATATTTTGTACAAAAAGGTACTGTCAGCAATGCTGCGTATGTTGCCAAAGACAGTTCCATCAACATCCTGACCAAATCAGGAGAAGTAGTAGATGTGGCCAGCGCCACTGATCTACCCAATATAAAGGCGATAAGCAAAATCGTAAAAAAATACTACCTAAGCTATCCCAAAGACATATATTTGTGACCCACTTAAGCCTCCAACCAGGCATTACATGGAATTTACAGTTAATCAGATATCAGCAATAATCGGGGGCGTTGTAGAAGGCGACGGTCAGCAGAAAGTCAGCAAGATCAATAGCATTGAAGATGCTAATGAAGGAGCGATCTCATTTCTTTCAAACCCAAAGTACGAATCCTTTATTTATTCAACGAAAGCCTCAGCGGTGATCGTGTCAAAGGATTTCACCCCTACTAAAAGCATTAACGCCACACTGATCAAGGTGGACGACCCTTACCTCAGCTTTACCACTCTGCTGGAAGAGTACGAAAAGATCACCAGTTTCATGAAAGAGGGAATAGAACAGCCAGTATTCATTGGTGAAAATTCCTCCTATGGCGAAAAAGTCTATCTGGGAGCTTTTAGCTACATCGGTAAGAATGTGAAAATTGGCAGCAATGTGAAAATACACCCACAGGTCCACATTGGTGACAATACCACGATAGGCGACAATTGTATTTTCCATGCAGGAGTAAAAATATACGCCGGAACAAAAATCGGAAGTCACTGTACAATCCACAGTGGTGCTGTAATTGGATCAGATGGTTTTGGATTTGCCCCTCAAAAGGACGGCTCATACAAGAAAATTCCTCAGCTTGGAAATGTAATCCTGGAAGATCATGTAGACATAGGAGCCAACACCACAATAGACTGTGCCACTTTCGAATCCACTGTGATCAAAAAAGGTGTTAAGCTGGACAATCTTGTGATGGTTGCCCACAATGTTGAGATTGATGAAAACACAGTTGTTGCAGCTCAGACTGGCATTTCAGGCAGTACAAAAGTTGGAAAACAAGTCATTATTGCCGGACAGGTGGGAGTGGTAGGACATATCAAAATCGGTGATGGCGTGATCATTGCTGCAAAAGCAGGAATCTCAAAAGATGTTCCAAACGGGGAAACCATGTTTGGCGCACCTGCCTTCGAAAAAGGTGCCTATATGAGATCCTACACCGTCTTCAGAAAGTTGCCTGACATGATGAAACGTATTCAGGAACTTGAGCAAAAAATCCTAAATTTGTCCTCCACTAAATAATAGGATGAAGTCTAATCAACACACAATCAAAGAACCAGTTACGGTTTCAGGGATAGGACTGCATACAGGTGTCAAAGCCAATATGACCTTTACCCCCGCAAAGCCCAATCACGGCATTAAATTTCAGCGCATCGATCTAGAAGGTAAACCTATAGTTGATGCTGATGTCGACAATGTTGTTGACTTGTCGAGAGGAACTACCATAGAGCAAAATGGTGCACGGGTCAATACCGTTGAGCACACACTTGCAGCCCTTGTGGGACTTGAAATTGACAATGTGCTGATCCAACTGGACGGTCCCGAACCTCCTATTATGGACGGCAGCTCCAGAATGTTTATTGATGCGCTGGAAGAAGTAGGATTGCAGGAGCAAGCCGCACAAAGAGACTTTTTTGAAGTGCCTGAAAGTGTCTTTTATCAGGACAAGGATCGTGATGTAGAGATAGCCGCTCTCCCACTGGACGACTACCGGATCACCGTGATGGTGGATTACAACTCACCTGTCCTCGGTAGTCAGCATGCGCTGTTGAACAACATCGAAGACTTTAAGGAGAAGATCTCCATGGCCAGAACCTTCTGCTTCCTGCATGAGGTAGAGGAGCTGTACAAACACAACCTGATCAAGGGTGGTGACCTGAGCAACGCGATTGTGGTGGTGGACCGCAAAGTGAAGCCTCACGAGCTGGATCACCTGGCCGACCTGCTGGGAAAACCTAAGATTGAAGCAAGCAAAGAGGGCATCCTGAACAATGTAGCGCTGAGACATAAAAATGAGCCCGCTCGCCATAAACTACTCGACATGGTGGGTGACCTGGCACTTGTTGGCAGGCCTATCAAAGCACAGATACTCGCTGCCAGACCCGGACATGCCGCAAATGTGGCATTTGCCAAAAAGCTGAAAAAGCTGATGCTGGAGACCAAGCAAAATAATGTGCCACAGTATGATCCTAAGTTGCCACCGGTATTAGACATTAATAAAATACAAAAGTTACTACCTCATCGCTACCCGTTCCTGTTAATTGATAAGATTTTCCATCTAGATGATGAACAGGTAGCAGGTATCAAAAATGTAACTTTTAACGAACCATTCTTTGCAGGGCATTTCCCTGGAAATCCTGTAATGCCAGGAGTATTGCAGGTAGAAGCAATGGCTCAGATTGGAGGTATCCTGGTATTGAATAGTGTCCCTGATCCTGAAAATTACTGGACTTATTTCNTTGGGTTGGAAAACATTAAATTCAGAAAAATGGTCCTGCCCGGAGACACCCTAGTCATCAGATGCGAGCTTCTTCAACCTATCAGAAGAGGTTTTGTCAAGATGAAGGGCAGTGCTTATGTTGGAAATAACTTAGCTTGCGAAGGAATTATGACTGCAAGTATCGTTCGAAAAGACCTATGACAGGACCTCAAAACAACGTTCATCCCGATGCTAAGATTGGTAAAAATGTTACCATCGAACCATTTTCTACAGTTTATGAAGACGTTGAAATTGGTGACAATACCTGGATAGGTCCAAATGTCACCATTTTCCCCGGAGCAAGAATCGGCAAGAATGTCAAGATCTTCCCGGGAGCGGTAATTTGTGCTGTACCCCAGGATTTAAAATTTGAAGGTGAGTACACTACTGTGGAAATTGGGGATAATTCCTCAATTCGTGAGTTTGTGACCATTCACCGCGGCACAAAGGATAAATACGTAACCAGAGTAGGGAAAAATTGCCTGATCATGGCCTATGTTCACCTGGGTCACGATACGATTGTAGGAGATAATTGTGTCCTGGCAAACTCAGTGTCTATAGCAGGTCATGTGGAAATTGGAGACTATGCAATCCTGGAAGGATTGGTAGCGGTGCAACAATTCATTGTGATCGGTGAGCATGCTTTCATTGGAGGAGCGTCCCTGGTAAGAAAAAATGTACCTCCTTATGTCAAAGCTGCCCGGGAGCCACTATCGTTTGTTGGGGTAAACACCGTTGGACTAAAACGAAGAGGATATTCCGAAGAAGATATCAGGATCATCGACGACATCTACAGGATCATCTACATCCAAAATCAAAATATCAGTAAAGCCTTAGACCAGGTAGAAACTGAGCTCGCTGCTTCAAAATACAAACAACAGATACTTGACTTCATCCGAAATAGCCCAAAAGGAGTCATGAAAGGTATTTACTAGTGGAGATATTCGTTGACAACCTCGGGAAAAGGTATAATCGTGAATGGATTTTCAGGTCATTAAACTATGAATTTAAATCTGGTTGCAGAGTAGCCATTACCGGCTCAAATGGATCAGGAAAGTCAACCCTGATCAAAATTTTATGTAACTACCTAAGCCCTTCTGATGGCACGATAAAATTCATCGATGGCCAAAAACCAGTTGATAAAGATAGTGTTCAGCTCTCTTTTAGCCTTGTAGCACCCTACGTAAACATCCTCAATGAATTTACCGTATCGGAGATGTTCAACTTTCACAGGAAGTTTAAGCCTTCGACATTTACCACTTCCGAAATTCTTGAAAAATCAAGCCTTCAATCCGCAGCTGACAAGCTTATTGAAGAGCTTTCCTCTGGCATGCTTCAACGGCTAAAGTTGAGTCTTGCCTTCTTCTTTGAGTCAAATGTGATCTTTTTGGATGAGCCTACTATGAATCTTGATCTGAAAAATGTCAACTGGTACGAGGATCAGATCAGTGCACTAAAAGAAGGACAAAGCATCATAATTGCTTCAAATCAGGAGCGGGAATACACTTTTTGTGATGAATTGATCAATATTGAGGACTTCAAGCCATGATTAAAAGTCGGACATGATGGCTTTGATAAGTATTAAAGTTTTATCTTTAAGTAATTCAATTTTGAATATCCCTAAAAAAGCCTACTTTTGATATATTATAATCTTTAAACCGCATTATGAAAAGAGTCACTGATTTACTAACTGCCTTAGTGTTCATATCTCTTACTGTATTTATTAGCTGTAACAAAGGAGGTGGTGGCGACGATGGTCCTACACCTCAAGAGGAACAAGTAGCGAAGCTTGTTGGCACCTGGGTACTTGCTACAGATGGTGCAAAACTTGGCACTACTGTACGACCAGAGTGGGAAGGTCTCACAGTTGTTATATCTGGAAATGCAGATGGTGGCACAATAGCTGTCGAGGGGATACCCCAGGACACTGGTGCCAGCGATGTATGGCCTACCAGCACTACCTGGACATTTGGAGGATCTATTTCCGACCTGGATAGAGTAGATGGAATATCTATGAATATTCAATCTGTTACGGATACTCAACTTATCGTATCCTTTACAGTATCTTCTTCCGGTCGAGTTGAAGGTTTTGAAGGTTCATGGACTTTCACTTTTAACAAGAGTTCCTGATAAGGAAATAATCTAATTAAGTAAATTTGCAGGGAATAGATTCTATTCCCTTTTTTTATGCATAAAACGAAAAGCAGGTAGATTGATACAGTATCAGGATAAGTATTTTGATCAGGATAAAAACCAGATACTGCGAGCTGCTCAGGCATTTGTAGAGCCCAGGCTACTTACCCAATGGGTTGAAATTGCCAAAATCCATTACACACGAGCGGAAAATCCCATGGGCCTGATGGATGACTTTGCTTTACATATTGAATCCATCAAAGAGTTTGATACCGATTTTCTAAAAGAATTTTACGAATTACTCTCGGTTATCTACCGCTTCACCATTGGCGACAATCAGTTGGAATTTATTTGGGATGGTAGGAGTCATTATGAAGTATATGCAGAAAACTGGTCGGATAAATTTGTTGAGTGGACTCATGAACTATCTCAACATCCTGAAATCTACCGGGGTATCCTAAAAGCCTGTATTCTACAACAGGATATCAATTACAAATTCCACTTTTACGGTATCCGTAAGATTATCCTTAGAAAGTTTGGGGTTCATTTTAGCAGGAATAAGATCATCTCCTACGCTACCGGATAATATCAAAGGACTGATAACCCTCAATATCTGAGTCGGTAACCTTTACACTTTTGACATCAGCATGCCGGGGACCCTGATTGCACCAATCCACGAGTAAATTGACCGTCTCTTCCTTTCCTTCAGCATGGATCATAACCGAACCATCTGCCTGATTTTTCACCCAGCCATTCAATCCAAGACCGACAGCTATTTCTTTTGTTGTAGCTCTGAAGTAGACACCCTGTACCTTACCGACACAATGGATTGTTCTGGCAATCATTTTCTAATGTTTGAGACCACACTCCTTACAAAATTTCATTTTGTCTGGTGGGCGTTTTTTTGGCGGTTTCTTATGTCCAAAATATGTTGGATCAGAATACTGTGGATCCTCAGCCTTCTTCTGCTCTTTGGCTTTCTCTTTGTAGACCTCCTTTAATCTGGCCCGAAATTCGGCAACCTCTTCTTCCCTGGATTTATTAAAAACAGTCTTTTCTTCCTTCTTTTTAAATATCCCAAGAAATCCTTTTTTCTCCTTTTTGCTTGCCTGATACGCAGGTGGCGGAGGATCTTTTGGCTTTACATCCCGGGTGGACTGAGCAAAGGAAAAACCTGTAAAAGTGAAAATGATTATTACAAAAAGTAGATACCTGGTTCTCAAAATTGATCTGATACTTTATCTTGTTTAGTGAACGTTTGTATTCACAATTATTGTTCCAAAATGAATAATAGTGGGCAAAGGTAACAGATAAGTAAAACTTGGTACTATTTTGGAAGTCAACTTAAAAAACGTCTAAGAGCGTTTTCAAATAAGTTTAAATAAGCATCTTTACACTATGGGTAGATATTTGTTGATTTTTTGTGTTGCTTCTTTTGGACTGAATTACACCCTTTTTGGTCAATCCATCCTGGATGGTGAACTATCCCGACGCATGGACCAGGGAGTTATGCTAATGGAATCCGGTCAGTATGAATCAGCACAGAAAGAGTTTCTCTTCGTAATGAGTAAAATGGAATCTCTCCCATCAGAAATGGCTTATTATTTTGGTAGAAACAGTTTTCACCTCACCAAATACAAGCAGAGTATCAATTGGCTCAATAAGTATATTCAGCTTAAAGGCACTCAGGGAAGGTACTATGATATGGCTATCAAATACCTGCAACTCGCTGAAGAAGAATACATCAAGATAAGTAAGGAACAAACTGCAGAGATCCAGAAAGAACTTCAGGGAGACGACTACAACTGTGGTGGATTGCAAAAGATGATCTGCCCTGTATGCAATGGCACAGGGGTAATCGTTAAGAATGGTCCATTTGACAGGATATACCAAACCTGCCCCTACTCATTGGGTGAATCTTACCTCTCCTGCGAAGAGTATAACCAGTTTATGCGTGGTGAGCTGGAACCCAAGAACCAGTAGACTACCACCCCAAAATATACGCAAAGATCAAAGGCGCCACTATCGTGGCATCGGATTCCACAATAAATTTTGGTGTATTCACATCCAGCTTACCCCATGTAATCTTTTCATTGGGTACTGCACCGCTATAGGAACCATAACTCGTGGTGGAATCAGATATCTGACAGAAATAACTCCAAAAAGGCGTATCTACCCGCTCAAGATCTTGATATAGCATCGGCACTACGCAGATAGGGAAATCACCAGCAATTCCTCCTCCAATCTGAAAGAATCCAATACCCTGATCTCCTGCATTTTCAGTATACCAATCTGCAAGGAAGGTCATATATTCTATACCAGACTTCATGGTGCTGGGCTTCAATTCACCTTTGATGCAGTAGCTGGCGAAAATATTCCCCAGTGTTGAGTCTTCCCATCCTGGCACAATCATGGGGAGATTTTTCTCCATTGCAGCCAGCATCCAGCTATTCTTGGGATCAATCTCAAAATATTCGTCTAACATCCCACTTTTCAGCAGCTTATACATAAACTCATGAGGAAAATAGCGTTCACCATTTTCTTCAGCATCCTTCCAGATCTTAAAAATGTTTTTTTGTATTCGTCGGAATGCCTCTTCTTCCGGGATACAGGTGTCAGTCACCCTGTTGAGACCCTGCTCCAGCAATGCACCTTCATCTTCAGGTGTTAGGTCTCTGTAGTTAGGGATACGTTTGTAATGAGTATGAGCCACGAGGTTCATGATATCCTCCTCCAGGTTAGCTCCAGTGCAGGATATGATGTGCACTTTGTCGTTTCGGATCATTTCGGCAAACGAAATGCCCAGCTCACCGGTACTCATGGCTCCGGCCAACGAAACGAGCATCTTCTTATTTTCATCCAAATGCCTGACGTAGCCTTTGGCAGCATCTACCAGTGCCGCGGCATTGAAATGCAGAAAATGCTTCTCTATGAAAGTAGTGATTGGTTTTTGAGACATAATTCTATTAATAGGTTTTCAAAACTAAAGATCTTTTAAGACAAGCTTTGAAATACCCCGGATAAAATTACCGGCTAATGAAAATTGGTCTCTAAAAGCCGAACTGAACTACTTAACCAATATAAAAAAGAGTAAGTAGTGATAGTACGATTAATGTAAGGGTAGTGAGCTTAATAAGCTCTTTTTTTANCTCTTCTGGCTGTGATTGTTCTTTTGTTTCCATGGCGATAATTCTAAGTTATACTACCATGACACCCGCCTTTCAGAAAAGGTTGTAAGAGATTAATTAAATCTGTAACGAATTCCTGTATTTATTCCCAGCCCACTAGGAGAGGCAACAAAAGAAGTACTCTGCTTGGTAAGTGAGGTGATGGGTTGACGCATGTAAGGCTCGATGGTAAATTCGACCTGATCAAAGAGCGCATACCCTATTTGCAATCCACCAAGCCCGGCAAAACTAACTTCCCTGTATGGTGAGCTTTTACCTGGTCCAATAGACACATTGGCCACATCACTATTGGGATCTTCCAGCTTATTACCCAAATAAAGATTGGTTGCCACACCGGCATTCAATACAATATTCAGCCTGCTGTCAATGAGAATAAACCCGGCCTTTATCGGTAATGATGCAAATTGGAATTGATTGTCAAAGTTGACATCCTGATAACTATACTGAATGATTTTTTCGGTACCTACCAGGTTGTTAAGTTCAGTAACACCACGTGTTTCAGATGATGCCGCAATAGGTTCCACTACATTGGGTGATTCCACCACCACATTTGTCTGGGTCACTGCATCAGCCTGGGTAAAATAGAGACCACTTTCTACTATCCAGTTTTCACTTACACGCACACCAAAGTTTAGTCCCATGTCGATAGTAGAGCCACTCTTCATGCCTTCACGCACAGCAGGGGATTGACTTTCTATTCTAAAAGAATTAGTTGCAGCGTAGTTTTCAGCAGTTGATAAATTCAGACTACTTGCCAGCAGATTGCTTGGCCCTGATTGATAATTTGGATCAAAGCTTCCTGAACCCACTCCTACTCCTGCCCAAAATTTCTCAGAGCCGTGTGCTTTCCTGGATTTCCGTTGAGCAAATTTACCGTTGATCGCTTTGCTGTACATGCGACGCTCGGTGTTGGCATCAACAGCATATGCTACCTCAGCCTGATCAATCCGTTTGCCTTCAAGTGCTAAAGTCAAATAAGCAGGTTCAATTTGCTGATCTTCACCTGAATGCCCTAAAAGGGCGTATCCACTATTAAGATTTGTATTTGAGTCATCCGAACTATTGCCAGTAAAGCTGTTGCGTTCCGAATTCATATCGTTTACGCTATTTGTATTGCTCACCTCATTCTGGCCTGAATTTCCTGTGATCAGATCTCCAGTAGATCCATTGGTAAAAGCCTGTTGATTATTGAGTTCAACATTCTGAGTGCCGGCATCAGACAGCTCTCCCGTGTTGATGGTCTTATCAGAAATGAGATAATTCATTCCCAGAAACGCTGCGATAAACATAGCAGCAGCTGCGGCCCACTGATAAAAACTGGCCTTACGCTTAAGCGATGCCATTTGCCTATAGGCTAAATCACGCTCAATATTGCTCCAAACTCCTGGATTTGGCTGCTCTGAGGCATCCTCAAAAGCATCCTTCCACTCCTGCTCGAAGCTATCTCCCTCAAAGTTCTCCCGCCTTGCCATAATTCACCTTGTTGCTTTCATTGATCCATTCCTTCAACAAACTTTTTGCTCTTGCATATTGAGATTTGGATGTCCCCTCACTAAGATCAAGCATCTCAGCAATTTCATGATGTTTAAATCCTTCAATTGCATACAGATTGAAAATGATCTGACATCCACTGGGAAGCCTTCGGATCATTTCCATGAGCTCTTTTTGACTTAATGAGGAAACTGCTGTTTCATTTGCGCTGTATTGACTCAGGTCATTTACATCCACCATTGGATATAAGTACAACTTACTCCGTTGGTGGTTTAATGCTGTATTGATCACAATACGCTTTATCCAATATGCCAGTGAGGAATCCTTTCTAAAGTCCCCAATCTTTTTGAAAACCTTTAAGAAAGCTTCCTGAAGAATATCTTCAGCTTCCTGCTCCATTTTTGTATAACGCAAAGCGACAGCATACATCCGCGGAGCGAAAGTGTCATATAGTTGTTGCTGCGCTTTCGCATCTTGCTTGCAGCAACCTTTGATTAATTCTTCTTCACTGAAATGCATCCAGCCTGTTTTTCTTAACCTAATGACGCTTAATTGAACAAAATAGTTGTAACGACCTAAACAAATCTATGCAAAAACAGCACATATTTTTTTATGGCATTGGTAAACTATAAGGCAAGCCCAATGGTCAACACCACTAAACAGTTATCAAATAAATTTGAATAATCAGTAATCCAAAACAACTCAGCTAATCTAATCACATTAAAAATCCTCAGGATTTCTTCAAAATCAATACTGAAATTTGTTCTAATAAATAGTACCATCGAAGATCCCTAAAGGAACATGACAACAGGAATCAAAAGACCAGGACATCAGGAATTTATTGCCTGGTCGGGTATATCATTTTTAATCCTTTTTTACCTCATAAGCTGTTCGGATAAGATAAGTTTTGATGAGCTCCTTTCTCCTGCTGAATTTGATGAACAGGAAAGCACTTTTATCTGCTGGAATCCGACTTTTCAACGTACAATTCTTAATCTCACTGCCACCATTACCGAGCGGGACCATATTACACTGTTTTACAATGAACGATATCACAAACCTGATCATATCCAAAACATACTAAAAAACAGAGGTGTCAATCTGGAAAATATCACACTTTCACCATTCAACCTCGAGAATGACAATGTTTGGATACGGGATTACGGACCGGTATTCCTCCATGATGCAAAGGGAAAACAGGACATCCTGTCCTTCAAATACGATCACGAAGCAAACCAGGAATACAATCTGTTTGGAGAAATTTATTCATCTAAAATGAGGCTTTCATTTATGAGGAGTAATATGTTTAGCGCCGGAGGAGGTCGTGAGCTTAATGGAAAGGGGACGATGATTCTCATTGAGAGCTATGAAAAATCGATTAACCCCCATTTGAGTAAGGATCAAATAGAAAAGGAGTATAAACGAAGGCTCAATCNAAAAAATATCATCTGGCTGAAAAGAGGCATTCCCCAGGATGATGCGTTTGATAATGGGCCTGTCCATGAAAATATCTATGGAAATGGTGTAAACGGACATATTGATGAGTTTTGTCGGTTTGCTGATGCCCAGACAATCCTTCTGGCTAAAGTTGACCCGGATGACCTGTTGCGGGATTCTTACTACAGGGTGATACACGCCAGACTGGAAGAAAGCTATGAAATACTCAGGAAAGCGAAAGATCAGGATGGTAATCCTTTTAAAATCGTCAGGGTCCCACAAGCTCCTGTTCTTTTCAATGATGGGAAATATAATGGCAAAGACATCTATTATACACCCGTTACAAGCTACCTGAATTTTGTAATCACTAATAATTCAGTAGTGGTGCCATCTTATTACAGTGAAGGTGATCCAGCTTATATCAAGAGAAAAGATGAAGCTGCCAAAGTAATCTTTGCAGGAGTGTTTAAAAGCCGAAAGGTAGTGATGAGTGATGCACTGGAGCTTAATTATAGTGGAGGGGGATTGCATTGTATTACCTTGCACAAACCAAAGATCAGAAGGTCAAACAAATTATTTGGGTCATCTTAGATTGACCAAAATCAGAGATAGTCTGAAAAATACTTATCAATAACTTTCTGAATCCGTTCGGTATCGAGGTATTTATTGAAATAATCATGAACTAGTGGATTCTTTTTAGCCCTTTCCATATCGTCAGGGTTGAGTGAGGTGGTAAGCATAATCAGGACTACTTTGGCCTTCTGCATATCATCAAGCTTTTCATACTCCTCAAGAAACTCCCAGCCATCAATTTTTGGCATGTTGATATCCAAAAATATGATGGCAGGCTGTGGATGCTTACCATCCTTGGTTGACTTCAGGTAATTTAAAGCTTCTTCACCATCAAGACTTACTTTGATTTCATCTGCAATATCCATTCGATTGATCAAGCGCTTATGGAAGAAATTACAGTCTTCGTCATCGTCTATCAAAAGGATACTATTGAGCTTTTTTTTCATAGGGATTCGGTTAAAACACTAAAATAGAAAGTACTTCCTTTACCGGGCGAAGATTCCAGCCATATTTTCCCATGATGTATCTCTACTATCTTTTTCACGTAAGCCAGCCCTATCCCTGACCCTTCGTATTCACTTTTATTGTGTAACCTACGAAACAAAGTAAAGACTTTCTCAAAGTCCTTTTCTCGAATACCAATACCATTATCAGCAAAAGAAAATTGCCAGCCTCCTGCTATTTGTTTGGCCTGAATTTGGATCCTTGGTATCGTTTCTTTTCTTCTAAACTTGATGCCATTTTGGATCAGGTTCTGAAAGAGTAATTTCAATTCAAGCGGATATGCTTTCAACACCGGAAGGTTTTCTGCAGTAATTACAGCATCAGTTGAATCTATCAACGCATTGAGATCCTCAATCACAGAATTAAGTACTTCATTGCTGTCTACTACCTTGATTTCTTTTTCCTTGCTCAGTCGGGAATAGTCCAGCAGCCCCACAATTAGTTCCTGCATATGATTTGAGGCTCTAACAGATGCTTCGATATAATGACGAGCGTCATCATCTATTGCCTGACCATAATCTTCCAGAAACCCACCTAAGTACCTTTGAATAGTAACTAATGGCTCCCTCAAGTCATGAGATGTGATATAAGCAAATTGCTCCATCTCCTTTCTTTTGGACTCATTGGCCGCCATCATTCTTTGCGTTTCTTCTAACTTTTTCTCTTCTGTTATATCAAAATTAGTACCTAACATCCGTATCGGATTTCCTTTATGGTCTCGTTGGACAAGTGCCAGTCCTTTGATATAATGAATTGAATTGTCAGGCCAAATAACTCTAAACTCTGTATTAAACTCCTTTTCACCTGCAATCGCTAATTGCACTTCAAGCTCTGCCTGATCCAGATCATCAGGATGAAGGGTGTTTTTCCAGGCATCATAAGCATGAGTAAACTTATCGGTTGGTACACCATATATTTTAAACATCGCCTCATCCCAAATCAAAACATTATTGACAACGTCAAATTCCCAGGTGCCAATTTTAGAACCTTTTAGTGCCAGTGCAAGTCGATCAGTTACTTGCCTAAGTTCTTCTTCAGTTCTTTTCCGTTCAGTAATATCAAGAATCTGAGAGACAAAATGTACTGGATTTCGGTTTACGTCTCGCACCAGAGACACATTCAATAAAACCCAAATGATATGACCATCCTTGTGGAAATATCTTTTTTCCATCTCGTAACCTGCGATCTTGTCATCCAGGAGTTGCTTTACCTGGTTGAGATCAGCATCTAGATCCTCAGGATGCGTGATGTCCTGAAAAGTTTTTGCCAGCAATTCTTTTTCTGAATAACCAACTATGTTGCAGATCTTCTTATTGACTTTGAGCCACTTACCTTCGGTAGAAACAAGAGCCATTCCCAATGCTGAGTGCTCAAAAGCGCCTCGAAACTGTTCTTCAGCAATGCTGAGTTCATTTTCTCTTTCAATGAATTTGGTAATGTCAATATGGACTCCCAGGACTCCAACGGGTTTTCCAGACTCTTCCTTAATGAGCTTACCATAATAGCTGAACCAAACGAGGGAACCATTTTGATGACGGTATCTAATGACCATATCAATGGGATATTCATCATCTTTCAGATGCTTGTCAAGGGTGGATTCCAAAACCTTTCTATCTTCAGGATAGATAATATCCCGCCATATGGTGGGAACATCTGTAATCTTTTTATGACGAAATCCTAAGGATTGGCTCAGCTTCCCATCAATCCAATCATTTACCGGATTGACCAAATCCCAATAGTAGAGACCGTCCAATGGAGCATCTCTGATAAACTCCAAAACAGAGTCATCAAATCTGATCAAATCCTGAAGTTCGTCTTGGAGATAGTTCACCAGTGGGGCTGTGATTTTAAATCAATTTTTTGATAAGTTTAACACCAGATTTACGCAGATCAAAATTTCTGGCACCTAAAATCAAGGTTTTTGATATAAAAAACCCAATTTTCAGTGTATCACCGTATATACAAATCAGGTGTTTAACGTATACAGGAATGGCTGTTTAGGAAGATCAGACGTTGAATCTAAAGTGCATGATATCACCGTCCTGAACGATATATTCTTTCCCTTCGATCGCCATCTTACCAGCCTCCTTACACTTCTGTTCAGATCCATATTTTTGATATTCTGTCAGCTTGATCACCTCAGCTTTGATGAATCCTTTTTCAAAATCTGTATGGATGACTCCTGCTGCCTGTGGAGCACTCCACCCTTTCTTAATGGTCCAGGCTCGTACCTCCTGCACCCCTGCCGTGAAATAAGTAATAAGGTCCAGCAGGTGATAAGCTGCTCTGATCAGTTTATTCAATCCGGATTCTTTTAATCCATATTCCTCCAGGAACATTTTTTTCTCCTCAATATCTTCAAATTCAGCGATTTGTGCTTCCAGCCCCGCACACACTATAACTACCTCAGCATTTTCGTTTTTTACCGCCTCAGTGAGTGCATTACTCCATTCATTACCTGTTTGAACACTTTCTTCATCCACGTTGGCCAGGTATATGATGGGCTTTCCAGTGAGCAGCTGCAAATCTTTAATGATCAATCGATCATCTTTTACAAGTTCCAGAGATCTGATATTTTTCCCTTCCTCCAGGTGTTTCTTCACATTACTTAATACCTCGAGCTCCTTTCTGGCTTTGGCATCACCTGATTTAGCAATTTTCTCTACGCGGATAATTCTCTTATCAACAGAATCCAGGTCACGCAGCTGCAACTCTGTGTCAATCACTTCTTTATCTGAGACCGGATTTACCTTACCATCCACGTGCACGATGTTGTCATCATCAAAACATCGCACCACATGGATTATAGCATCTGTCTCTCGGATATTAGCCAAAAACTGGTTCCCCAATCCTTCTCCCTTACTGGCTCCTTTTACCAAACCGGCAATATCTACAAATTCTATCGTCGTAGGCACTACTTTTTCAGGATGCACAAGCTCCTCAAGAATTCCCAGCCGCTCATCAGGCACCATAATCACCCCTACATTTGGCTCTATCGTACAAAAGGGAAAGTTAGCCGCTTCGGCCTTAGCATTAGATAAAGCATTGAACAATGTCGATTTACCCACATTTGGCAAGCCGACAATTCCACATCTCAAACCCATTATTAACTATTTTTTAAAAACCTGGTATTTTCTAAATCCCGCATACGCTTCAGTAATCGAAACCTTCAATACCGTATAGGCAGGGATTGCTGCAATCATCCCAGGAATCTGGGCGATGGCAGCGCCGACAAAAATAATGACAAATATTTCCAGAGGATGTGCTTTTACACTTTTAGAAAAAATAAGTGGCTGAAGCACCAGGTTGTCAGTAGCCTGTACCACTGCAAAAACAGATACTATTTTCAGAATCAGGAAAATTGTTTCATTAGTAAGGGCAAATGATCCTGATGTGGATATGCCTACAATGATTCCAAAAACAGCCCCAAGAATTGGACCCAGGTATGGAATGAGATTGGCAACCGCAGCAAAGACCGCAATGGTCAATGCATAATTGATCCCCAGAATGCTTAAACCTACTGAAGCAATTGAAAAAATGGCCGTCATCTGAAACAGCAGACCTAGCAGGTAGTTTGAAAGCAGCCTTTCTACTTTATACAGTGCGGCGATGAACACCTCAAAATATTGATTGGGAATGATTGATATCAATTGTCTTCTTAAAATTCCTTTTTCATAAAGTAAAAAAAACGTGATAAAAGTGACGGCGAGGATCCCGATAAAAAAACTACCGGTAAAGGAGATCAGATCATTTATGACCTGGGTGAAATTGATATTGGTGATCAGTTCGAAGGAGGAAGATTTAATACTGTTTACGATGAACCCCGGCTGATCATGCACCAGCTCATTTTTAATCAGGAAATTTTCCAGCCCTTTCAAAGGATTTAACACTCCATCAAAAAACTTATCAAAATCCAGGTTTGAAATTACCTCTACCTGGTCTGAAATCAGTGGGATAAATAGAATAATAAAGGAACTGATGATGAGCAGAACTACTATGAATGAGAAGATGATCGCGAAAAACCTTGGTGGGTGCCCCCCAAAAACCTGTATCCTTAGCACCTGGTTGGTGAGTGGGCGCAATACTGTGGCCAGCACAATTGAAATGGTGATGTAAAAGAAGATATTAGAGAAATACCAAATAAGGACTCCAAGCAGTACTGCCAGCACCAAAAAGAAAACCAAAGACCTGTTCATCGAACCGCTTTAAAATGTCTGAGTTGAAACCAGCTTTAAAAGAAAAAGCTCCTGAGATTCAAGAGCTTTATGCTTATAAAGTTTTTGTCGTTAATCCCATTTCAATTCGGTATCATCGTCTGAGGTCATGTCCACGCTTTCTTTTTCACGATCATGACTTTCTTCCAAATTGTCGAACTGCGTAAAATCAACTTCCGGCATCAGCTCGGTTTTCACATGGTTCACCGTTTCATTAAGTGCTTCAACAAACTTATTGAAGTCCTCTTTGTAGAGAAAAACTTTGTGTTTCTCGTAGAAGAAACCATCATCTTTGAACCTTCTCTTACTCTCGGTGATTGTAATGTAATAATCGTTAGAACGGGTTGATTTCACATCAAAAAAATAAGTCCTTTTCCCAGCCCTTACTCTTTCAGAAAAGATTTCATCTCTTCCCTTATCCTTGTTCTCTTCCACAACACATGGTAATTATGTTCCCTATATGATAAAATTTAAGATTTAAATATAGCATTTTAAAACAAACAAATGCAAACAGCGGCACATTAGCATCTTATATTAATTCCTTTAAATTCGTAATGATTTCCAACAACAACACGTTTTTTCTTTCAATATGGAAATGAATTTGGCCAATATCAAACAATTCGAAGACTTCGAAATACTTGCGAAACAGCTCGTAGAAGGTTTTATTACCGGATTACACAAATCTCCGTACCACGGTTTTTCAGTAGAATTTGCTGAACATAAGCTCTATAACTTTGGAGAGAGCACACGGAATATAGACTGGAAGGTATATGCTAAAACAGATAGACTGTATACCAAACAATACGAAGAAGAAACAAATCTCAGGTGCCATATTCTCATCGATACCTCCAGTTCGATGTATTATCCTCTGCCCAACAAAGACAAAATAAAATTTAGTTTACTTAGTGCAGGAGCTCTCGCTTATCTGCTTACCTCCCAACGTGACGCAGTTGGAATTACAGGGTTTTCGGACAAAATAGAGTTTCAGACACCTCTCAAATCCACACGATCTCACCTCAGCCAAATGCTAACGAAACTGAGCCAGCTGGTAGATAGTAAGCCAACACCGGCCACAGATGTGGCACAGGTCCTGCATGAAGTAGCCGGGAAGATCCATCGCAGGTCTCTGATCATCATTTTTAGTGACATGTTTCAAAAATCCAACGACATTGATGAAATCTACAAATCGCTCCAGCACCTGAAACATAACAAACATGAGATCATTGTATTCCATGTTTCAGACCGGAATACTGAATTGGCCTTTGAGTTTGAAGACAGACCTCACCGGTTTATCGATCTGGAGACCAATCAATCCATCAAATTAAACCCACATGAAATAAAAGATTACTACCAGGATCAGATGGGGAAGCTTTTTGAGAAGATTAAGCTTCGGTGTGGTCAGTTGAAAATAGACCTGGTTGAAGTAGATTCTTCAGACCCATTTGATAAGGTGCTCGGTGCATACCTGATAAAAAGAAAAAGGATGAGGTAAACCCCATCCTTTCGAATTATTTTAAACTTTTAATACTTACAGGTGCAACCACTCCTTCTTGGCAGTTAGCTCCTCATCAGTTTCTTCGTAGTCAGGATCCGGAACACAACAGTCCACCGGACAAACTGCTGCACATTGAGGTTCTTCGTGAAAACCTGTGCATTCTGTACATTTCCCGGAAACGATATAATAAAACTCATCTGATACGGGCTCCTGAGCTTCATTGGCATCGACAGTGGTCCCATCTTCCAGCTCTACTTCTGTAAGATCGGTACCATCGGACCATTTCCACTCCTCTCCTCCTTCGTAGATGGCAGTATTGGGGCATTCCGGCTCACATGCACCACAGTTGATGCATTCATCTGTTATCATTATTGCCATTGTGTCCTGCTTTTTTTGTGTTAGTTAAATAGGGAACAAAAATATTCACAATAAGTTTGCGGACAAGCCAAAATCTATAATTAATGAATCTAAAAGAGCGAATTGAAGCTTTTGGTATGCTGGGAGACAGGATCAATGCGCTAAAAAGTGATGAGATAAACAAATATGCGGCTATTGCAAGGCATGAAAACCCCTGGTTTACAGATGATAATGTAAAAATGGCCTTTGAGGGTATTGGAACCATGCTGGACCGTGAAAAACTAACAAAATGGCTACTTCCATACCATATAAATATTGAGATACCTAAGATCGTAGGTATCGTGATGGCAGGAAACATTCCACTTGTCGGTTTTCATGATCTGCTCTCAGTTTTGGTTTCAGGGCATTATGCGGCTATCAAGACCAGTACAAAAGATACTTATTTAACCAACCTTGTAATTGAGTGGCTGGTTGAGCTGGCCCCGGAGTTGAAAAAGAATATCTCTGTCCGGGAAAAACTTATAGATATTGATGCTGTCATTGCCACAGGTAGTGATAATACTGCCAGGTACTTTCATTATTACTTTGGCAAGCTCCCCAACATCATCAGAAAAAACCGGGTTTCTGTAGCCATAATTGACGGTAAAGAATCCAGAGAAGAGCTGGAATCACTGGGGAAAGATGTTTTTTCCTATTTTGGATTGGGCTGTAGAAATGTTTCGAAGGTGTACTATCCTGAAGGATATGATGTCAAACAGATCTTCGAGGCATTCAATGGATACGAAACGATACTTGATAATCATAAGTATAAAAACAACTATGACTATCATAAGTCTATCTATCTGATCAACAAGACCGCCCATCTTGATACAGGCTTTCTGTTGTGGAGAGATACTGATGATCTGGTTTCACCCCTTTCGGTTGTTTATGCTGAAACATATGATAAAAAGGACAATCTATCAGCAAAGCTTTTAGGAATGGATGAGAAGATCCAATGTATGATTGGGCATGGATATATCCCCTTTGGACAGGCACAAAACCCGGAACCGTGGGATTATGCCGATAATGTTGACACAATAAAATTTTTAAGTACAATTTAGTAAACAGATAAGTGTCGGATGATATACATTATCTTTGGCGCTAAGATCTAAGGAAACCTAATTCACAAAATACAATAAATCATGGCACAGGATTTTTTCGGAATAGAAAAAGAATTAAAAACACCACTAGGAACTCACAAATATTTTAGCCTGAAAGATTTGGCTAAGAAACGACCGGAAGTAAACAAACTACCATACTCCATTAGGATTTTGCTGGAAAATGCTATCCGAAATTATGATGACTTTGCCGTAAATGAGGAACACCTCGAGACCCTGCTCAACTGGAAGAACACAGCAGGTAAAAATGACATCCCATACACACCAGCCAGGGTTTTAATGCAAGACTTTACCGGTGTACCGGCTGTAGTAGACATTGCCTCTATTAGATCAGAAGTTTCAAGAAAAGGTAAAGACACAAGCCAAACGAATCCTGTTGTGCCTGCCGATATGGTAATCGACCACTCTGTGATGGTTGAATATTTTGGAACTGCATCCTCTTATCAAAAAAACGTGGATGTGGAGTATCAAAGAAACGAAGAGCGATACAAGCTCTTGAAATGGGCTCAGCAGGCGTTCTCAAATTTCAGCGTTGTACCTCCGGGAATGGGAATTTGCCACCAGGTAAACCTTGAATACCTTGCAAAAGGAGTGATTGAGCGTGATGGATACCTTTTCCCTGATACACTTGTGGGTACGGATTCTCATACACCAATGGTTAACGGAATTGGAGTACTGGGATGGGGTGTTGGAGGTATCGAGGCAGAAGCCGCCATGCTGGGACAACCTATCTACATGATCCTTCCTGAAGTGATTGGGTTGAAGCTCACCGGTGAAATGAAGGAAGGCACCACAGCAACCGACCTTGTACTGACCATTACTAGATTGCTGAGAGACGTAGGAGTAGTGGGTAAAATCGTTGAGATCTTCGGACCCGGATTGGAAAACCTCACTGTGCCAGACAGAGGAACCATTTCCAACATGTCGCCAGAATTTGGCTGTACCGATACTCACTGGCCGATCGACGACCAGACACTTGCCTACATGCGTAAGACCAACCGATCTGAAGAGCACGTAGCCATGGTGGAAGCTTATGCCAAGGAAAACCTGTTGTGGAGAGATCCTAACAGCGTGATGGAATATCACAAAGAAGTGGAGCTAGACCTCGGGTCAATCGAGCCAACAATCTCAGGACCAAAAAGACCACAGGACAAAATCTTATTAAAAGATGCCCGTTCACAGGTCATCAATCTACTTAAAGATTCTCACAGCAGAGAGTATATCCCAGTTCAGGAAAGACTAGGTGACTGGATCAATGATGGTGGTACTCCGGCTGAAAGCGTTAAAATTAAGACTGGTATCCGAAGCATCCAGATGAAACATGGCGACATGACTTACAACCTGTCTGATGGAGCCGTCGTGATCGCAGCTATCACCTCTTGTACCAACACCTCCAACCCAAGCGTAATGATTGGTGCTGGTCTGGTAGCTAAAAAAGCAGTAGAGAGAGGGTTGAATGTGAAGCCATGGGTGAAGACATCGTTGGCCCCTGGTTCAAGAGTAGTGACTGACTACCTTGATAAGTCAGAATTACTGCCCTACCTTGAAGCACTTAGGTTCCACACGGTAGGGTACGGTTGTACAACCTGCATTGGAAACTCAGGAGACATGATCCCAGCTGTACAGAAAGCTGTGATCGAAAATGACCTGGTAGTTTGTTCTGCCTTGTCTGGTAACAGGAACTTTGAAGCAAGGATCCACCCTAACATCAAAATGAACTTCTTAGCGTCACCTATGCTAGTGGTGGCCTATGCTATCGCCGGTAGGATGGACTTTGATATGAACAATGAGCCTTTGGGAACTGATTCCAATGGTGATAAAGTGTATCTGAAGGATATCTGGCCGTCTCAGGCTGAGATCAATGAGATCATGGATGTGGTGGTTACGCCTGAAGATTACAAGAAAACATACGAAACTATTTTCGCCGGAGATGAAACCTGGCAGGCACTGAAATCACCTAAAGGCAAGATCTACGAGTGGGATGATTCTTCCACTTACATCCAGGAAGCTCCATTCTTCAAGGATATCTCTGAGAATGTGCCGGAGCCTGAGGATATAACAGGTGCAAAAGTATTGTTGCAGCTTGGTGACATGGTCACTACTGACCACATCTCTCCTGCTGGTAAATTTCTTCCGGAACATCCGGCAGGAAAATACCTGGTAGAACATGGCGTAGAGAAAAAAGACTTCAACTCATACGGATCACGACGAGGAAACCATGAAGTGATGATGAGAGGAACCTTTGCCAACGTCAGGATCAAGAACAAGCTAGCTACCAAAGAAGGTGGCTGGACAACCTACCATCCTGATGGCACTGAAATGACCATTTACGATGCTTCAATGAAATACCAGGAAGCCGGAACTCCGCTTGTTGTGATTGGAGGTAAAGAATACGGTAGCGGTTCATCAAGGGACTGGGCAGCAAAAGGAACCAATCTACTTGGAGTGAAGGCTGTGATCACTGAAAGCTTTGAAAGGATCCACAGATCAAACCTTGTGGGTATGGGCGTATTGCCGATGGTCTTTATGGAAGGTGAATCACAGGATACACTTGGCCTACAGGGAAATGAAACTTTTGACATCAAAGGACTTTCTTCTGACCTTACACCTGGTAAGATAGTAGATGTAACAGCTACAAAACCTGATGGAAAGAAAATCGAGTTCAAAGCGAAGCTTAGATTGGACTCCAAGGTGGATGTGGCTTATTACAAACACGGAGGTATTCTAAATTATGTATTGAGAAATTTCCTAAAAGACTGATTGACTTATTAAGGAATTTTCCCGGATAAAAAGAAAGCAGCTTGAGTTATTCAGGCTGCTTTTTTTGTTTCACTATTACATTTTTGCTAAGTATGCTTTTAAGATAACGGAATTTTAATAGAACCGAATTACATTTGGTAGAAACACAATAGCCATGACAAGAAAACTTATCACATTAACCCTCATTCTATTCGCTTATTCCGCCGCTTTTAGCCAGGAGGATGAAGCATATAGCAAAACACTTAAGCAAATGTTTGCCGTGTCAGGAGCTGAAGGTTCCTATAAAGCAGTCATCAATCAATTCACAACAATGTTTAGGCAGAAATATCCGGATGTTGACTCCAAAGTGTGGGATGAATTTGAAAAGGAGTTTTCAAAAGCTTCAATGGATGATCTGGCAGATATGCTGGTCCCTACTTACAAAAAGTATATGACCATTGACGACTTAAAGGAGCTTATTAAGTTTTATGAGACCCCGGTTGGTAAGAAATATGCTCAATACGTACCTAATATCATGCAGGAATCGATGCAAGTAGGCCAGGAATGGGGAATGAAAATCGGCCAACAACTTGAAGAAAGAATGAAAGAGAAGGGGTACTAAGCCCTAATGCCTATCTCTTACTTCAGCAAATGACTGAATTTCTCCTTAACCCTATTGATCTTAGGCTTACTCACATTCAGGATATACGGATTGAATGGATGTTTTTCTTCATAATCCTGATGGTACTCTTCTGCCTCGTAAAACTTTGTATACTGATTGAGCTCGGTGACAATTGGCTTATCAAATGAACTTGCCAGCTGCTTAATTTTTGCCTCTGCCAGCTTCTTTTGCTCGTCATTGTGATAGAAGATTGCTGATCTGTATTGTGGTCCCACATCAGGTCCCTGACGATTGAGCTGCGTGGGGTCATGTGCTGTGAAAAAGATATCCAGCAATGTGTTATAATCAATTTGTGACGGATCATAATAAATCTGTACTGTCTCCGCATGTTCTGTTCTCCCTGAACTCACCAGGTTGTAATCCGCATCAGATTTTTTACCCCCGGCATAACCCGAAACAGCTTCTGCTACTCCTTTGATTTGTTCGAATGATGCTTCCACACACCAAAAGCATCCACCAGCGAAAGTAGCTGTGTCCAGACTCTGATAATTTGATAGCAAATCATCCTTTTTACCACTGGCTGGACTTTCACAGTGAATAAAGAACACAACCAGAAAAGGAATAAATAAATTTTTCATGAGACCGATGTTTGGCTGATTTTACGTGATCTGATCTGAAAAGGTACATCTAATGACCTTAACTGTAAACATCACGACAATCAATTTTGATCCGGTCTACGTGAAAAACAGTTACGATTCTCAAAAATAATCTTAGCGGAATCAGCTTACTTTGCGGCCTATGAATTACCTGTCGGTTGAAAATCTGAGTAAGTCCTACAATGAAAAGGTCCTCTTTGAGGATATCACTTTTGGATTAGAGGAAAACCAAAAAACGGCCATCGTTGGGGTGAATGGTGCTGGAAAATCTACTTTACTTCGGATTATCGCAGGCCTTGAGGCAAAAGACCAGGGGGTAGTTTCATTTAAGAAGGATATTCAGGTAGCCATTCTTCCTCAGAACCCTGTGTTTGACGAAGAAGAGAATGTCCTTGAAGCCGTCTTTTCAGAAGATATTGAGGTCCTCAGAATTGTTCGAGACTATGAAATGGCCATCCACCAGGCCACCATCCACCCGGAGAAAGGAACAGATATTTCGCCACTGCTGGAAAAGATGGATCAGCACAATGCCTGGGACTATGAAAACCAGGTTAAGCAAATTCTCGGTTGGTTAGGAATCGAAAATTTTGATCAAAAGATCAAAGAACTATCAGGGGGACAAAGAAAAAGAGTAGCTATGGCCCGAGCCCTGGTTGTGGATCCTGACCTTTTGATCCTGGATGAGCCAACTAACCACCTTGACCTGGAGACCATCGAGAGGCTGGAGGAATACCTGATCAACAGCCGGATGACCTTATTGATGGTGACTCACGACAGGTATTTCCTGGATAAAGTCACCAATGATATCATCGAACTGGACAATGGAAAAATATTTCGTTCGAAAGGGAATTACACGAGGTTCCTGGAGAATAAAGAAGAACGTCAAAAGCAACTAAGTGCTTCCGTAGAAAAGGCAAAAAACCTACTGAGAAAAGAAACAGAATGGATCAGAAGACAGCCTAAAGCCCGGGGTACCAAGGCCAAATACCGGGTAGATGCATATGAAGAGCTGAAAGAAAAAGCATCTACCAAGGTGACCAGTGATGATATGGTGATCAGGCTCGCAAACGAGCGGCAGGGAAAGAAAATCCTTGAGTTGGAAAACATTTCCAAGTCTTATGGTGATAAAACCTTGCTGGACAAATTCAGCTACACGTTTAAAAAAGGTGACCGAATAGGAATTGTAGGTAAAAATGGCATTGGTAAGTCCACCTTCCTTGATATTCTGTCTGGTCGGCTAAAAGCTGATTCCGGAAAAACAGAACAAGGTGTTACCATCAATATGGGGTACTTCACCCAGGAAGAAACCCAATTTGACCCGAATAAGAAGGTACTCGACATCATTCAGGAAGTGGCAGAAGTCATTACATTGGACGATGGATCTGAAATCACGGCTTCCCAGTTGCTGAATCAATTCCTATTTCCACCAAAGGTTCAATATAACCTTGTTGGTAAGCTTAGCGGAGGTGAAAAGAAGCGGTTACAACTGCTTAGGGTTTTGATGAAGAATCCCAATTTCCTCATATTAGATGAGCCAACGAATGATTTTGATCTGGCCACTCTGAGCGTACTGGAAAACTACCTGGAATCTTTTGATGGCTGCCTGATCATCGTTTCGCATGACCGTTATTTCATGGACAGGCTGGTTGATCATTTGTTCATTTTTGAGGGCCAAGGCAAAGTGAGTGACTTTCCTGGTAATTACTCCATTTACAGAGATAAGAAAGTAAAAGAAGAAAAGTCCCCTGCTAGCACCAACTCAGGAAAAGCTACACAAACCAAAGCCGCTAAAACAAAGGACAAAAATGAGAACAAGCTATCTTATTCGGAAAAGAGAGAATATGAGCAGTTAATGTCTGAGATAGAAAAACTTGAGTCCAGGAAGGCTGTTCTGACTGAGGAGATGAACCGAAAGACAGACTTTAGCGAGCTTGAAGAACTCGGAAAGCAGGTAGCTGACATATCAAGACAGCTTGATGAAAAAGAAATGAGATGGCTCGAGCTCAGTGAGCGGGAAAATTAGGCGATATGTGGATAACCATGTGTAAATCACGTGCATAACTAAGGTATAAGCATGTTTAAAAGTGGTGGAGAACAATACTCCAATTTTCTTTGATCTAAGAGATACTCCATCTACATTAGAACTATCAAATGAGCGATAAAGGAACTGAGATTTCGGTTTCGTGCGTGGAAAGGGGAAGTTTGAGTTGGTGCTACGGCCCACTCCTACGAAGCTTAAGACGCATTTGCTGAAATATTTTTTGGATACCCAAAAGAGGGTTCGGCAAGGTTTCTTAAACAGTAATTTGACTGTCTGCACTGCTACGGTAGTTTCAGGCGGGAGGGGGTGATCTCAGCAATGAAGGTCACCCCTTTTGTTTTTTGGCAAATTTGATCATTCCCGTTGTCCAGCGAGCCTTCTCCGACCTACCCAAATAACCATAGCTACAATGACACTTGCAAAAGTGATAGCTGCAGGAAATAATATAGTTGTCATGCTGTAAACTTCGAGCGCGTAAATGGCTAGAAGATTCCTGAATGAAAAGATCAGATAAAATGCAGGATCTTCATTTCCCGGGTACTGAAAGGCATTTCTCAAGGTGGGCCCAAAACCAAACAGGTCAATTGTTGTCATGATCACCACAGCCCACAATGGATTGGCAGTAAGCCACCATACTGGCAGTGCCAGAACAGCTGCAATCAGGTATATCCAGTCTGAATAGTGAATACTGAAATCCGCCCTTCTTTGATAAGACAGGAAAGCAATCAGGAAGGTCAGAATTGCCGATAAACCAATTGGAATGGTTCCGACACCACCATCCCCTGCCACCTGCCCAAGAAAAGCAACAAGAGTAGTGATTCCCCAAATGATCCATGAGAAAAAATGAGGCTTAATCTTATTGGCAAGAATAGCCCGTAAGTATGGATAAAAAGCCACGAACGTCAGAACGATGGCGACCCCACTTACTATAGACTTTATTAATTGCTCATTCATCTCAAAATTGAAATATCACCAAAATAAAAACCGCCTCAAAAATAATTGAGGCGGTTTTTAAATTATCCTGTTTTAATAATTGTTAGTCAACAATCCCACTTCTTCTTCTACCAGTACCATAATAGATATCTATTACTCTGGTAATGCCAGATTTTGCATAATAGTCATCTTCTTCCTCTACTCCATCGAATCCCTGTGTAAACCCAGGGCTATTACCTCCGATATAATCTTCACCACCATCATTCACAGTTACACCAGTCACTTTGCCTCCTGCTACTATCACAGTAGCATCAAAACCTGTACCTCTTAATGCACTCAATAAGATATTCGTTCCATCAGGATAGTTATCTCCAATGGCTGTTATGGTGATCCCGGTAATCACACCATCTGCAACCACTACTTCAGCTTCTGCCTCATTCTCATGAAGACTACCATCGGTAGGATCATAGGATGTACCCGGATCAACAATTACAACCTGCGGACTTGAGTAATTAGTTCCAGCACTGGTCAGCTGTATGCTTGTAACTTGTCCGTCAGGACTAATAACAGCTGTTGCTGTTGCACCACTACCTACGCCATCTGCATCATAAATTTCAACTCTAGGAGCAGCCAGATAACCACTTCCGGGAAGCTCTACATCCACTTCCGTAATAACTACCGGCTCTATCGTGGCATTTGTTAATACTCCACTTCCTGAAACAAATGTGATTGAAGGCTCCAGGTAATATCCAGAACCAACATTAGTAAGGGTAATTCCAACCACACGCCCTTCACTATCCAGAATGGCTGTTCCTTCAGCTCTGGCTGATCCCGGGCCTTTGTATTCAGGCTCACTAAATACTACTAAAGGAGCGTTTTCGTAATATAATCCGTCAACCTGCTGAGTACCCGAGTTTGTGATTGTATAGTCCTCAACAGACGCTCCCTGATAGTGAGCTGTTGCTGTTGCACCTGAACCTACACCAATAAGGTTAAACTGGTCTCCGACTACATAACCGGTACCAGCAGATGTTGTAGCAATTGCAGAAACTTCCCCTGAAGTTAAGGTGATGTCAAAAGCAGCTCCTGTTCCAGTTACTCCACCTGCTTCAACCGCAACAGGTACATCAGTGTAATAATCACCATTAGCAATGATGGTAATACCCGTGATGTCTCCACCACCACCAACTGCAGTTACTTCAGCAATTGCACCAAAACCTGAAGTGATGTAAACATTCGGAGCTAAACCAATATCAGAACCGGCATTGGTAACAGACACGCTCTCTACCGTTCCATTGTTATTTAGACTTGCCGTAGCTGTCGGAGCATCGGCCAACGATGCCATGAAGTTGGCAATAGTTGCAGAATCAAGAGCACCGTCAGAAAACAATACATTTGGTGCGGAAGTGTAGCCATTTCCACTTGTTTGGATTGAAACAGAAGCAACACCACCATTGGTGCTGTTTGTAGCAAGCGAAGTAACAAGAGCAGTAGCTCCCGAACCTTCAAAAACAGAAACTGTAGGTGCCAGAGTATATCCTAAACCAGCATCATCAATTGTGATAGCTGTAACACGACCATTAGTTACTGTAGCACTAGCCTGAGCTCTTGTGCCACCAGCGGCCGGAGCAGAGATATAAACTCTTGGAGTGCCTTGAAAATCTTCACCAACATGCTCCAGATCAATATCAATCAAAGCACCATCTCCCTGGGTATCTAATGTAGCTGTGGCTCCACCACCAGCCGAGAATGAAACGGTTGCAGCATTGAATACACTAGGTACAATGGTATAATTCACTTCAGGTCCGAAAATTGTTTGATCCGTAACTGAGGTAACTTCTCCTGTAGTCTCCTCAAAAGCAATTTGATTTGCTATAAAATCGGAGTATTCAAAATGATAAGGAAGTCCATCTTCATTGGCTGCGCCTGCCAGAGTAAACGTGAAATCACCATTATCATCAACGGTTGCAGTGAAATTAGGATCATATCCAAAGCTCAGGATGTTATCCGTAAATATTTGTTTGTTTCTATACAGAATAAATTGTTCCTGAAAATCCCCATCCTCGACATCAATTGCGGCAGTGATAACAGTTCCAGCCGGTACAACTTCTTTTGTACTGTTGGTCAGATCCGTTTCAACAAATGCCCGGCCTGTTAAAGTAGAAGCCAACTCACCTTCAGTGGCGAAAATAGCTACATCGTGCCCGATATTTCCATTCTTGATAAAGTTCCAGAAGTCTCCGCAATTACATGCATATGGATCTCCTCCATCATATGCATCGTATAAATCCTCAGATGGATCAACGAGGGTTTCAAATGAGAACTTAAGGGTAGTGTAACCTGGTGCAGTAACTGCAACCTTAACAATTCCACGTCCTATGTTATCAAATGAAGCAAGTCCATCGGAAGTCGTAATTGTCCTGGTTTCACCGTATTGTGAGACAGAAACTTCAACTTCAGCATCAAAAGCTGCTACACGATCATCTTCTGAATAAATTGAGGTAGAACTACCATCATAAACGACGATATTGTAAGTAAAAGGAAGCAGTCCACTACCTAGTGCCAAAGAATCTGCTCTTTTCAAAGAGTCTACATACTTCTTGTATTCCAGTTCATTAAGCGACAATACAAATTCCAGAGAATCCATGTCCTCTGTCTCGATCTCATCCTGAAGAATGTTTATCCTATCTTCAAGGTTACTGATTTTCTCATCATCATTACATCCTATCACAAGGAGTAATGCAATGAAATAAGGGGTTAAAGCGGTAATCTTTTTCATAAAAAAATTAAAATGGTTAATTAAAAAGTCGGCGTGAAAATAGGTAGGATAATATGGAGTTACAAAAATTTCAAATCAGTATTTTTCAAAGAATTTATTGATTTATTCTATGTCTCTTGTCTTAATACAATTTCTACCTACAAGACACAGGAATGCCCTGTTGAATGAAATTTAAAGACTTTTTTATTCAATTATTGCTACCGAAAACACAGCTAACTCACTGGCTTCTATATATTTATAAAACTGGAGCTTAATGTCCATTACACAAGCAAAAGATAATTTATTTCTTATAACGCATAGTATTATTTGTAAGTAGAAAACATGAAATCATACAATTTTCATGTGCATAAGATTTTTTATTACATTTTTTCTAACGGTAGAGTAGTAATAAAATAAAAAAGCCATTCGAAGATCACTTCGAATGGCTTTAAGTATAATTCTTTAAACGATTATGCGACTATGCGCTTACAAGCTGAGCTTCTAATTTCTCGCTAAGTACAGTTTTAGGTACTGCTCCGATTTGTTTGTCTACCACTTCTCCATTCTTAAATACAAGGAGTGTTGGTATGGAACGAATGCCAAACTTGGCTGAAACTTCAGGATTGGCATCTACATCTACCTTCCCTATCACAGCCTTACCATCGTACTCTCCAGCTAGCTCTTCTACAACTGGTCCGATCATCTTACAGGGACCACACCATTCAGCCCAGAAATCAACCAGTACTGGCTTATCGGTATTAATAAATTCTTCGAAATTACTATCGGTTAATTCAATAGGTTTTGCCATGTGTATATTGTTTAAGTCTATTTCAAATTTTTATGTTCTAGCTTGACAACGCAAAAATAGGGTTAAAAGTTGATGCGCTGTCATTTTAATCCTGATATGTTATCCACGAGACATTTGTCATACAACTACTTTTCAACAAGCACCTTATAGTTGATTTCCTCCCATCGCTCCAGGTTCTTCACAAAATCATCATTGACTTCTATCGCAAACCTTCTGCTCATCATCTCCAGGCTAATCATCCGATCTTCAAAAGTACCAATCACACTTAATTTGAGCTGATTTTTACCCGGGTACAGTTGACTGTATTTCTCTATTTCCTCAATTATTGTCGTGTTCAGGTTATCCAGTCTCAATTGAAGTTCCAGACCTTTGGTCATTCTTTCCCTGATCTCACTCAGGTGCTCAATATGCATGATCTTAAATTCTAGCTCCTCGCTATTCCACCTGTTTTGCACACTTCCTGTCATATACAAAAACCAACCGGTCTCCAGTAAGGGTTTGAATTTCAGATAATCCTGCCCAAAAAGGTAAAATGTATAGCTGTCATTGAAATCCTCCAGCACAAATTGACCAAATGGATTTCCTCTTTTCGACATCCTATGCTGCACACTGGACACAACCCCTCCAAGGCTAATTTCCCTTCCTTTGATATTCTCAAGATCTCTTAACTCCTGCAGACTTCCATTTACCAGGTAATTCATCTCAAACTTGAACTGATCAAGTGGATGACCTGAGATATACAGCCCCACCATCTCTTTCTCAATATTGAGCTTCTCGATCTCTCCGTATGGCTCCACATGTACTACTCTTGGGAGCGTGACACTCGAACCATTTTCACCGCCAAACAAGGACACCTGGGCACTCTCCTCCTCCATTTGAAGCTTACCTGCGTACTTGATTGCTTTCTCAATCAGAGACGGCTCTTCCCCAACAGCCTCCACATATTGACGTCTGTGATAGTCATTGAAGCAATCAAAAGCTCCGGCTTTGGCCAGACTCTCAAATGTCTTCTTATTGACTGATCTGAGGTTGACTTTAGAGGCAAAATCGAAGATATTTTCAAAACTTCCATGTTCATCCCGTTTTTCAATGATATCCAGTACTGCTGACTCACCTGTACCTTTCACTGCACCTAACCCAAAGCGTATTTCTCCCTCTTTATTTACCTCAAAATTGAGTCCTGACTCATTGATATGCGGCCCCAACACCTTGATATTCTGATTCTTACACTCTTCCATGAAAAAGCTTACTTTTTCAATGTTGCTTTGGTTATGTGTAAGCACAGAAGCCATATATTCTGCCGGGTAGTTGGCTTTGAGATAACCAGTTTGGTAGGCAACTACGGAGTAGCAGGTACTATGCGACTTATTGAAGGCGTAAGCTGCAAAGGCTTCCCAGTCTTTCCAGATCTTTTCCAGCTTGTCCTCCGGATGGCCATTATTTTTCCCTCCCTCCAGAAACTTGGGCTTCATCTTTTCCAGTAAGGCAAAGATCTTTTTACCCATTGCCTTCCTGAGTTGATCTGCCTCACCTTTGGTAAACCCTGCCAGCTTCTGTGACAGCAACATCACCTGCTCCTGGTACACTGTAATACCATAAGTCTCGCCCAGGTACTCTTCCATTTCCGGGAGATCATAGGAGATCGGCTCTTTCCCATGTTTCCTGTTGATGAAGTTTGGAATGTATTCCATCGGACCCGGACGATAAAGGGCATTCATGGCAATGAGATCCTCCAATCTATCAGGTTTAAGTGCCCTCAGGTGCTTTTGCATCCCGGGAGACTCAAACTGGAAGGTACCATTAGTATCACCTTTTTGATAGAGTTCGTAGGTCTTCTGATCATCAAGCGGAATCGCATCGATATCTATTTCGATACCGTGACGTTTTTTCACGTTTTCGATGGCCGTCTTGATGATAGACAGGGTCTTCAATCCCAAAAAGTCCATCTTCAACATCCCTGCTGACTCTACCACACTGTTGTCAAACTGTGTCAGCAAAAGCTCAGAATCTTTAGATCTGGCTAACGGGATAAACTTGGTCATATCATCTGGCGTGATGATAATCCCGCAGGCGTGGATTCCGGTATTTCTGAGAGATCCCTCCAAAACGGTTGCCTGATTAAGAACCTGAGATGGCAAATCCTTACCTTTCCTGAGATCCTCCAGCTCTTTGACTTCTTTGAATACTTTGGAGAAGTTGACTCCAGGCCTTTCAGGTACCAGCTTCGCAATGGCATCGGTTTCCGGAAGTGGCAGCTCCATAACTCGCCCCGCATCCCGAATAGCAGACTTGGGTGCCATCGTACCGTACGTGATGATCTGGGCTACCTGGGTATACCCATATTTCTTTACGACATAGTCTATGACCTTTTCCCTTCCCTCATTATCAAAGTCAATATCAATATCAGGAAGAGATACCCGGTCAGGATTGAGAAACCGCTCAAACAGGAGATCGTAAGCGATTGGGTCTACATTGGTGATCCCAATACAATAGGCAACTGCAGATCCCGCCGCAGACCCCCTTCCCGGCCCAACTGAGACGCCCATTTCTCGTGCTTTAGAAGTGAAATCCTGTACGATCAGGAAGTAACCAGGGTAACCAGTCTTTTCAATGGTCTCAAGCTCAAAATCAATCCGTTCTTTGATCTCATCTGTAAGCTCAGGGTAACGCTTCCTGGCTCCCTCATAAGTCAGATGCCGTAGGTATTTATTCTCACCCCTGTTGCCGCCATCCTGCTCGTCCTCTGGAACCTTAAATTCTTCTGGAATCTCAAATTTGGGAAGTAGTACGTCACGCTCAAGTGCAAACTCTTCTATCTGCTCGACCAATCCGCCAATATTCTCTATAGCTTCCGGTATATCAGTAAAATCCTTCTTGATCTCATCAGCACTCTTGAAATAGTAATTGGAATTGGGCAAACCCGGTCTGAATCCGCGACCCCTCCCTATCGGAGTGCTTTGTCTTTCGTTTTCTTTGATGCAGATCAATACATCATGTGCTTTGGAGTCATCCTTATCAAGATAAAACAACTCATTCGCAGCCACCATCTTCACATTGTGCTTCCTGGCCAATCTGACAAGCACCTCATTGAGGTGATTCTCTTCATCCAGGCCATGCCGATTTATCTCGATATAGAAATTGTCTTTGAAGATATCCAGCCACCAGAGAAGTGCTTCCTCTGCCTGGTGCTCACCCACATTCAGGATCAGGAAGGGAATCTCTCCAGCCAACCCACCACTCATGGCGATCACTCCTTCACTGTACTCCTTGATCAGTTCCTTATCAACCCTTGGGTACAAGCCATATAAACCTTCTATGTATCCGTATGAAGTCAATTTCACCAGGTTTTCATAGCCCTTTTTGGTCTTAGCCAGAAGAACCTGCTGAAAGCGTTTATCCGGATTGTCTTTGGTGAATTGTAATTTCTTTCTTTCTTCAGCTACAAAGACTTCGCAACCAACGATGGGCTTGATACCCGCATCTCTGGCTGCCTTCACAAACTTAAAGGCCCCAAACATGTTGCCCAGGTCCGTGAGCGCCACGGCCGGCATCCCATAGTCCACGGCTTTTTTTACGATGTTGTTCACCTTTGGCGTAGCCTGAAGCACAGAAAACTGACTGTGAACATGAAGGTGACAGAATGGCCCCTTAATCTCCTCAACATCAACCTCGGTGTCTCCAATCTTGCCGTCAGACTTCTCCCTGATCCAGGCGAAATTGGCTTCAGAAAGATCTGGAGCCTCATACGTGATTTCTTCAGGCTTCGTCTCCTCCAGTGTAGGGATGACTCGCTTCTT
>JAHCMM010000080.1 GCA_019192515.1 Cyclobacteriaceae bacterium SS2
TTTTGTCCTGTGAAATCTAATTGTTTACTTGTAGTTTGCATAAGTCTCTAAGTTTTTGTTTTGTAATTAGGTAATACCAAATTAAAACTTTCGGCTTATGCTTTTTTGCTACTTTTCAAACATAGTATCTGATTGGCTTGAGAGCCTCCGTTGGAGTTTTCACCAACGGACACTTCATACCACACAATTATGATTCTTGTGATTCTTAACAATTTAAATCGGTAGCCTGTGAGTCACAGGCCACGGAGTATAGAAACAACTAAGATTTACTCAATTGTGCATCCTCTTGTAAATCCTTCTGCAGAGAAATCTGATTGGAATGAACCAGAACTCCCCATATAATCCAGACGAACTGTGATGGTATGGGTTCCTGAGCGTTTTGGAGAGCAATACTCAAGCACATAGAATGAATTCGCCTCATCACTGACTGACTTGGCAACTTTTTGAAAGGTTTCATTCAGCTCCAGGTCAGAGTCTGCAAATTCATAACCACTTTTGAGAGCCTCCGTTGGTGTTTTCAACAACGGACACTTCATGCTACACAATTATGTTTCTTGTAAGATTTACTCAATTGTGCATCCTCCGGTAAATCCTTCTGCAGAGAAATCTGATTGGAATGAACCAGAACTCCCCATATAATCCAGACGAACTGTGATGGTATGGGTTCCTGAGCGTTTTGGTGAGCAATACTCAAGTACATAGAATGAATTCGCCTCATCACTGACTGACTTGGCGACCTTTTGGAAGGTATCATTCAGATCCAGGTCAGAGTCTGCAAATTCATAACCACTTTTACCGAAGGTAGACAGGATGTTTTCGTCTATTTCACTCCCCAGACCGATGGTGAAGATCGTTAAATCACTTCCCGAAGAATTCACAGCCGTAGTCGCCTCGGCATCGCTGGCCCAGTTGGCCTGATCAGTACCATCTGTAAAAATGACCAGTGATGAAGCTGTTGAGATATCCGGATCTAACTTGATTTGTTCCAGACGTTCACTCACTACATCTATTCCCTGTATCACTGCACCATTCAGATTCGTGGAGTTGTCATTGCTTATATTCTCATCAATGGATTCAATAGATTGAACCAATTCTGCCCTCGAAGTACTGAAAGGCGTCAACAAATGAATGTTTTCCTCACCATCAAACCAGTAGATAGCCATTTCGAATGATCCGGCATATGGTTCTTCCGGAAGTGGAATGACGGATTCAATGAAGCCAATTGAAGATGATTTTAATGTGGGTAAATCCTCCGCATTTAGCACGCTTCCACTTAGATCGAGAAGCAGCACAGAAGTAAACATAAACTGTCCCGGATCCCTTTGGATCTGGGCAAGAGATTCACTCGTGGAAATGACACTTCCATTTTCTGAGATCGTAAAGTTTTCAGCTTCAAGACCTGCTATCGGGTCACCATTGTCGAAGTCTGCCTTGAAAAAGAGCCGTATCTTGGCAGGCTCTTCAGAGCTTGATTCCAAAAGATCCAGGATTATAGATCTTCCAGGCTCGACGGGTTCCTTACCCCCACAACCTATGATCAGTGAAGTAGCAGCGATGATAACAGACAGAGTGAATACTTTAAATATGTTTTTCATTGATGATGATATTTGGATTGGTTTTCCAATAAAAGCACAAATGTAGTATCCTATCTTAAACTACATGCAGGTTGTCATTACTCTTTTCTTATAGTGTTATTTTCCCTGTCAACGTAGGGAAAGTGTTTTGCCTTTGGTGGTTCTTTTCATCAACGAAAAGAGGTTTGACAATATTTTCCATTCACAATAGTTATATTTATTAAAAATAACTGAACTATGAAAAGTGTATGCTTGCTATTTGCTTTCAGTCTCATTTTTATTAGCTGTCAACCCGAAAAGCCTGATGGGTATATCTTAGAAGGAGTCATTGAAGGTGAACCGTACGATGACTATATATTTCTGGGGCTGAACGGTGGTGTTGCCCAAGACAGTGTAAAGGTTGAAAACAATCGATTTTATTTTTCAGGTGAACCTCTTGATATGCCAATATCTGGCTGGCTCCATTTAAGACCAAGGGCTAATATTCAGTTTGTCTATCTTGAAAACAGTCATATTAAAGTAAAATCAAAACACAGACAGAAAGTAGAGAATGATACTCCTATCAATATATTAGAAATAGTGGAGATAGAAGGCTCTGAAACGGCTAAGCTTCAGAAGGATGTTAGAGAATTCTTTAAGGAAAACAGTGAAAAGGAGAATTTCAATACCATGCTGTTTACAAAGCTGAAGGAATTGTTCGCAAACAATCCTCAACATCCTTATTGTAGTGATGTGCTTAGGAGTGAAAGTGTAAAACCTACGCTTTCATATGATCAGTTGGTAGAATTATTAGAGATGCTGGATACTGCCTATATCGAAAGTGGTAATATGCAATTGATAAGTAAGAGTTTGATGTCCAAGAGAAACTTTAGATATGGGACACCCTTTCCTGACTTTTCACTCAGAAATGAAGATGATCTTGCAATTTCGAAAGCTGATATCGAAGGAAAAATTACTTTAGTTGATTTTTGGGCTTCCTGGTGCAAGCCCTGCAGAGAAAAACATCCTGAAATGATTGAACTGTATGAGAAATACAACGAGAATGATTTTGAGATAATCAGTATCTCCATCGATAAGGATAAAGATCAATGGATGAAAGCGATACAAAAAGACAAGATCGTTTGGCAAAATGCTCTTGACGAAGAAGCATCATTATATGATGAAATGGGAATGGTTGTTATTCCCTTTCAATTCCTGCTCAATAAGCATGGTGATATTCTAAAAGTCCAACCAACATTACAAGATGTAGAAAAGTATCTTGCTTCCAACTAAGTTCATTTCTTATCTCAAGGTCTGTCCCCTATAGGCAGACCTCTCACGTCACATGATATTGGCCGGTCGGGGACGGGCCATTCGGGAATTTATGCTTCAATGATCTTCCCCAATTAACCCTAACTGCTCAAACTTCCCGATCAGAAAATCAGCATATCGGAGGAATCCCAAATCCGTAAAGTGTACACCGTCTACAGTTCCTTCATGGTCTGTACCCATGGCATTTTGGCTGATGATATACAGAACGTTTTTATATCCGGCTTTCATCATCTTGTCATATTCGGTTTTGAGCGCCACATTTTTTTCATCTATGAGTGAACTTAGCTCCTGGTTCAGGAAAGATTTTTCATAGATGAAATTCTCAACAAAGATGATCGGTGTTTCCTGATGCTTTTCCCGGATTGTCTTTACCAGGGGGATCACCCTTTCGGTAATTTCCTCTGTCTTCATATTGGGCAGGCATTCAATCACATAGAATGCAGGGTTGGATTCCGCGATTAGTTCATTGATGGGTTGCTCCATCTTTCCGTTCCCACTGAATCCCAGGTTGATGCAGTCCATGTTCAGTTTCCTGCTGATGATATTGGTATGGGCCATACCTGGCCGTGAAGCACAGCCTCCCTGGGTGATGCTGGTTCCGTAAAAGATGATAGACTCCTTGTATGTTTCTGTGGGTTTCTCGATCACACTGGTAGAGTCAATACCCACTTCAATGCTGGAAATACCATCGTAGAGGGGCAGGTACATTTTAAACTCCCGCATGGTGCTGGTCATGTTGTCTATCAGCAAAGCTTCATTCTCCATGCCAGTAGGCCTCCCGGTATTTACATATTGCCAGGAGCCATCATTGTTGTGGTACAGGTCAATGCCCTTGATGCCTGTTTCGGCCATGTGATTCATCTTATTGTCCTTTAGCACAGTCCACTTCACACGTATACTGGTTGTGTTAGAGAAAAATCGGATGGACATTCCGGCAGAAGATTTTGACAGGTTCCAAACTGCCGGTCGGACGGTTTCTTTGAGTGCCAGGGGCAACCGGTCGTAGCGGTTCTCCTTCAGGTTTTCCGCGACATCGGTGCCTTCCAGTATAAAATGGTCTTTACCGTAATAGGAGGGGGTAGGACTATCCTGTGCACGTAAATGGTCTGCGAAGGTTAAGCTGAATAGGAAGAGGAGTGTAAACGATTGGAGGGTTGTTTTGGATGTCATAGTTCTGTTGCGAGATTGGATGATGATCTTTTTGTGTAACGAAAATAGTCTTTTCAGGTGAGGTGGGAAAAAAGAGAAGAATTGTCGGTCAGATTTGGTTTGGAAGCGCTGGCACAAGCGGGACGTCAGAGTGGGGTGGTTAGTAGGCAGGTAGCTATCATGAAAACACTAACTATGCTGTGTAGACATGGAGTATCTGTTAATATTTTTTCTGTCTAATTGAATTTGTATCAACGACCGTCAGTTTTCGTTGGAATGACAAGTTTGGAGTAGAAGCGAGTTCTTCGATTATTCTAGCTGTTTCGGAAGGTTCGGAGGGTTGAAATCTGATGAAAATCACTCCGGCTTGTGGCTTATATCCATACTTAAAAATAAGTTCTCCGTAATCGCTGTCATAAGTAATGATGGTTCGATCTTCATCTATTGCAATTTTCATCACCTGCTCATCAGAGATACTGGGATTGTCTAAACCAACCGCTTTAATGTCAAAATCCTTGGTTTTAAGGATGATCACACTGTTTATTGGAATGTTTTCATTAGCAAGGAATTTCAAATTGATGAACAGTTAAGCTTTTGAGAATAGCAATCCATCCTTCAGGCATTCCTGTATATATGAAAAGACTGCTTGCAAGGACTCTTTAGTTAGCCTGGGATGATTTTCAAGTATTTGTTGTTCTGTCCAACCTTTTGCCAATAGCCCTATAATGTGCTCAACAGAAATTCGGGTTCCTTTTACTGTTGGTTTGCCTAAAAGCACATTTTCGTCAGTAGATATGTGGTCTTGCCATTCCATATCCAAATTTACGGATATAATTGAAATATGATGCATGGTGTCAGCGGACAAGCCCTGGAACAAAAGAGCACTGTCACAAGCTAATGTTTGCGCCAGTGTGGGTGGGGTGTAAAGGAGGTGTATAGCTACCCTGAACGGAAGATTGTTATCGAAGCTATGGAGACTGGTGCTCAATGATAGTTAGTGAAAACACCAACTATGGCCCGGGTGGCCTATGCGCCACAGGCCACGGGGAAACAGAGCAAAGAGGAATTACTTCACTTCAACCAAAACAAAAGCCGAACATTGCTGTCCGGCCATCATCTATGGTATGCCAAATAATTGCTATTGAATCAACTCAAGGTGCCTTCCCATCCAATAAGGGAGCAGCCAGTACACAGGCTCACGCTCCTGGTGAGGATTTCCTGCCTGAGCAAAATAGGGGTTACGGTCCCAGCGCATCGTGCGGTATTCGCTTGGAGGCCTGAGCTCATCCACCTGCACTTCCTCAAGAATGGGATACCTTACCAGTTGCAAATCTTCCCTTTTTCCATTGTCAATGTAATCATCTACCAGGCTCAAAGGAGCATCCTGCAGGAAGAAAATAGATTCTTCCAGGCCGTCATAGCCCCCATTCAGGATGTTGTAAGTGAAATTCAGTAAGGGACTATTCGTTTCGCTGAACTTCTCATACCATTGAACAAGGTGGGCCTGATAAGTTTTGTTTAATTCTGGATCTTTTTCCAGGTTGATCAGGGCAGGGTAGATGTACAAAGCAAGGTAAATATCAAAATAGGTTTCCCAGGCAGGATTGGTCACATAAAGTGTCTGGGCATTTTTAATGTACCCGTGTTCATTGATGAGTTTCAGATAGGCCTCCTGGTACTGCTCAAACCCTGTGATTTCATATGCGAACTTCAGGAACGACAGAATCTCCAGTGAGTTCAGTGGCTTTTCAGGTGACCACTCAGGATCTTCATTCAGGCTCTCTGGAGACCAGACTCCCCACTTGGTCGGTTTGCCATCCACATCCACCAGGTAAAAGTCATTTCGTACCAGGTGATCCATGATCTTGCTTACATGATTTGCTATCCTTTCTTTTTCAGTCTCATCAGCCACGAGGTAATAATACCAGTAGTATCCAAAGAAATGTCCGTCCAGCTCATCACTGCTGGTGTCACCTTTCCACCACCATTTTCCATCCTTGGAGAGGTGCCACCGTACCTCTACGGGCTTGTGCCGAGAGTTGTTGATCAGGTCTTCTGCAAGTTCCTGAGGTGTATAGGTTCGGTTCATGTCATGCATTCTATCCCATTCCACAGGGACAACCGTTCGAGCAAAAAAGCCATCCAATTCTGTGACTTCCCGAAGTAGATGCAGGAAATCAAATGCTTTCCTGGCTCGTTCCTTTGCAACAGGATCACCGGTAACCGCATATCGGAACGATTCCATCGCCAGGTACATAGCTGTGTATTCACCATCGTTGTCGTCGTCATCAGGGACGAGGGTAGAGGTATCCCCGGCCACCGTCAGCGTAAATCGACCGGCAATCCATGGTTCCCGGATATGTCGGGTGATCAGTTGCTCATAGAAGTGATCAGCTTTTTCTGCCAGGGTCATCTCTTTACGGTAGATCACACTGACCCCTCCAGATGTAGCTATCCAGGCATTGCCGTTCGCATCGAAGGTGATGTCTTTCACCTCGTCATTTATGAGCCACCGCTTGCTCAGTCTGACGCTGTATTCTGTTTCTCCGGGAGTGAAACAGGTGATGCCGTAGTCTGTGCCTACCCACATCACACCTCCGGGTCCCTTTCTTACTATATTCACATTGGAGTTGGTAATGCCATTTTCAGGTGTTTTATGAGCGACCACCTGCTCTCCGTTTCTGATCGTGACGCCTCCCAGTCCACTAACCCATAGGTTGCCAGAATCATCATATGCCAGTCCCTTTGTATAAGCACTGAGTAGATCTTCATTCTTGTTGTAAACCGTAGTTTTTGCTTCGTTGCAATGGTACAGTCCAACATCAGTAGCAATCCAAAGGCCCTTTTTGCCATCTGAAATGGCTTCCCGCATGCTACGTGCCTTGGTATAGTCTTTTTTGTTCCAACTTTGTCCGTCATAAAGCCAGATCCCTTTTGGACCGAGGGCATAAATGCCTTCTTTGGCCATTACCACTTTTGCGATGGGAGCTTCCGGGCCTTCATGTTTAGTCAGGGAACCATCCTTATTGGCATAGACTCCATCCCAGGCAGCCACCCATACATTTTCTTCTGAGTCAAAGTCCACATCATAGGCAGGACCCTGGGCTGATCCCGTGATCATCAGCTCCCACGTCTTCGAGGGTTGAGGCTTTTTGTAAACTCCGCCTTTCGTTGCGATCCAGGCATCACCAGCCTTGTTTAGCTTGATAGCCCGGACCTCGTTGGATGCATCATTGCTTTCGTCCACAATAGATCCTTCATGGTATTCCTGGATGAATGGAGTATCCTGATGACTTACCTTTTGAGGGGATCCGGATGGACTGGACTCTTTACCGCAGCTATTGATGGTCAATACCAGCACCACACCCAGGATTAGCGTGTTGATTCTTTTCATTTTCGACATTTTGTCTTTCATATAATCAAACATCTTTTTGGGTTAGTGTTGATCGTATGAATAAAAAATACTTAGTTTTCTTTCACCCAGCTCACAGGAAAAGAAGCGTATTTAATGGTCTTATGGGGTCCGCTGTCCCGGTCCTTATGATGGTAGCTGTACACGGTATGGACCATACCATTCTCACCCTGAATAATGGCAGGATAATGGCTTGAGGTGGCAAGTTCACCACGCTCATCCAACTCTATTTGCTTCTTCCATTTCCAGGTCGCACCTTCATCATCGGAAATGGCAACAGTGAGGTCGTGCCTGCCCTCTTCTGTTTCATTGTAGACCATGATCCATTCACCTGTGTTGAGTGTGGTCAAATCAAACCCAGCCCCGGAGTTAGGGATGTCTGTGTCTTTAGCGATGGACCAGGTAAACCCACCATCAAGAGATGTGGTAAGCTGCATCCTTTTCGGAGCAGGACCATTATCTCGTAAGTATGCCGAAAGACTTCCATCTTTTCCTATTGCAATGGTGGCCTGGATGCCTACACCTCCCAGCACTGGATTACTCCATTGCCAGGTTTCTCCAAAGTCATCTGTGATGGCGAAAATGGAGCAATCCAAACCATCGGAATATAGCGGCAAAAGAATCCTGTCACGAAAGACAAGCGGTTTGTTTTTGGTTTGCCAGCCAATCCTGCGGGTAAGGGGATATCCCAGGTCTTTGCTGATGGTTTCTTCTCCAACTTTTACTCTGCCGCTTCTGATCATGTTTTGACCCCCGGCCAGGCTGTCCATCTTTTTCCGGTATTCAATCCATCTGGGCTCCAGTCTTTGTTTTTGTTCAGTACTCATTTGTGAGAAAAGCTCTTCTTTGAGGTAGACCTCATAAGCATCCAACTGCTTAGTTACTTCCGCTACAAACCGATCATCTGCTTGGATCCCCCGTTCCGTTTTACTTCCCGGTTTGGCAATGATGATGTCCTGCCATGACCAGATCGGAGCACCCTCACCGGTGTAGTCTTCACTGATCCTGTATTTAGGAATGGAGGTCTCCCATTGGTTGGCGATGACCGGGTAATACATCAGCCAGAGCTTATCCCTGGAGTCCATAAACAAAACGGGATTTATATCCGGGAAATCGGGTGTATCGGCCATCAGGAATGGTACGCTCCATGTGGTATCGCCTTTTTTAAGCCTGGAACCCATGATGCGCACATCATCGGCCCATCGCTCGCCTGATCCCTGGAACCAGGCCGAAAGCATGTCACCATTGGGTAATTCTACAATGGTTGGCCCGTGAACATGTTCATGCTGCAATGGAAAAATGATCTGCTCCTGGTATTCGTGGGAGAGCTCAATGCTGGTGCTTTCACTGGAGGTACATGACCAGGAAAGTAATACGACCGCCACCACGAGGCTACATAGAACGATATGGTTTAGCCTGCTCATTGGTTGTGTCGTTTCATGATCTCCTTCCAGTTGGTAAAGATGATTCCTTCATCTTCAAAGAACTTTTTAAGATCTGGGTCACCAAACATTTTGGCTTCCCAGACACGCTGCTGCCAGGAACCAGTGATGGTTTTCAACTGCTCGGTGTCCACCGATGGATGGAAGATGATCTCTGTGAGCCCTGGCTTCAACGACCTGATCAGTTCTTTGAAGGCTTCTACTTTTTCTTCGTATGTCTTGGCATTGGGTGCACTTGTGAAGAAATCCAGCTTCGGCAGGGTATAAGCTGACATAAATTCTACCACATCATCTGTGATGGGATAGCCACCCTCTCTGAAGATCTTCACAACTTCAGGTTTTGAGAGATCGATGGCATTTGCCGGGATACCATATTCCATGGCAATTTTCAGGTATCTTTTGGCATATTCAGGGTGTCCGTATAAGGTGCCCATGTGGGTATCTATATGATCTGGTCGATAGCCTAAAGCAATGGATTTTTCAATTTGAGCCCTTACCTCTTTCTCCACTTCATCCGGAGATGCGTTTGCCACCACTTCTTCAACACTTCGCCACATTTTACCATCAGGATCTATCAATCCCGGTACTTCTTCGACGGGTGTAACAGAAGGCCATCGCCAGGTCTTCCATTCACTGGTCAGCGCCAGGTGAAGTCCAATATCTATCTGAGGGTTTTCAATCGCCCAGGCAATGATCTCTTCGAAATTGGGGCAGGGAGGCATGGCTGCTGCAGATTGAATGTCTCCAGCAAGTAGTTGTTGTTTTGCTGCAATATTGGCTTCGGGGCACATCCCGATGTCATCGGCATGAAGCATGATAACTTTTTTGCCAGCCGGGTATCCTAATCGTTCTGCCCAGGTAGCGGGCATGCTTTCAGCGGTTGATTCAGGTTTATCACTTGATTGTGCTTTTTGACCACAGGACCAGGTCATCAGCAAGGTACAAAACACAAGGCCAGTTAGTATCAGATTGGTTTTCATGAGTGTATAAATTGATGTTAATCGGGCACCGGTTCGCCGGAGCGATCAGTCCGCCGAGGCGGAAATGTCCGGATTCTTATTTATTACTGATAATTAGTGAATTCTTACTATCAGTTATTCAAAAAAATCCTTCAGAGGTGAGCACTAGTGGAGTGCTCTTTTTTCCAGAGCTCTGATCAATATTGCAGGTTGATCCGTTTGAATGACATTAGCTCCATGTTTCAATAAGCCTTCTAGTGCCTCATCTTCTTTGCCTTCTGCCAGTAGTTTGTCAGGCTCGCCCAGCGCATTGATCCAGACCCTTGCCCTGTTGGTTTTGATCAGCTCCACCACCTCTTTGTCATAGAATGAAAAATCGATGTGGATCAGCTCAGGTTGAAACCGGGTAATAGCAGAATCTGTCATTTCATAGGAGTACGCCCTGGGCATGAGCATGAAATCTTTATCGATTGACTCTACATAATCAAGGGCTTCATAGTCATTGTCAAACCAGAATACATGGTCCTCCAGCTTTTGTCTTTTGATCTCAGTGATGATAGGGTCAAGCTTATCTGTCTTGATATCAATGTCGATCAATACCTTTCCTTTTGCCAGTTTCAAGGCTTGTTTGAAAGTGGAGATTTTTTCCTTCGTCGTATCTCCATTATGGACAAGCCTAAGCTTCATCAGTTCTTTATAAGTAAACTCTGAAGGCTCACCAGTACCTGTTGTTGTCCGATCGATGGTCCGATCGTGCATCAGGATTGGGATGCCATCTTTGGTAACTTTTACATCCAGCTCAAGGATGTCGACTCCCATCTCAATAGCTGCTTTAATGGCGGGTATGGAGTTTTCAGGGTGGTTAAGGTGAGCCGCCCTATGAGCGGCCACCAAAACAATGTTTGATTCTGAGTCCAGGAGTTCAGCCCTGATCTGGTCAACGCCTTTTTGCCCAAAGACCAGTGAAGCATATACACTGATCAGCAGGAATCCGATAAGTTTTTTCACAGTCTTTCCGGTCTGGCTTTATTCTTTGTTGAGTCGGCGTTCAGGCATTTCAGGAATCTTATTCACCAGTTTGTTGGGTGATCCTTCTGTTTTTACCAGGTCAAAAGCATCATAGAGCTCACCTGTAGCAGTATAGGCACCATAGGTGAGGGTATTATCCTCAATGGTAATGATCTGGAAAAGCTGTGTATTCCCTGCTCTTCGGTCCATCCATGGATCATCTGACACATCATACATTTTAGGTCCACTCACTGATACTACATACATCGTACCCGATGTCTTGTCTTTCACCTGGTATCCGGTAGGTACATTGTTCACCATTCCACGGCCATAGGCATGGTCATGACCCTGCAACACAATGTCCACTTTATGCTTGTCAAACACAGGTTTGAAATCCTTTCTGAATTCAACATTGTCCCGGTTAGGTTTGGTAGAAAAGATCGGATAATGGAACGTGATGGCCGTCCATTTTCGTGGATCATGGGTCAGGACGGAGTCGAGCCATTCGAGCTGTGCTTGCTTGTATTTGGGCGACTCATCAATTTGCTCGGCATCCAGCGAAACGATCTTGAAATTCGGATAATTGACCTGGTAGCAGACTTCGTCCAGTCCCTCAGGTCCGTTTTTCGGAAGATTAAACTGCTTTTTCCATTGCGGTGAAAGCACCACATTTCGGTATTCATGGTTTCCGGGAGTCATCACACTGGGCACCATCGCATGGATAAATGAGCCAGCATAAAACCAGTCGCCCCATTCTACATCCCGGTCAAACCGGTTGATCAGGTCTCCTGCATGCAACATGAAATCTACGTCAGGCAGTTCTCCATAGGCCTTTCGAATGACCCTTGACCACATAGATTTCACATCATTTTGTGCATCTCCAAAATAGATGAATGAGATCTTCTTTTCAGGTTCTGGCATCCTGATCTGGAACCACTCACTCCAGCCTCTTTTGGATCCTACGCGGTAGACGTATTTCTTGCCAGGCTCCAACCCGTCAATCAAGGCGGAATGGTAATGAGCAGCAACTTCTGGGTCATTCTCTGGTTTGTGAACGAGAAGCTCGTATTTGGCCCTGATAGTTCGGGTATCATCCAGAAACTCCGGACCGTGTGTGGCTTCAGCCACCTGTGCTACTGACTCAAAGATCGTAGTGTCAGTTCGCCAGTTTACGGCAATGGAAGTTGTGGGGTCCTCTGCAAGGTTGGCAATGATTCTGTCGGGAACAGGGGTGGGGAATAATCCTGGGAAGGCGATGTAGGTGCTGTCCGGTTTGTGAACAAACACAATGTCTCTGCCACCCTTATCACTACATCCAAAAAGGATTGAAAAAGTGATAGATAAAACGATGAGTATGCTTTTGAATCTGTTGTCTTTCATTGAATGAAGTCTTTTTTATTTGTCGCATCAGGTCAACGCCTGAACTTATCTTGAAATACCTTTTTATAAGGTACGGATAAGGTAGCAATTCATACCCCTACTATTCCAGTAAACTCTATTAAAAATATATGACCGAACTGTGAAGATCATGAAATCCAGAAGAGATCAAATCAGGTAACTACAAGATGGATGTTCATGCATTTTTATTAATTTTCTTAACCCAACCCCATCTAACCATGAAGATAAACAGCATTTTTCTCATCGCACTTTGGTTTGCTTTTACTTCCCTTAGTGCCCAGCCCCAGCTTTCTTCTGGTACACCACAATCAGTAGGCATGTCTGAAAAACATTTGAGTATGATGGATGATGTGATTCAGGAATATGTGGAAAATGATTGGATCCCGGGTGGTGTGTTTCTGGTGGCCAGGCGAGGAAAAATTGTTTATTTCAAGAGTTTTGGCACTAAATCAGACAAGAAAGGAGATCTCTATCAGAATGATGACATCTTTCGGATTGCCTCAATGACCAAGGCTGTGACGACTGTCAGCATTATGCAGTTGTATGAGCAGGGTAAGCTGAGGTTGGATGATCCGGTATCAGACTACATTCCGGCCTTTAAAGAAATGACTGTACTGGAGTCAGTAAATGAGGCGGACAGCAGTTATACTTCTATCAAAGCGAATAGACCGATCACCATTCGCCACTTATTGACCCATTCTTCTGGTATCACCTATGGTAATGAGAAAGATCTGGGTAAGGTACATACTAAGGCAGGTCTTCCAAGGGCAGGTCTATCTTCTGAAGACTGGACTTCCGAACGGTTTATCAATGAGCTTGCCGCTTTACCACTGGCTTTTCATCCCGGAGAAAAATATAACTACGGGCTAAATATGGACGTGCTTGGCAGGGTGGTAGAGGTTATCTCCGGTCAGTCGTTAAGTGATTATTTCAGGAAAAATATTTTTGATCCGCTGGGGATGAATGATACGTGGTTTTACTTGCCAAAAAACATTCAGAACCGGTTGGTTCACGTCAATCAACAAAAGGAAAATGGTTTTGAGGTGATGGATGGTAAAATATACAATAACCCGGATCATCAATACCCACTTTCTAAAGATCATGCCTACTACGCCGGAGGAGGCGGGTTGTCTTCCACAGCCATGGATTATGCAAAGTTCACACAAGCTTTAGTGAATGGAGGAACTTATGGGGAAGCCAGAATCCTGGGGAGCAGAACCATTGAAGTGATGACGTCCGACCAGATGATCCTCCTGAATGAACAAGGTCAAGGGTTTAGTAAACAACCCGGAATCACCTATTGTCTTGGCTTCTCCCTGATCACAGAAGATGGGGCAGGTCAGGGGCCACGATCACCAGGTACTTATGCCTGGGGTGGTTACTTCAATACCAAATTTTTCATTGACCCCAGGGAGGAATTGATTTTTGTGGGGATGACACAAATTGAGTTCGGCAATAAGGGTGGACTTTGGGATCGGTTGGATGCGGTTATTTATGGTTCGATCATAGATTGAAACACGAACCTCAAAATTCCTTTACACTTCAAATATCAGTCATCAGAATGAGCAGGGTCATAGTCTTGCTGTCCGGGGTCTTCTAAATTCGTATCTCAGTCCAGAGGACGACAAACTTCTGAGGATTGCATGCATTATTTGGGACAAAGAATGCTCGTATATGGAAATTGAGAAGCTGACTTCGGAGTTGAGTGATATTTTGACCTCTATCATCAAAAAGGAATCTCATATTAATAACATTACGGCTGGTGTGCATCCGGATTACCGGCTAAGTGCCAAGAACCTTTGTCGCTACCTGATCCTTCGAAGCTATGACCTGAGAAAGTACCATGATAGTCTGTCTGATGTTGGAGTTTCATCTATCAGGACCTCTGAAGGCTATGTATATGGCAACCTTTTTAATGTTGTTAGAAATCTTCACCTGATACAGGACCTGCCTTTTCACCTGAAAAATGAGATTGAAGTAATAGGGTATAAGAAAAGCAAAAAGCTGGTAAAGAGTCACGCTAACAAGCTCTTCAACGAAACCCGCAAAAAGCATTTGACTGAGATTATGGTCACACTCCCCAATGAGGCTGCTGAAGATAAATCAATCATCAGGGAGATGGTACTGAATGGTATGGAGATTGCGAGGATCAACCTGAGTCATGGAAACATGGAGATATGGCAGCGGATGGTAAAATTCATTCAGGAGATCAAAGTAGAAACCGGACTGGGCATCAAGATCTACATGGATCTACCGGGTCCCAAGATCAGGACTTCTGAAATCAGGATCCATGAGGAAGATGGAAAATCTAAGGCTGGAATTCCTGTTCGTTCAGGAGAAAATATCATTTTGACCAAACGAAATNCACTTGGCAAACCTTCAAAGTTCGGAGCGTCGAATGAGCAGCTTGAAAAAGCTGAAATTGGGGTGTTGCTTCATGAGATTNTCGATGATGTCAGGATCAACGACACGGTGTTGTTTGATGATGGGATGATCCGTGCGGTGGTCGTTTCAAAAAGTGAGGAGGATGTGGAGTTGGTTATTACGGATTGCTACAAACATAAATTGTCATCTCACAAAGGGATCAACCTCCCAAATACAAAGTTGAACTTGCCTGCTCTCACCGAAAAGGACAAAGAAAATCTGCCGTTTGTCTGTCAGTATGCAGATATCGTGGGCTACTCTTTTGTGAGATCAGGTGAAGATGTGAGACAGCTATTTGAACAGCTTGAGTTCAATCATGCTCATGACCTCGGGGTAGTTTTCAAGATTGAGAATAAAGAAGCATTCGAAAACCTTCCATTTATTCTGTTGGAAGGGATGAAGCGAGATAAGATCGGTGTGATGATCGCCAGGGGGGATTTGGCCGTTGAGCTGGGTTTTGAAAGGATATCTGAGGTTCAGAATCAAATTCTTTGGATATGTGAGGCCGCTCATATCCCGGTGATTTGGGCGACTCAAGTTCTGGAAAATCTTGCCAAGACAGGTATTCCAACCCGGGCAGAAATCAGTGATGTGGTACAGGGTGTAAAGGCCGAGTGTATCATGCTCAATAAAGGACCCTATATCAATTCTGCTATCAGAGTGTTGAACAACATCCTGATCCGAATGGAGCCACATCTGTTCAAACAAAAGCACTCATTGAGAGCCTTGCACATTGCTAAAAATGCTGTTGATCAACTAATGGGGGATCAGCTGGCCAGCCTTCCTATTTAGGTATAACCTCAATACCTGAGGAGATTCTTTCCGACACCAAACAACAGGTATCATTTAATATCGAAACGAATAAGTTTATATTCATGCATATATAAGCATATTAAAGTATTTTTAATTATTTAAAAATAAGTATACGAAAGTTAATTACTTATATATATTTGCGATTACATTATTAAGCTTGTATTTCCCCACCAAAAGATGAAGATCGTCAGAGTGAAAAGTTGTGTGTATAACCTGGAACTGACCAGACCTTATACGATTGCATTTGAGACTTTTGATTCGGCGGAAAACATCTTTGCTTTTATTGAATTGGAAGATGGAACCATTGGGATCGGGGCAGGAGCTCCGATTCCTTTGGTGACAGGGGAGACCATGAAAGAAAGCGAGCAGGTGCTTGCTGATCAGCTGGAGACACACCTCGTGGGAAAAGACATTCGCAATATCCATCAGTTGATCAGAAACTTCCATCAGGAAAATGCGAATTACCCTGCCGCATGTGCTGCAGTGGACATTGCCCTACACGATGCCTTTGCGAAATACCTGGGTATTCCACTTGTTGATTACCTGGGTCGGCACCACAAGTCATTGCCGACATCTATTACCATTGGGATCAAGTCAGTAGCAGAAACACTGGCGGAGGCTGATGAATATGTCGGGCAGGGATTTAAGATCCTCAAGATCAAAACAGGTAAGTCACTTGACGAGGATATTGAAAGAACCCTGAAAATACGAGAACATGTAGGGAAGGATGTTGGGGTTAGGATAGATGCCAACCAGGGGTATTCTCCAAAGGAGCTTACAGAATATATGGGGAAGACTGAATCAGCCAACCTCGAATTCCTCGAACAGCCATTAAAGGGGTCTCATTATGCTGACATGTTTAAAGTCATGGAACCACTCAGAAAAAGGTGTGCAGCTGATGAGAGTTTACATAGCCCAAAAGACGCATTAATCATGGCAGCAAAGCCACAGCCTTTTGGGATCTACAACATTAAACTCATGAAATGCGGAGGCATTTTACCAGCCAGGGGCATTGCTGACATTGCGTTATTGGCAGGTATTGACCTCATGTGGGGATGTATGGACGAAAGTATTGTCAGTATTTCTGCTGCCTTACATGCTGCCCTGGCAAGCCCTGCAACCAAATACCTGGACCTGGATGGAAGTTTTGACCTGGCAAAAGATCTGGTCGAAGGTGGTTTCGTGCTGAAAGATGGTTTTCTAAGCACCAATGACCGTCCGGGACTAGGATGTGAACTAACTACTAAAATATTTTAACTATGAAAGAAAATGCTGTTGTCCTGACAAGTGGCTTGCTCGATAAAGATTTCTCCAAGACCAGTCATGGATTGATCAGGGGCACGGACCGATTTAACTTGTTAGGGGTTATTGATCATGTGCATGCTGGTCGTGATGCTGGTGAGGTGCTGGATGGTATCCACAGGGATATACCTGTCTATGAATCTATTGAGTCTTTTTATGAAGCTTCAGGTCAGACACTTAAATACCTGGTGATAGGTGTGGCCTTTCCGGGAGGAGGATTACCCGATGAATGCAGGGGAGTGATCATCGAGGCGATGAAAAGAGGGGTTTCCATTGTGTCTGGTTTACATCAGCGTTTGAGTGATGATGAAGAATTCAGTGCGATTGCAGCCGAATACAACGTCGAGCTGATGGATATCAGAAAATCCAGGCCTGCTAAAGATCTGCATTTCTGGAACGGGGAGATCTATGAAGTAGATACACCCAAAGTGGCAGTACTCGGAACAGATTGTATGATCGGTAAGCGAACTACCTGCCGATTCATCATGGAAGGTTGCAGAGAGGCTGGACTCAAAGCTGAGATGATCTTTACCGGACAAACAGGATGGTTGCAAGGAAATAAATATGGTTTTATTCTCGATTCCACACTGAATGACTTCATCAGCGGTGAGATTGAGCGAGCCATCGTGGATTGTTACCGCAATGAATCCCCGGACCTGATCCTGGTAGAAGGACAATCTTCACTGCAGAACCCTTATGGCCCCTGTGGTTCGGAATTTATTATTTCCGGGAATATCAAAGGTGTAGTGTTGCAACATGCTCCCGGAAGAAAATATTACAAGACCAAAGCTCCG
>JAHCMM010000009.1 GCA_019192515.1 Cyclobacteriaceae bacterium SS2
CAGGTTCATGGTTAATTGCTTCAGTATACATGGAATTCACCACACAGATATCTTCAGCAATAGAGGAGATATTCGGTATCAGGCTGCTGAAATAGCCTCCCGTTTTAGGGTTCTGATGAAAATCAAATTTCGAGCTTACCAACGGAAAGCTCGACTGGGCTGCCAGCATCCCTGTGATCCGCTGGTTGCCCCGAACGCTATCGGGGATCTCCTCCCCGTGTCGCTTTTGCAGTACTGGCTTGTAATCGAACAGCTCTATCTGACTGGGCCCGCCGTACTGAAACAGGTAGATGACTCTTTTGGCTTTGGGTGTATGATGCAGCGCCTTGAGGATTCCGTTTGTCCCGATACCCGGAACGCCAGCAGGTGCTGCATTCAACATATCAGGAATCATCAGCGATCCCATGGCCATAGCTCCCAGGCCCCTGGTGGTTTTTTGGAGAAACTCCCTGCGGGTATTTTTATACCAGGCTTGATTGAGGTCTGAATTGTGATCCTTCATAATTTAATTCTTATAATAAGCCTCTGTTGTATTCATAATGGTGTTCGTGACTCTGGCCAAAGCCGCTATCGGTGCAGGTTCCAGCTTCGCTGATACCACCTGATGACCTGTAGACAGGTAAGCCCGGATGCGCTCAGGGTTCGACTCAAAGTATTGCTTTTCAGCATTAAACTGGTTACGCAGGATGCTGACTTCCGCAGCAGTAGGTTTTCTGCTTGTCAGGCTGCGAAATACTTTGACGATAGCCTCATCCAGGTTTCCCTCCGAACCAGACCACGCATTCTGTGCCAGCACCCGACACCCCTCAATAAACTGGGGATCATTCATCAGTACCAGTGCCTGTAGGGGTGTATTGCTTCTTTGCCTTCTCACCTGACACTCCGCCCTGCTCGACGCATCGAAGATCAGCATATTAGGCGGTGGCATGTTTCGTTTCCAAAAAGAGTATATGCTCCTTCTGTACAATCCGTTTTCGTAATCCACCTCATATTCCGGGAAAAAACCATGAGTCATCACCTCTTTCCAGAGTCCGGGAGGCTGATAAGGGAACACCGAAATCCCGCCTTGCTGCTCCTCCAGCAAACCACTTGCGGCCAGGATATTATCCCGAACCATTTCTGCCGACAACCTGTATCTCGGTCCCCTGGCTAACAAATAATTCCCAGGGTCTACCTCCTGCAGATCTGGACGGATCACTGAGGATTGCCGATAAGTAGCTGAGGTGACCATTTGCTTGATCAACCGCTTCAGATCCCAGTCGTGCTCCTGAAAATCTACGGCCAGCCAATCCAGCAGCTCCGGATGTGTGGGCAAAGAGCCCTGGTTACCAAAATCTTCAACAGTTTCCACGATACCCCTGCCAAACATCAGGTACCAGATCTGATTTACGGCAACCCGGGCGGTGAGGGGATTATCCGGATGGATCAGCCATTTCCCCAAACCCAACCTGTTTTTGGGGAGATCATCAGGCATCTCAAAGATGGCTTCGGGCACATCGCTGGTCACCTCCTCGCCATGTTCGTCATAGACTCCACGCTCCAGGATGTAAGTAGGTCTTTTTTCCGGGAAGTCCCCCATTACCATCACTTCCTGTGCTGTATCTACCAGCAACACTTCTTTCAGCCGCAGCTCTGTGAGTTGTTTTCTTCTATTCGCCAATTCAGCGTCCACATAGAGATCATAGAACTCATTGAGTGCTGAGCTTTTGTTCTGCATAGCCTCATTAAATGCACTGATGCCCGAGCCCTGATCATACAGATACAAAGCTGTGAAATCATCAACCTCCCGGCCCAAAACCCGGACCTCATCCAGCATGCCTCCTGTAAAATCTTTGTCGTAGTGCCTTTTGCCAATGATCATGCCTTCATAAGCCATGTAGACGGTAGCATCTTTGTTGGTGTAGGGCATGGCCGATCGGTAGATATAATCTCGCACCACATCAAATTCCACTTTCTCTCCATTGCGATAGAGCTTCATCCCTTCCGCTTTGCTGGAACCATCATAGGTCCATACATAATGGATCCATTCCCCCACATTGAGTTTTTCAGGATCACGGATGTCTATGGACTGGTATGGATGCGCATGATTCAACCTGAAATGCAGCTGGTCTTCTTTGATCACTACGTCCCATCCCCTGTAACCCTGGATCCGGTTGTTACCATTGTACAATACATGGGCATTCTTATAGCTCTTGTTCGAGTTGATCCAAAAGCTGACGGTATAGTCATCTACCCTTTCAAACAAGGCGGGCTTCCCGTCAGCCACAAACTGACCGTCAGCGGCACTCACCACGGCCTTTCCGAATTTTCCTTCGGCGCTGCTGATACTTCCCCAGTACCTGGATGGCCCATTCCCCTTTACCTGATCGCTGGCTTTGCCATCTTTCATGTCGTCGAAAGTGAGGTGGATCAGAGTGGATTTATTGACCACTTTTTTCGGATCTGTTATTGCCGAAGTATTCAACCAGGTGTTGAACCCGTTATCATTAGTCTTTTCCGCACTTTCGAGTCCCTGCTCCTCCTCCCTAATGTTGGATAAGAGATAATCGCGGATCTCCTCAGCCTCCTTTTCCAATAAAGGCACTACAGGCCCGGAGTTCATCGAATACTTATTGGGAATTTTTTGTCCATTCTCAATTGCATTGTAGCTGAAAATGCCATCTCCCCGCTCAATGGTGGAGTTGAAAAAGCCGAAGAGCTCATAGTAATTTTTTTGGCTGAAGGGATCGTACTTGTGGTCATGACATCGGGCACATCCTACGGTCAGGGCCATAAAAGCGGAACCCACTGTATTGGTTCGGTCGGCTACGTATTCTACACGGAATTCCTCGGGGATAATGCCACCTTCAGAGTTTTGCTTGTGGTTTCTGTTGAACGCTGTTGCCAGGATCTGCTCGGTGGTGGCATTCGGCAGCTGATCTCCTCCCACCTGCCAGAGAATGAATTTATCATAGGAGAGGTTCTCATTGAAGGCTTTGATCACCCAATCCCTGTATGGCCAGAAGGTATGATGAAAATCGTCCAGGTATCCTTCAGAATCCGCAAAACGGGCCACATCCAGCCAGTGAGCAGCCATCCTCTCACCAAAAGCTGGTCTTGCCAAAAGGCTATCAACCAAAGACTCATTGTAGTTATTTTCGTCATACGCCAGCCAGTAGTCAAGATCCTCAATGGTTGGTGGTAACCCGGTGATATCAAAAAACAATCGCCTGATCAGGTGCTCTCTGTCAGCTTGTGGTGATGGACTTATATTTTTTTGATCCAGCTTGTCGAGGACAAAATGATCAATTTCATTCAATGCCCAGTCACCATCCGTCTCGGGCACAGGTACTTTTTTAGGTTTTGTGAAAGCCCAGTGAGGTTTGTATTCAGCTCCTTGTTTGATCCATTGAATGAGAATGGCTTTTTCTTCAGCACTCAGATCCAGGTTTGATTCTTTGGGAGGCATCATGACTTCCGGGTCGTCCGAAAGGATCCTGCTGACCATGTGACTCTTACGTGTATTTCCCGGGACAATGGCATGACCATTTCCACTGACCAAAGCCTTATAGGCTCCTTCTTCATTGTCCAGCCTCAGCTCTGCTTTTTGCTTCTGTGCATCGGGCCCATGGCAGGCGAAACACTTATCTGAAAGGATGGGTTTTACATGAAAATTATAATCAATGACCTGCGGAAGATCCAGGGTAGCAAGTTTCACATCTTCGGGAAGTTTCTCTCCGCAACTGTACGAAATTGAGATTGACAGCAAGAGGACTAAAAAGCGCATCATAATTATAAAATTAGCAGAAAATGCGGTCTTTATTAAAGCTCTGCTAATTATTTGAAATATCACACCTGAAATGGGTCCGGAATTGACTTATCAGGAACTGAAAGCCGTTTACTTTGTGTTGGTCATAATGTCTAACCATTTCAATGATGATCCATCTGACTATCTCCGATAAAGATCCTAAACAACTACAGCTAAAGGAACGCCTCGATGATCTTTCACTGGCCCGAAAGATCGATCTGGATGCGGCGGCTACTCAGCCTGTGCTCGTGCATGACAAGGAAAGCTATACAGGCATTGAGGATATCACGAAATACCTGGATGAGATGGAAGCATATATGCGCAACTGGTATGCCTGCCGGTGCGATATGTATCCGGAGTAGGTATGAGATTAGGGTGTTAATCCCCCTTTGTCCCCCTTTAGGAAAGGGGGATTGCTGTTTTAGTCAATTCTCTGGTTGCTTAATGTCGGTGTTGTCACCGATATGCAGGCTCCGGCTTTTACGAGTAGTCATAGGATGACTCTTTTGGAGGTAAGACTGTCTTAATTCTATGGATTGGCTCAAGGATAATAATTACCATTTATTTGTAACCGTAGTCATCCTATGACTCTATACCAATCCCGAAGGGATGACAATGTTATAGCTGATCGATTTAGCTGTATATCCCAACCCTGAAGGGGTGTTATTATGTCACTCCTTCGGAGTTTATCTAAAAGATTGAGGATTTTTCTATAATCCTGTCATCCCTTCGGGATTCCTCCTTCCCTGCTTAATGTCGGAATTGTCACCGATATGCAGGTTTACTACTCCAAAGCCTGATTACGAGAAGTCATAGGATGACTCTAGCTTAAGGAAGCCGTCTCATTTTTATGGATTAGCTCAAGGACTATAATTGCCATCGCTTATCGTTGTAGTCATCCTATGACTCCGTGATTGACGGTGAGGACTACTACCTTTCACGTCATATTTGGTACGAGCTTTTTTTACATAGAAATCCCCCTTTACTGGTGTCCCTGATTCCAGGTACTGGCCTTGCATAAAGGGGGGAAGGGGGATTCTTTCAAGGTCCATTCTTTAGACTCTGATTATGTAGTTATTATGTCACTCCTTCGGAGTTTTTTTATCCAAAATGATTTAATTCTATAATCCTGTCATCCTTTCAGGATTCCTCCTTTCTTGCTTAACTGCTCAATGTCGGTGTTGTCACCGATATGCAGGCTCCGGCTTTTACGAGAAGTCATCCTATGACTCTGCCGGTTGGAAGAGATTCCTCTTCCGGCTGGTGAAGACACCAGCCGGGGAAATCTCAGTTTAGAACTTTTTAATTCCTGCTCCGGTTAATTTTAAGGTCTCGCGAAACTAGCTTTGTCTGTATGCCTGAAAAGGAAAAGATCATACTACCCCCCAGGTATTACCTCAATTATTTCAATTATCTCATCGAGTTCATTGAAAAGCACTCCGGGCACCTGTTGGGTGACGAAGACCAAAAATTCATCGAGGAATACAGAAGCCTTCAAACCGATGCACAGTGTCTCTTCATCCGGATGCTCAACAGAAAGGGTGAATTCTTTCGACTGGATAAGCTGCAATACCCGGAAATAGAAGTCTACGGAGAATCACTCGATCACCTGTCACAGCTTGAATTCATTACGCTGGATGACATTGTCTATCCTGAAGTATTTCGGTTATTTACCAAGTCCGAGCTCCACAAGGCATTCCCCCAGCTGGGCCTTAAATCCATGTATAAAGATGAGGTGTTGGAAACCCTGATTGAGGTCTCCGATGACACCTACTATCAAACACTGAGTGCCGAGTGGCAGATCATCCGGCTCCTGAAGCAGGAACAGGTCAACTACCTGAAATTCCTTTTCTTCGGCCATAACTATGGTATGATGACGGAGTTTGTGATCCGCGATGTGGGGAATATCAAGCTGGAAAACCTTGACCGGCACGAATTTACTCCGTGGTTCGATACGCGGGAGGAAGCACTGGCGACCTATGAGCTGGCTAATCTCTCCAGGGCATTTCGCCTGGCTACCGAGGAGCTGCTACCGGAAGAAATACTTGCCGTAATCACCCCTATTGAATGGAAGCACTTTTTACAATTCCCCCGTGCTAAAAAGTCGGCGGACAAGCTTTTGCTTCGAATTGGTGAATATCTCGAAAAAGCAGAGCTGACGGACGAAGCCCTGACTTTCTATCAACTCTCGGAGCGGCATCCGGCTCGTGAACGTAGTATCCGGATCCTGGAGAAATCAGGGAGGATCGATGAAGCCCGATCTATAGCAGAAGAAGCCGTTTCCAAGCCTTTCA
>JAHCMM010000081.1 GCA_019192515.1 Cyclobacteriaceae bacterium SS2
TCAGAGTCCCTTCGGTGACTCTTCTATGTTGAAATCCCAATTTCAGAGAAAGAAAGTTTTAATTTGGTATTGCCTGCATTTGCCGCTATTCTATAAAATCAATCTTCTATAAGTAGTCACCCTTACCTAGATGCTACAAGCTACCTTTTATATTCTTAAAGAAGCGGATGCAATCTGAGGAAAGCAGTCATCCGCAGAGCTGCCGAGTCACCGTTGCATTGGTCCGCCTTAAATAGAATTTTTATAGTTAAGCAGCAAAACCAAGCTCATATTTTTCTTTATTTATCAATAGATGTCGTATTCTGTTTAACAATTTTCTTGTGATTCTGATAATAGCTTTATTACCACTCATCCTATTACACAACTGCTGATAGCTTAGACTTAGGGCGGGATCATTACGAACAGCAACCCAACTGCTTTCTATTAGTTGACTTTTTAAATGTTTGTTACCTCGTTTGGTAATATCTCCTATCCTTTCCTTATCACCAGATCCATAAACATTTGGTATCAACCCGACATATGAACATAGATAGTCCAGGCTCTTAAATCTTTTAACGTCCCCCACTTCAGTAAGCCACAACATCGCAGTGAAACGACCTATCCCAGGGACTGAGATTAATATCCTCACATCTTCTAAATAATTTTCTTGTTTTGATAATTTCAAAATATCTCTATCCACCTCCAGAATTAATGCTCTAAGGTTTTCGGCTTCCTGTACTAACAATCCTAGGGCTTTATTTCCACTCTGGTGACCTAAGTCGAGTTGCTTTAACCAGTCAATAAACCTTTTTGACCAGTGTCTTCCAGAGTTCTGAAATTGTTCAGGATAATCTATCCCAAAAAAGTAAAGCAACCCTTTGATCCTGTTGCGGGTTCTCGTTTGGTTTCCAACAATCTTTTGACGTAGTCTTACTAGACATCTATCTTGTTGAGTTGCTTTATCCGGAATATGAATGGGTGTTAATTCCCCATTTTTTAAACTCCTAGCCAATTTCCTGCTATCCAGAGGATCCCGCTTCTGCTTTTTCTCTTTATCAGTCGTAGGCACATCATTCGGATTTACCACAATGCAATTAATACCTTTGGACTGTAAGTATTCTTGTATCCAAAAACCTGCAAAACCTGCTTCATAGCAAGCATAATAAGTAGCACCCGGATAGTTCCGGTGAAGATACTTGACTAACACTGAAGGATCTGGTGGCTGATTAAATGTCTTGTAAGATAATTTCTCACCCTGGATTGACACGGTAAAATGCTTTTTATGGGTATCTATTCCCAGGTAAATATTTTGTCCTGTGAAATCTAATTGTTTACTTGTAGTTTGCATAAGTCTCTAAGTTTTTGTTTTGTAATTAGGTAATACCAAATTAAAACTTTCGGCTTATGCTTTTTTGCTACTTTTCAAACATAGTATCTGATTGGCTTGAAAAGCGTAGCTACAACCTACGCTTAGGTGAGATTCGTGGCCTTCTGATAGATGGTGGTCTGTGAGCTACAAGCCACGGAGTAGAGACTAATTAATCCACCCTACAGATTCTCTCCAATTATTATATTTCCTTTTCCTTTCCTCAAGATCTATGGGTGGTTGTTGATTCTCATTTTGCACCTTTTTTTGTATGATCTCTGTTTGTTCTTCGAGTGTGTTAAGACCAAGAGCTTTTCTCCTTTGATTAACCTCTGCGATGTCATCATATTGATTAGGTTTCATTTCACCATTTTGGTCCCAATCAAATTGAGTCCCGTGGAGTTGTGGTCTCCCTTCCAAAACCGCAATACGGTCAGTCAAATATGCTAATCCTATTTGGTCCGCTTTGTTTTCGTTAACAGCTACTGCCAATAATTTTGCTGATTTTTTCATAAAGGTAGGTTGCCCGATAGCGTGTTGAATTATTAACCATGCTGCTTCACTAGCTTCCTTTCCCACTTTGTCTGTTGTGAGATAACCAATTGTGTCAATTATTTCGACTAATATTTGTGCGTTTCTGTTATGCAAACTGGCCATTTCTTCGTTATACCCCTCGCCAAGTTGTCGGCTTTGAATAAGTTTATTTCGCAACTCCAAATCCGCATTCTTCAGTTTAATTATTCTTTCAGCTATATCTTCTTTGTTCATTTCTGTTGGCAGTGAGCTTTAACTTGCAGATAGGACAAGTGAGGAAAATCAAATGGTTGATATTTCTCTATATCACCTCTCAATCTAAGAAAAAAAATTGTTTAGACAGATAAATATAAATCCAACATCTTAAGTGTAGGTTGTGGCTACGTCATGGTTATTATTATACTTATTATACATGACTGCTCTTGGTAATTCAGTTAAAATAGATATATTCATACTGATTGTTAGAAGTTGCTTTTAAGTAATTATGGCTTTTAGAATTTTTCTCCTGATTTCAATTTCATTTATTGGCAGTAAATCATTGTCACAGCAATGGCAGTCGGCCAATACCGGATTAAACGGTGGCGATGTTAGGGTTATTTTTGAAGCGGGTGGACTGTTATTTGCAGGAACTGAAAATGCAGGTTTGTTCAAATCATCAGATCAGGGTGAAACATGGATTCAATCTAATAATGGCCTTTCTCTACCTCAATGGTCCCTAGATATACATCATGTTTCTAGTTTGACTTCACTCATGGATACCATCTTCCTTGGATCGTATTCCCACAATATATTTTACTCTCTGGACTTTGGAGACAGCTGGTCACTTACGCCCGGGCAGCCATCAAATACTCAGATAACTTCTTTACTAAATCTTGATGGGGTGCTATTTGCTGGAACAGTTAGTGGATTATTTGCTTCAAAAGATGCAGGGATTACATGGGAAATGAGCAGCAATGGATTGCCAGACGCTTCTTTTATCAATAGTGTTTCCCAGGTAGATTCCGCATTGATTGCAGGAGTATATTTTGGGGGAGCTTTTTCATCTATTGATAGTGGAAAGACCTGGAATAGAATTGAATCAATTCCCACTGATGCGAATGTAAGTGGGACGTTTGTTGATGAGCTTGATGTCTACATAATCGCAAGGAATCTGTATAAATCACAAAGAGGAGTCGGTGATTTTTCCGAAGCCTCTACTCCAGAACACATATATGACCTTGATACCTTTGCAAACAGACTAATAGTAACCACTCTGAATGGTGTATTTTCTTCCTCTGATAGTGGTGTAAGCTGGGAAAAAGCAGATATCTCTTCAACCCCGGTGTCATACGCAGAAGCATATGATAATTTTGGTGAATTACATGTCTCAGGTAGTGAAATTCTTATCAGCAATGCCTCTTTTGGTATCTTATCTTCTCAAGATGGCATCAATTGGGTATTAAAAAACTGGGGAATAAATGGGGTTAATGTTGATTGGGTCACAAGCGATGACATTTATATATATGCCAGTGGTTCCACGGGTCTTTTTAGGTCAACAGATGGAAACAACTGGGAAGAATTAAAGGATGAGGATTTTAAATTTCAGCGACCCATCACGAATGGAGATTCGCTGGTTGTGGTTGGAGGGAGTTTACATTTGTCTATCGATCATGGAGATACTTGGAGCAATTTCCCATCAAATGGGATAACTAAAAGCAGCTGGCAACCCAGATTTTTTGGCTCATCTCAATTCTTTCTAACAGCAGGAAACTCATTGTTTCAGTTTGATTATGATGCCTCACAATGGGTCGAACTCTTTTCCCTGGAAACGACATTTCCAATCAATGGTTTTATGAAAGTCGGGGATACTCTGATGATTTGTAATTATAGTGAGCTACATCGATCTGTAGATAATGGTGACAATTGGGAAAAGATTGTCGATGGACTTCCTTCAAATTTATTTATTAGGGGAATCAGTCAGCTTGAGAAAGTCATATTCCTTCAAAATAATAATTCATATTACAGATCATATGACATCGGGGATACCTGGGAGTTGCTGGAACTCAATTCAGCTGGAAATGGACTATACGCCAGTAGTAGTAAGTATTTACTAACCAAAAACTTTGGTTATTCTCAGTTTTCTCCTGATCTGGGTACTACCTGGATTACAATTGACGAACAAAAGTCATTTAAATACACAAGTGACTTTGCTGAAAAAGATGGTTATATCTACTGCGGAACCACTGAGGGAGTTTGGAAAGCTAATCCTGAGGATTTTGAACATAAAATATACTCTGTTAGTCCACAGACTGCTGCTGTTGGTGATGAAGTGACCATTCTCGGTCAGAAATTTTCCACTGATCCAGGCACAAATCAGGTATTTCTAGGTGACATTGAAGCCGATGTCATCGAATCTTCAACTGAAAGTATAGTATTCCGGGTGCCTGATGGAGCTACGAATGGTTTTGTAACAATAAATATTCTTGGTAGAGAAGTGGTCGGTGAGGAATCAATTTGCATCAAACCCGATCAACCTGTTATCAAAGATTCGTTAGATAATAATGGTGAACTATTACTTGTTGCATCCAGCATGATAAACAATCAGTGGTATTTTGATGATACTGAAATGGAAGGAGAGCATGATTATTTCATCTATCCGGGCCAAAATGGAAACTATTCCGTCATCGATATAGGTAATGGATGTAATAGCGATCCATCTGATGTTTACCTGGTATGCCTTGATATTCCTGTTCCAACAATCACCGATTCTGTCTCAATTTCCGGAGACCTATTCCTGAAATCATCATCTGTAGATGGCAATCAGTGGTATTTGGATGGAGAACCGGTTGAGGGTACCGGTCAGTCGTATAAACCACTGGAATCAGGATCATATTCGTTAAAAGTAACAGATGCTATCGGCTGTGAAAGTTCATTTTCTGAATCCTTTGAGTATACGCAACCTCTTAGTGCAAGGTATTTGAAAGGTCAACCCAAAATCTTTCCAAACCCGGTTAGCGAATATTTTACATTGGAGTTCGGGATCAAGTCATTCAGGAAGTTTAGAATATATGATATATCTGGAATTCTACACACAAATTTTTCAGGTGCCAGTAACTCCTTTCAGGTAGATGTCAGAAATTATCCCAGAGGTATCTATTTTCTTTCTATACAAGAAGAAAACAGTATAAGTGTCTTAAAATTCATGAAAGAATGAATGGTCATTGGGATCCCTACATGGCACTAATCCAGTAAGCGGATAAGCCACACCATCACTTTTCATATACCACCTGGCCATCAATGATAGTCATGATTACCTGGGTTTGGAGGATATCGTCTTCGGGGATCGTCATGATGTCCTGATCCAGGATGGTGAAGTCTGCCAGCTTGCCTACCTCTATCGATCCGGTTTTATCTTCCATAAACGCTCCAAACGCAGCCCACTGGGTAAAGGAAAGCAGGGCTTCGGTCCGGGTCATTTTTTGTGCGGATTCATAACCTCCTTCTGGCGTACCATTCAGTGTCTTCCTTGTCACCGAAGCGTAGAAATTAGCTATCGGATTGATGGGTTCTACGGGTGCATCGGTCCCATTGACAATTTTTGATCCTGAGTCAATCAGAGATCGCCACACGTATGCACCGGTTTCGATGCGCTCCTTACCAAGTCTGTTGATAGCCCATGGACGGTCGGATGACATGTGGATGGCCTGCATGGCCGGGATCACACCCAGCGAGGCAAAGCGCGGGATGTCCTCCGGATCTATGTGTTGGGCGTGCTCGATTCGGTATCGCCTGTCAGTTTTCAGTTCCGGGTATTTTTCGAATGCGCGCTCATAAATATCCAGGACTTCTCTGTTGGCCCGGTCACCGATGGCATGCGTGCATACCTGGAACCCATGGAGTGTGCCAGCCTGAACCACTGTTTCAATTTCATCCATCGGCGTGGTATTGTGACCATGGACATCAGGGGCATCGCTGTATGGAGCCAGCAACCAGGCACCCCTCGAGCCCAGTGCTCCATCGGCATAAAGCTTGATCGCACTAACATTCAGATGATCATCATAAAGGTTTTGCTGGGGACCAATCTGGTATCGTTGGCTGAGCAAGGCAGAATCACTCCCATCCAGCATCACATGAACACGTACCTTAAGATGACCTTTTTTGGCAAAAGACTCATACAGATCGATGTCGTCCTGGCCACAACCTGCATCATGAAAGGAAGTGATGCCGTTTTTCAGTGCCTCTTCAATGGCCAGGGACAATTTCATTGATTTCAATGCAGCAGTCTCTTCCGGGATATGTTTATAGATAAGTCCACTAGCAGTCTCATTCATCAGCCCGGTCGGGCGACCCGAAAGGTCTCTGAAAACCTCACCACCTACAGGATCCATTGTTTGAGCATTAACACCAGCCAGTTCCATCGCCTTGGCATTGGCCAGTCCTGCATGTCCGCTGGCATGACTCAACCACACCGGATGATCGGGGACGGCCTCACTCAGGGCTTCGTGTGTCGGGAATCCTTTGAGCATCACCTCTGGCTGGTTGATCCATTTGTCCTGGTGCCATCCCCGACCCAGGATCCATTCCCCCTTTGGTGTATTCATAGCCCGAGCTTTTACCCTGGTGATGACGTCATCATAGCTTTGTGCATCCATCAAATCCACATTGATCAGGTTGCTTCCGATACCCATCATATGGGCATGACCTTCTGTAAACCCGGGAAATACAAACGATCCGGACAGGTCAATCACCTGTGTGCTGTCCCCGACTAGTTTACTGATCTCATGATTTGGTCCGACCTGGATGATCTTGCCAGCTTTTACGGCTACAGCCTCAGCGACTGTCCCGGAAGGATCAGCAGTATATATTTTGGTATTGAGCAAAACCAAATCAGCTTGTTCGGCCTGCTTTTTCTGGCAACTGCTAAAGAGCAGGAGTATTGCAATGAGCACATTGATTAAGTAGTGATGCTTCATGGTGTCATGTTGATGAAATAACTGAAAAATTTGATCAAAATCCGATCACCATTTTTGGGGAATCTGGTGTATAAGCAGGGGGATTACAGCCCAGATAGGAACTAAAATAATCATTTATATGGAAAGTGAATCATTTCCTGTTTGTTGGTAATTGAATGTTTATTTCGCATCCGTGGCTTCTGAAGATGGTAGCTTTTGCTTCACAGGCCATGGAATATTGGCAGGAATTTTATCATAACTTTAAATATCTTTAGGTAATTGATATCCTTTAATTCAGAGGCCCTTAGGATAGCAAAAAGGCACATGGAAATCGTTAATTGATTCAATAGTATGATGGAAATTCTTGAAATCCTTTATCGGGAAGTAATTGGTTTTTTTGGCATTGACCAGGCCTGGGAAATCCTCAAATCCGGGGATTACAGTTCTTTAAGGACCTATGATGGAATTGTGGCCATGATACGGCCTATCATCCCCACTCTGATAATCCTCGAACTTTTGTTAGGCTTAGTCTACAAAAAGCCTCAGATGAAGGTATACAAGATCAATTTTTTGATCTATGTCTTTAACCGGATCGTCAGTCAGTTTATCGCGATTGCCATGGTGATCTGGTGTATTGGACTGTTTGAGAAATATGCAATCATCCAGACTGAATTCACCTGGTACTGGTTTATCTACGGGTACATTGTATGGGAGTTCGGGCATTTTATCTATCATTATTTAGGTCATAAGGTGCGGTTATTCTGGTGCCTGCATTCTACACACCACGCTCCTGAGGACATGAATCTTTCCGTATCACATGCCCATTTCTTTCTGGAAGCTCCTTATGCAGATGCGATCAGGACTACGGTATGTATACTGCTTGGGGTAAGTCCTGCAATGCTCTTTGTTATCATGTTTATCGATGGCACATATGGAGCATTTATTCATATCGGGGAAAATGGTTTAAAGAATGGGAGGTTAGGATTTTTGAACCGGCTGATTTTGACTCCATCTCATCATCGGGTTCACCATGCGAGAAACCCACTTTATATGGATACCAATTTCTGCAACCTTCTTAATATATGGGATAAGATCTTTGGTACATATCAGGAAGAACAACATGATATACCGATTGAGTATGGCATTACCCGCGAGATGAATTCCGGCAACTTTCTGGATGTCTATTTCGGAGAAATTGTAGCCCTTGCAAAGGACGTCGCCAGGGCTCCTGGTATCAAAAACAAGTTGCTTTACATTTTCATGCCTCCGGGATGGAGCCACACCGGAGAGCATAAAACAGCTAAGATGGTGCGAGCGGCATACCTGGAGGATAAAAAAGCTGAGAAGACATAAATGCTATATCGTCGGGATCAGAGTCCCTTCGGTGACTCTTCTATGTTGAAATCCCAATTTCAGAGAAAGAAAGTTTTAATTTGGTATTGCCTGCATTTGCCGCTATTCTATAAAATCAATCTTCTATAAGTAGTCACCCTTACCTAGACGCTACAAGCTACCTTTTATATTCTTAAAGAAGCGGATGCAATCTGAGGAAAGCAGTCATCCGCAGAGCTGCCGAGTCACCGTTGCATTGGTCCGCCTTAAATAGAATTTTTATAGTTAAGCAGCAAAACCAAGCTCATATT
>JAHCMM010000082.1 GCA_019192515.1 Cyclobacteriaceae bacterium SS2
AGTTCTTCCAATCCTGCCGAGAGCAAAAACAAGGAAGAAGAAATGCATCATGTAGGTAAAGCGATCCGGCACCTGCTGAAAGAAGATATTCGACCAAGTGACATCATCACCAGGAAGTCATTTGAAAATGCTATCACCATGGTAATGGTGCTGGGAGGATCTACCAATGCAGTGCTTCACCTGCTGGCTATGGCCAGAGCGGCCAACGTTCCCCTGGGGCTGGATGACTTCCAGAAGATCAGTGATAAGACTCCATTCCTTGGGGATTTGAAACCAAGTGGAAAATACCTGATGGAAGACCTACATAATGTAGGGGGTATCCCCGGCGTGATGAAGATCATGCTGGATCATGGTTACCTGCATGGTGACTGCCTTACAGTAACAGGTAAGTCTCTGGCAGAAAACCTGGAAAATATTCCTGCTCTGAAGAAGGAGCCTAAGATCATGTACTCTTTTGATGCTCCCATCAAGAAGAGTGGACACTTGCAGGTACTCTATGGCAATCTTTCTCCGGGAGGTGCTGTTGCTAAGATCACCGGCAAAGAAGGTGATGTCTTTGAAGGACCAGCCAGGATTTATGAGGATGAATTTGCCGCCATCAAAGGGATTGGTGAGGAAGTCCAGAAAGGTGAAGTCATTGTGATCCGGTACAGCGGACCAAAAGGTGCACCAGGTNTGCCGGAAATGCTCAAACCTACCAGTGCCGTGATGGGTGCCGGATTAGGAAAAGATGTGGCTTTGATCACTGATGGAAGGTTTTCCGGTGGATCTCATGGTTTTGTGGTGGGACACATCACTCCGGAGGCACAGGAAGGTGGCCCAATCGGGTTGATCAAGAATGGCGACATCATCCGAATCGACGCTACAACCAATACTCTGGATGTGAAGATCTCTGATGAAGAGATGGAAGCGCGTAGAAAAGCCTGGAAGAAACCGGCATACAAAGCAGAAAGAGGAATTCTTAAAAAATACATACACTCAGTAAAATCAGCTACAGAAGGCTGTGTTACTGATGAATTTTAAATATAAAGCTCATGGATACATCTTCATTAGCAATCGCAGATCAAAAGACTAAAAAGTCTATCAAGGTAACGGGATCCGAAGCAGTACTGCTTTCTTTACTTGAAGAGGGCGTTGACCTGATTTTCGGATACCCTGGAGGTGCCATCATGCCAATTTATGACGCATTGTATGGTTACCAGGACAAGTTGAACCACATTCTTACCCGACATGAGCAAGGAGCAGTCCATGCAGCTCAGGGGTTTGCAAGGGTCACAGGGAAGACAGGCGTCTGCTTTGCTACTTCTGGTCCGGGAGCTACAAACCTGATCACCGGTATTGCAGATGCTCAGATCGACTCTACTCCGATCGTTTGTATCACAGGGCAGGTATTTTCTCATCTGCTGGGAACGGATGCATTTCAGGAGACTGACGTGGTTGGGATTTCTATGCCTGTCACCAAATGGAACTTCCAGGTGACCAAGCCAGAGGAAATCCCTTATGCCATTGCAAAAGCTTTCTACATTGCCAACACAGGCAGACCAGGTCCTGTTTTGATCGACATCACCAAAGATGCCCAGGTAAAGGAATTTGAATTTACTTATACTAAATGTGAGAAGATCAGAAGCTACCATCCTTACCCGGCATTGGAAGAGGAGCCTGTAAAAGCAGCTGCAGAACTCATCAACAAGGCTAAAAAACCATTGATGCTTGTAGGGCAGGGCGTAATCTTGTCTAAAGCGCAAAAAGAGCTGATCAGTTTTGCAGAGAAAGCTGGTATTCCTATGGCTTCCACGCTCATGGGACTATCTGCCGTACCCGTCAATCATCCACTTTATGTGGGTTACCTTGGGATGCACGGTAATTACGGGCCCAACGTCAAAACCAATGATTGTGACGTATTGATCGCTGTTGGAATGCGTTTCGATGATAGAGTAACAGGTAACCTGGCAAAATATGCCAAGCAGGCCAAGGTTATTCACATCGAGATCGACCAGGCGGAGATCAACAAGAATGTAAAAGCGGATGTTGCCATCAATGCAGATGCTAAAGAAGCCCTTATTTCTTTGATCAAGAATGTTGATGACAATAAGCACGATGCATGGCTACAGGAATTCAGAGATTGTGATAAAATTGAATTCGATAAAATCATCAACAAGGCTATCACCAGAAAATCAGGTGGCATGCAGATGGTAGAGGTGATCAAGAAGATCTCCGACAAAACCAAAGGCAAAGCTATCGTGGTAACAGATGTTGGGCAGCACCAAATGGTTGCCAGCCGGTACTATGCTTTTGATGACACAAGGTCCAATGTAACCTCAGGTGGCCTCGGCACCATGGGATTTGCCTTACCGGCGGCCATGGGAGCCAAAATGGGTCAACCTGAAAGAGAAGTGATTGCCGTAATCGGTGACGGTGGCTTCCAGATGACTATTCAGGAGCTGGGAACGATTTTCCAGAGCCAGATTGGGGTGAAGATCCTGATCCTCAACAACAACTTTTTGGGGATGGTACGCCAGTGGCAGGAGCTCTTTCACGAGAAGAGATATTCATTTACTGAATTAACCAATCCTGATTTTCAATTGATTTGCCAGGGATACGGCATACCTTCGCAGAAAATTGACAAAAGAGAGGATTTGGACGCTGCTTTAGACCAATGGCTGGGTGCAGACGGTCCACAATTACTTGAGGTAGTAGTAGAGAAAGAAGAGAATGTGTTTCCAATGGTTCCGGCTGGAGCCAGCGTTTCAGATATCCGTTTAGAGTAATACGATAAAGCAAATCCATATGTCTAATAGTCTATATAACGAAGATCATTCAGAAGATAAGACCATCAAAGATTTTACTTTATCTGTCTTGACGGAGGATAAAGCTGGTCTGCTGAACCATATCACCATCATTTTCAACAGGAGAAAGATCAATCTCAACAGTCTGAACGTCTCAACAACTGAGGTACCAGGAGTGAGCAGATTCACGATAGTGGTCAACACCACTCGTGAGACGATCGAGAAAGTCGTGAAGCAAATCAGAAAACTAATTGATGTGTTGGGCGCGTTCGTCTACGAAGATGATCAGATCTACTACCAGGAAATTGCTTTATATAAAGTTCCGACAGCGGTTTTCCTCAATGGAACCTCTATAGAAACCCTGGTGAGAAACAGTGGTGCAAGGATACTGGTGGTAGAAAAAGACCACATAGTAATCGAAAAGACCGGCCATAAGTCTGATACACATGATCTGTACAAAAAACTTGAGCCTCACGGCTTACTGGAATTCGTACGATCCGGCAGAGTGGCCATATCTAAATCGAAACGAAAAACTGAAGCATTTATTAAAATGCTGGAAGATTCAACAGAAAACAAACTAACCATAAAAGATTTCTAATTTTCACAAACTAAAAAACAATGGCAAAAATCAATTTTGGAGGAGTCGAAGAAGAAGTAGTAACCAGACAAGAATTTCCTCTTGAAAAAGCGAGAGAAGTACTCAAAAATGAGACCATCGCCGTGCTTGGCTACGGGGTACAAGGTCCCGGGCAAGCCCTTAACCTGAAAGACAATGGCTTCAACGTAATCGTTGGACAACGAAAAGATTCAAAAACATGGGACAAAGCCGTAGCTGATGGCTGGGAACCAGGCAAAACACTTTTTGAATTGGAAGAGGCTTGCGAAAAAGGAACTATCATCCAGTTTCTTCTTTCTGATGCTGGACAAATTGCATTTTGGCCAACATTGAAAAAACACCTGACTCCTGGTAAGACATTGTACTTTTCTCACGGATTTGGTGTGACTTACAATGATCAGACTGGAATCATTCCTCCCAAAGATGTAGATGTTATCCTCATCGCCCCTAAAGGTTCAGGAACCAGCTTGAGGAGATTGTTCCTTGAAGGAAGAGGCTTGAATTCAAGTTTTGCAATCCACCAGGATGCTACCGGTAAAGCAAAAGAAAAAGTAGTTGCTTTAGGTATTGGTGTAGGATCAGGATACCTGTTTCAAACCAACTTCAAGAAAGAAGTATACAGCGACCTTACCGGAGNGCGAGGAAGCTTAATGGGTGCTATCCAGGGACTATTTGCTGCTCAATATGAAACTTTGAGAGCTAAAGGCCACTCTCCTTCTGAGGCATTTAACGAAACCGTAGAAGAAGCTACTCAGTCACTTTACCCGCTTATCGCTGAGAATGGAATGGACTGGATGTATGCCAACTGTTCTACTACAGCACAAAGAGGTGCACTGGACTGGTGGAAGAAATTCCGTGATGCTGTAAAACCTGTTTTCGAAGACCTGTACAACAGCGTGGAAACTGGCAACGAAGCTAAGATCACGATCGAAGCTAACAAGCAACCTGACTACCGGGTGAAATTGGAGCAAGAGCTGAAGGAGCTGGAGGATTCTGAGCTTTGGAGAGCTGGTGCTGCCGTCCGTAAGCTACGACCAGAAAACTAAGAATGGCCGAAAAAACTACTTCACTGGAGGGGTATTCTCCCGAATTTAAGGACATTGAGGTGGCTCACAGAGCCATGCGGGATGTCTCTTCGGTAACACCCCTTCAGTATAGTTTCAACCTAAGCGAGCGGTACGACGCCAAGATCTACCTCAAGCGGGAGGACATGCAAATTGTGCGGTCCTACAAGATCCGCGGTGCGATCAATAAGATCAAATCGCTTTCTCAGGCTGAACTCAAAAAAGGAGTAGTTTGTGCCAGTGCAGGAAATCACGCCCAGGGTGTGGCTTTTTCCTGCCATAAACTCAAGGTAAAGGGGACCATCTTCATGCCTGTGCCAACGCCAAAACAAAAGGTGCAACAGGTAAAAATGTTTGGCAAGGAGTATATCGATGTCGTACTGGCTGGTGATACCTTCGACGATGCTAACAAAGAAGCTAAAGATTTCGAAGAAAAGACCGGAAGTACATTTGTACATCCTTTCAACGACCCCAAAGTCATCGAAGGTCAGGCTACTATAGGACTGGAATTAATCCAGGATGCCGACTTCAATATGGATTATCTCTTCATGCCAATCGGTGGCGGTGGATTAGCCGCCGGGGTGTCTGCTGTGGTCAAAGCATTAAGTCCTCAAACGGTCATAATAGGTGCTGAACCGGAAGGCGCACCAGCCATGTATGAGGCCATCCAAAAGAAAGAGGTCGTGACCCTCGAGCACATCGACAAGTTTGTAGATGGTGCCGCGGTGAAAAGAGTAGGAGATTTTGCCTACCCAATCTGCAGGGACAACCTGAGAGAAGTAGCCCTGGTCAATGAAGGTAAAATATGTTCCTCGCTGATCAGCATGTACAATGAAAGCGGGATCGTGTTGGAGCCAGCCGGAGCGTTGTCTGTAGCTGTGCTGGATCAATATCGGGACGAGATAAAAGGCAAACATGTGGTCTGCATTTTGTCCGGAGGTAACAACGACATTACAAGGACAGAGGAGATCAGGGAGAGGTCATTATTATATGAAGGACTTGTTCATTACTTCATCGTGAGGTTCCCGCAAAGAGCCGGAGCCTTAAGAGAATTTGTAGGTGAAGTACTGGGACCAGATGATGACATTATTCTTTTTGAGTACACAAAAAAAACATCCCGGGAAAAGGGACCTGCACTGGTAGGCATCGAACTGAAAAATAAAGCAGACCTGGGGCCTTTAATCAACAAGATGAAAGAGAAAAACTTCTTTGGAGAATACCTAAATAAGAAACCAGATTTGTTTGGCCATCTGATTTAAGCTGAAAATTGGATAATTTCACGCGACCATTTGAAAGTCACTTTTCCGGGTGACGATGGAAATAAATAAAAACACATAATGAAAGTACTTAAGTTCGGAGGAACATCTGTTGGGAATGCGGAATCGATCCGTCAGGTTGCAGAGATCATTGCTTCTTCCAAAGAGCAATTGATCGTGGTCACTTCAGCAGTGGGTGGGGTAACTGACCAGCTGGTCAAAATGAGTGAACTTGCTTCAAAAGGTAATGAAGAATACAAGATCATCATTGAGCACATTGCACTGGCACACCAGAAGCTCTACTATGACCTGCTCGGCCAGAAACCAGGAGCTGACCTGATCAAAATCACAGACGAGTTAGCAGAAATTGGCCATGGTATGTGGCTCCTCAAAGAACTGACACCAAGAAGCAGTGACTTCGTACTTGGTTGTGGAGAAAGGCTTTCTAACCTGATCCTTTTTGACTACCTGAAGCAGCAAAAAATCAAAGTGAAATACTTTGATAGCCGGGAGTATATTGTCACTGATAGTCACTTTGGCAAAGCAAACGTCAACTTCAAAAAGACGACAAAAAATATTAAGGCTGTTTCAAAGGAGTTTGAGCAGGTCAACCTGTTTCCCGGATTTATCAGCTCGTCAGAAGCCAATGAACCCACTACACTGGGCAGAGGTGGCTCGGACTTTACAGCAGCCATTATCGCCGGAATCCTGGAAGTGGATAACCTGGAGATCTGGACGGATGTAGATGGCCTGATGACTGCCGACCCCAGGTTGGTGAAACATGCCCACTTCATTGAGCACGTCTCATACGAGGAAGCACTTGAGCTTTCTCACTTTGGTGCCAAGGTGATCTATCCCCCAAGCATCCAGCCTGCGCTGCAAAAAGGCATACCTATTACCATCAAAAACACGTTCAATGCTACCCATCCGGGCACATTGATCACTAAAAAGTGGGATGAAGGAAAGCAACTGATCAGAGGTATCAGTAGCATCAAAGACATTGCCATGGTAACCCTGAGTGGTTCAAGCATGGTAGGGATACCTCGATTCTCTTTCAGACTGTTTCGTTCACTCTCAGAAGCAAAGATCAACGTAGTCTTTATCACCCAGGCCAGTTCCGAGCATAGCATCTCTGTAGGTGTGCGTGAAGAGGATGCTAAAAAATCTGTTGAAGTGCTCAACGAAGAATTTGGTTTCGAAATTGATAATGGAAATATCAATGTAGTTGAGGCAGAAAAGGACCTGAGCATCATCGCGCTCGTTGGAAACAACATGAAGGACCAGGTAGGTGTGAGCGGCCAGATGTTTAGCATCCTGGGGAAAAATGGTATCAGCGTGAAAGCCATTGCGCAGGGATCTTCAGAGCGAAACATCTCTGCAGTGATCCCAAAAGTTGACCTGAGAAAAGCCCTGAACGCACTGCACGAGAGCTTCTTCCTGTCCGACTATCGAAGGATCAACCTATTTATCATCGGTGCCGGTAACGTGGGCAAAGCCTTTATGGCTCAGGTGGGCAACCAAAATGGATTCCTGAAAGAACACTACCACCTGGACATCAAGGTCATCGCCATCGCTAACTCCAGAAAAATGACCTTTGATCAGCAGGGCTTACCATCTACCAAATGGCAGGAGCACCTGGACAACGGCGAGAAATTCCAAAAAGAAGCCTTCCTGGAGAAGATGCACGACATGAATATGCGAAACAGCATCTTCGTAGATATTACCGCAGCGAGCGAGATAGCCAGCTTATATCCGGATATCTTGAAGCGCAGCGTTTCTGTTGTTACTCCTAATAAAATTGCAGCAACAGGACCACAGGAGCACTACCTTGAGCTGAAAGGTTCAGCGAAGAAATATGGCGGTCAATTTCTTTTTGAGACCAATGTCTGTGCGGGACTCCCGATTCTGTCCACGCTGACAGATCTGATCAAGAGCGGGGACGAGATCCATCGAATAGAGGCTGTCCTTTCCGGAACATTGAACTTCTTGTTCAACGAGTATGATGGCAAGAAGAAGTTCGTAGAAGTGATCAAAGAAGCTAAAAAGCTGGGCTATACTGAGCCGGATCCACGGCTCGACCTGTTTATGGAAGATGTGAAAAGAAAGATCCTGATCCTGATCAGGGAGAGTGGTTACTCTTTTGAGCTCAGCGACATTATCATGAAGAGTTTTCTACCAGAAAGCTGCCTGAAGAGCAGTTCCGTAGAAGATTTTTATACCAAAATCGAGAAAGAAGAAGATCATTTCAGGGCCATCTATGAAAAGGCCAAAGAACAAGGTAAGCGACTTCGGGTAGTTGCCAAGTATAAAAATGGCGTGGGGAATGTGTCACTGGATGAAGTAGAGTCTACACATCCGTTCTACAACCTGGAAGGAAAAGACAATATCGTACTATTCTACACCAACCGATATAAAGATCAACCATTGGAAATTAAGGGTGCCGGTGCCGGAGCGGATGTCACTGCTTCAGGAATTTTTGCCGACGTTCTTCGCATCGCACAATCCTATCAATAATTATGGATCAGATTACAGTGTTTTCACCCGCCTCGGTAGCAAACGTTGGCTGTGGCTACGATACTTTTGGCTTTGCCATTGATGGAATCGGTGATCAAATTACCATTGCCAAAAGATCTGATGACCAGCTGGTACTAGAGAGATCTATCGGTGCCGATCTTCCTACGAATCCAAAGGAGAATGTAGCCACAATTGCTGTAGAAGCTTTTCTTAATCATCTGGGCTCCAGGGCTGGTTTTACTTTTACAATCAAAAAATCATTCAAACCAGGCAGCGGCCTCGGGTCCAGTGCTTCCAGCGCAGCAGGAGCCGTGTTTGGAGTCAACCATTTGTTGGGAAATCCGCTTGATACTAAAGATCTGCTTCCTTTTGTGATGGAGGGGGAAGCCTTTGCTTCCAAGTCCTATCATGCCGACAATGTAGCACCAGCCCTAATGGGTGGCTTCAATGTGATCAGAAGCTATGATCCCCTGGACATTTTTCAGGTTCCTACACCTGAGAATCTACATGTTTTGATCATATTCCCTGACGTGGAAGTGAAAACTTCCGAAGCCAAGGCATTACTCCCCAAAACACTTGCCATCCCTGAAGCCAGAAATCAATGGGCCAATGTTGCAGGAGTGATCTCAGCAATGTATTCCGCAGATTTTGAGCTCTTGAAAAAATCCGTTACAGATTTCATTGCCGAGCCAGTCAGGAAAAAGCTGATCCCGGGCTATGAGGAAGTGAAGCGAATCATGTGCGAGAATGGGTCAGTTGGCTTCAACATCAGTGGGTCTGGCCCGAGCATGTTCTCGTTTTTCAAAGATGCCAACGACCTGGAAGGTGTAAAGCAGGAGGTGAAAGAATTGTATGAAGCCCTGGGATTTGACCTGATCCTTCATACATCCAAAATCAATCATCAGGGATCAAAAATCATATCATGAAGTTTTACAGCACCAACAAGACATCCCNGGCTGTTTCATTCCGGGAAGCAGTGATCAAAAGCCTTCCTGAAGATAAAGGACTGTATTTTCCTGAAGAGATTCCCGAGTTGGACTTTCTCTTCCTCGAAACCATGGATTATTACTCCAAGGCAGATATCGGGTATGAGGTGCTTAGACATTTTTGCAGCGAAGATATCCCAGAAGCCAAGCTGAGGGAGATCCTGGAAGATGCCCTGGACTTTGAGATTCCCCTCGTAAAAATTTCGGACGACATCTATAGCCTGGAGATGACACACGGGCCTACCTACGCCTTTAAAGATGTAGGGGCACGATTTCTGGCCAGATGCCTGGGCTATTTCAACGAGAGCAATGATGATGAAGTAACGATCCTGGTGGCTACATCAGGAGATACCGGTGGAGCAGTAGCTGCAGGGTTTTACGATGTGCCCGGAGTGAATGTGGTGATCCTCTATCCTACCGGAAAAGTGAGCGACCTTCAGGAAAAACAACTGACCACACTGGGTAAAAACATCAAAGCCCTTGAAGTGAATGGCAACTTCGACGATTGCCAGGCCATGGTAAAAAAGGCATTCCTGGATACTGATGTGACGGGAAAGATGAATCTTTCATCAGCTAATTCTATCAGCATTGCCCGATGGCTACCACAGTCTATTTACTACTTCTGGGCATACCGAGAAGCACCTAAAAAGAAGAACTTAGTCGTATCTGTTCCCAGCGGCAACTACGGCAACCTGACAGCAGGATTACTGGCCTACAAGATGGGATTACCCATTTCAAGGTTTATTGCCGCCTCCAATGTGAATGACGTAGTGCCGCGTTACCTTCAGAGTGGTAGCTACGAGCCGAAAAGCACGATCCATACGCTATCTAATGCCATGGATATTGGAGATCCCAGCAACTACTCCAGGATGCAAGCCCTGTTTGAGGAAGACTACAAAGAGATCTCCGGGCTCATCTCCGGATACACCCTAAACGATGAGCAGACCCTTGAGGTGATCAAGAACTGCTACGTTGAAAATGATTACATCCTGGATCCACACGGAGCGATAGGATATGATGCCCTGAAAAAAGGATTAGGTAAAAAGGAAACCGGCATCTTCATCGAAACTGCTCACTATTCAAAGTTCCTTTCTACAGTGAACAAGGCATTAGGCAAAGAATTACCACTACCAGATTTCGTTTCAGACCTGATGAAAAAGGAGAAAGAAGCTGTCCGGATCGAAGCTGATTACGAAGAGCTAAAGGCGGTGCTACTGAGTTGATGATTAAGTCATATGAAGGCTCAACCTGAGAGGTTGTCTCCTAGTTTCTAGCTTGAATTTATAAAGGTTAAGTATCAGTCATCGAATGACTTCTACTAAACCAACTGATCTTCACATTCCTGCCCCTGTAGCATCTTCACCAGGTTTTTGGCGGCTCTTAATTGCAGTTCTACCTGGGCTTCTTTGGAATACCAGGCATTATGACCCGTTGCGACAACCTTAGGATGATCAATCACTTCATCCATATCTGCTAAAGGAGGCTCATCCCGGAAAACATCGATACCTGCTCCAAATAAGCGGTCTTCCCTAAGCGCTTTTTTCAGAGCCTCCTCGTCTACCACACCTCCACGAGCTGTGTTGATCAGAATAGGCTTTTTATCCATGAGAGCGAACGCATTGTCGTCGATAATGTGGCGTGACTCATCCGTGAGGTTGCAGTGCAGGGTGATCACGTCGGAGTTTTTAATCAATTCTTCCTTTTCCACCTGTCTGGCTCCCACTTCAGCAAATCTGTCGGCTGAGATATACGGATCATAAGCTAGTATTTCTTTAAACAGTGGTTGAGCCTTTATGCAAAAGGTAGAGCCTATCCTGCCCAGCCCGATGATCCCCAGGGTCTTTTCATGCAGCTCAAAACTGTCCTTTCTACCCGGCTGGGTATATTCCCCTCTGAGCTGTCTAATGCTCCCGGCAAGATCTCGCAGCACAGCGAACAAGAGCATCAGGGTATGGTCAGAAACAGAGTGGCTGGCATAGCCACTTACATTAGCCACTTTCACCCCGCATTGTCGGGCATCCTCCAGGTTGATGTTATCATACCCTACCCCATACCTGCAGATGGCTTTGAGTTTTGGAAACTGTGTAAGAAACGCTGTGTCGATCTCGCTCCAGCGAATTAATAAACCTTCAGAATCTTTGGCAAATGCTATTTTGGCCTGGAGGTCATTTCGATGGCCTTCGAAGATTTTCAGGTCGTAACCGGCATCTTCGAGGATCTTTCGTTCTTCCTCAAAGGAGGCATATCCGGTATCTATAACGGAAACAACTTTTTGGGTCATGATCGGATTTACTTATTGATCCAGACCACCTTATCTTCAATCGGTTTTTTGTTGGGGCCCGGAACTTCCTGACCAATATAACCCATATAAAATATACCAATGCATCGTTCACCCTCGGCCAGCTTTTGAAATTCCCCAAAATATTGAATCAAATCCGGAGACGACCAGTAGGCACCGATCCCATATCCAGAGCAGGCGATCCAGATATTCTGTACAGACATGGCTACGGATGCCAGCTCCTCCCACTCCGGGATCCTACCATTCGGATCTCTTTGCATGCAGATGGCCAACACCGCCCCCGACTTCTGTGGATTCGTCTTGATCTTTTCGTATTTGGCAATTGAAAACTCCGGTGTAGGGGTGATCGCTCGATATTTTTCAGACATAAACTCCCCGAATCGCTTCCTGGCAGGACCAGTGATCACCTTGTATCGCCAGGGCTCAGTAAGCTTATGTGTCGGCGCTTCATTGGCAGATTTTAAAAGCTCATCAATCACTTCCCTCGGGATCNCCTTAGACAAAAACTGAGGTGGATAATAGGATTTACGCTTTTTGATGATATCGTGTATCATTTCCGGATTCATGGGTGCAAAAATAGAAACAGGAGCATAATGTGCTCAGTAATAACACGTATTTATCACCCATAAATTTGCACTGTAAAAATTTTAGGTACCANATTTGAGACTTTCAACCATCTAAACCATAAATTATTACTTATGTACAAACTAGCTAAACCATTTTTATTTGCATGCCTGCTAGGTAGTGTTGTTGTTTTCACATCATGTAATGATGGAGATGAAGGAGACGATTTTGTAGCCGCAGAAATTGAGGGCACATGGTCTTTCAATTCATTTGATTTTTCTGCCACCATCAATGGCGTTGACTTTTTGCAGTGGTGGGCTGACAAAACCGGAGAATCTGCCTCTGAATACGAAGATGAGCTGGAAGAGCTTGGCAATGATATCAATGAATTTGAGGGGTTGACAATCACTTTTAATGGTGATGGAACTGTAGTTGCTTCCAGTCCTGGTGAACCTGATGATGAAGGCACCTGGGTACTTACTGAATCAACTCAAAAGCTTACGCTCAACTTTGGCGATGGCTCTACCGGAGATGATATAATCGAGCTGGATGTCGTCACTTTGACCAGCTCAGCATTGGTTGTTTCATTTGGAGAGTCTGATGAATTTGATATTGATGATGATGACATTGTTGATGAGTTAGCTTTCGTCGTAACACTTGGCCTGACCAAGTAAGGATTAAGTTCATTTATAGATTTTCTGAAGTCACCTGCTCAGCGGGTGACTTTTTTTATTTCACTATCTGCTGATTAAAAAAATTGATTCAAAATCCTGGGATAAAGTTCTATATTTGCACTCCGTTTTTGCACCCATAGCTCAACTGGATAGAGCGCTGGATTTCGGCTCCAGAGGTTGAGGGTTCGACTCCTTCTGGGTGTACATAGTATCAGAAGCAGATCGCTACGATCGACTCCCCGCCTTCGGCGGGCAAGCTTCTGGGTGTACAACATAAAGCATCTCATCATGAGGTGCTTTTTGTTTTACTTCCAACCTTATGAGCTATTAGCATGTCAGACAACAAAACGATACTAAAAACAGGAAGTGATATTTATAAGAATTGCGGTCTACAGCCTACTTACACTGCTGATTTCATGCTCCGGCAGGGAGGATATCCAACTCACTTTTACAGGGAAAACTTTCAACCACCTGTTTTTCGAAACAGAACAGGAATGTATTGAGTCACAACCCTACCCAGACTACTTTAGCAATTGTGGCCAGCAATTGACATTTATTGATGATACTCAGGCTACTATCATACTAACAGATATTGTCAATGCCGTCACCTATTCTTTTTATAAAAATATGATTGTGATCACACCTACTTCCGGTTCAGAGTTTTCAGATGACATCGTTTTCGAAATCATCGGTCCCGGCACTCTGATGCAAGTGGATAATGACTCCATCTGGAAAGAACAATTGGGCGATTCTATTTGGGATTAGGCACACTATGTCGTTATAGCGAAAGGCAAAATAATTTAATAAATTGATTCATTCTCAACAAATAATATGCCGTTCACAACATATTATTTATATTCCTAACATATAATATTCTGTTCACAACATCTTATATATAATTCACAACATATATTTTGTAATTCACAACATATTTAGGACAATTCACAACGTTGTGAATTAGGTAAAATATGTTGTGAAATAATCATCATAAGTTGTAAACAAGTAAAATTTTGTTGTGAAGATTAATTCTAGTGTTGGGAAAAGGCTGAAAGATGTTGAGAACTAGCTTCTGGACCTGTAGCGATGCCTGTAGCCAGTAATGCGGACCTTATCATCCCGGAAAACATACCTGCCGGTGACCCTAATCACGTGAACTGCCTCCTGTAGATGGGTATAAGCCCGGTCACGAAGCTCTTTTGCTTCGGTAGACATCTTTTCTACATTCCACAGGGCTGTGGCACTTGCAAGTTTGGAGATAAGCCCGGAAGCAAGCTTGATTTTCCTGTCGTCAAAGCCAATAGCTTTAAGTCCATCTGTATGGCTCTTAGTCAGGACAGTCAGATCACTCAGGTCCTGAGCCAGGTCAGCACTGGATGTCCCTTTCATGATGTCATTCACTGACCTTTGTATGTGTTCATCTCCCCTGAAAGCAAAACGGAGTGCTGCTACCAGGTCATTCTTTACCCGCAGTGCTTCATCCCTTACCTTCTTCTGATTGAGTAATATGGTTTTGCGGCTTTCGCGGCAGCTAATCCAATGTGATTGGGCAAGCTGAAGGGCATAAATTCTATCCGATAGGGATTCAACCAAACTTTTATCCAACCCGGCAGCATACAATTGCGTCAAATCCTCTCGAATCCATACATACAGATCATGAGCTTCCTGAATGAAAACATCCACAGGTATGATGGGGCGCTTGACCTCATTTAGGGGTATTGCTTCAAGTGACTTTTGTAATGGAATATCTTGAATTGACATACTTCGCACAAAATGGCAGGATACTAAGATAATAAAATTGTTTTTCTGGTAGCGGTATGGTAGATAGATAATACATCTTCAGGTATTACCGAGAGAGGCTGGGCATAGATAGGATTTCGCCCCTTTGGGGCTTAAGAAGATTTGATTCTACTTACAGGGCCCTAGCCCTGTATTGTCTGATAGCACTCCTTTGGAGCTTTTCCTTGCTGATGTTACATGTTAACTTCAGAATGGAAGCTCCAAAGGAGCAAAATCACCACCTCAGGGCAAAGCCCTGAGATTAACCACAATGTAGTCAGAGCCCTGAAGGGGCGTAATTAATCCTCCAACCACCCTATACTCACCTTCGTCACATGGGTCAGGGCGAGACCTGTCCCTTCCAGCCTATTGCCGGCGCAGTAGCCAAGTAAGACCTCATCATCAGAGAGGAAATGCATAGCCATGTAGCAGTACCAGCCATTTGGATCCTCCTCGATGTTTTTGATATGGGCCCAGGACTTACCTTCATCTGTGGAGATGGCTGCAGTAAGGGGTGTCCGCTTTCCTTCCAGCTCCGGGTTGCTTCCATCATTGTTGTTCCAAACCAGCAGCCAGTCACCATCCGGCATCCGTTCGATAGTGGCAGGTGAAAGCGGTGAAGGAATATTACTTGCTTCTATCGGGCTCCAGGATTCACCCCGATCAGACGAAAAGGATAGCTGCTGATATCCTCCACTGGCCCGGATATACATCATCACGCGTCCATCTTTGAGCTCGATCAAACCAGGCTCCTGCGTGACAATATCAGTATCATTGGGCACCTGCAGACTTGCTGTCCAGGTCGTTCCATCATCATCCGAAAAATATGCGAACAGGCTTCCGGCATTATTCCATTTCTCTCCCGGACCATTGTGCCTGGCTACGGCCATCAGCAACCTGCCACTTTTCAGTTGAATGACACGATCGTTGTTTAGAACATAGTAACCCGGCTGATCCCGGATACACATAATGGGCTCACTCCAGGTTTTAGCTTCATCCTCCGAAATCCTCATCATAGGCACGCAATCTTCCGTGGAATTCTTTCGCAGGTAAAACATCGCGATATTGCCATTCTGCAGGCGCAGCAGTGAAACTGACATCACATTCATCCCACCCTCATTCTTGACGATCACACGATCCTCTGAAGTCCATGTATCCCCACCATCTTTGGAAAAGCGAGCAACCAGGGATGCAGGTGCATGATCACTGGATGACTCACCCACATACTTGCTGTAGACAAACATGATGGTACCATCTTTCAGCTCAATAAAATCCCCCTCACTGTTTCTGGGGTTGTTTTCACCAGGTGGAAGGTTGAGAGTAACTCGGGGTGAGTCCATAACTTTTTGGCTTCCAGACGAACAGGAGCTAATTGAAAGGAGTACAGTTAATAAGGGGATCAAGGTAAATCTCATATGTCTAGATAATCAACGTGCACGATATCGTGTCTTTGGCAATGGAAAACAGCTACTGGCTAAAGTTATTTCTTAAATATACTCCTGAAGAAATGTTAACAGACCATCCCTTCATTTTTAAATCCATCAACAATTGCTTCTCATTTCCTAATAATCCGATATAACCGGGTGTCAATAACTTAGGAAATCACTATTTTCAGGGTTTAATTTCTCTCAAACCTTGATGAATAAGCAGTTAGAGAAGCTGGTTGGCGCTCTTTTATTATTTCTGGGAATTATTGGTATTGGTCTAATTGGTTTTTCAGTCATCGAAGATCTGAATTTTGTCAACGCCCTGTATATGACCATCATCACTGTTGGTACAGTGGGATTTACAGAGGTAAAAGAGCTCAGCCCTGCAGGAAGGATTTTTACATCCATTTATATTCTGATGAACCTGGGGCTCTTTGCTTACATCGTCTCTGTGGTGTCATCCTATTTGTTTGAAGGAAAGCTAAAATCTATATTTAAAAGTTATCGGTCGGGAATGGAAATCAGTAAACTTAAAAATCATGTGATCGTCTGCGGTTTCGGTAGAAATGGCAGCCGTGCCTGTGAGGAGCTGGCAAAAAACAAGCAGGAGTTTGTCCTGATTGAAAAAAATCCTGAGATGAAAGATGTGATCCCGGAATCCTATAAGTGGGTGATCGGCGATGCCACCCACGACGACAACATGCGGATGATAGGTATTGACAAAGCCTCCACCATCATCATCACCACACCCTCTGATGCCGCGAATGTTTTCATCACATTGACTGCCCGCCACCTCAACGAAAAGATCAAAATCATCTCAAGAGCATCCAACAAAGAAACAGAGGAGAAGCTTTACCGGGCTGGAGCCGACAATGTGATCATGCCTGACACTCTTGGAGGGATGTTTATGGCACAGCTGGTGACCAAGCCTGTGGTCATTGAGTTTCTCGACCTGATCAATGGTGTGTCCAGCACCAGCTATCACCTGG
>JAHCMM010000083.1 GCA_019192515.1 Cyclobacteriaceae bacterium SS2
TAGCGGAAAATTGGTTGTCTGGGCCAGGTTTTGCAGAAATAGCTGCCGATTGGATAGCATGCGGCAAAGCTACAAGGAAGCTTTAGGAATTCTTTCTTTGGATCGCTTTTTTAGCCTTCTCCACGATGTTTTCCGTGCTCAGGCCGTATTTGTCCAAAAGCTCTTCCGGCTTGCCACTCTCACCAAACTGATCATTCACGGCCACGATCTCCAATGGCTTCATGTCATTTCTGGCCAGTGTGCTGGCGATGCTCTCACCCAATCCTCCGGCCATCTGATGCTCTTCCGCAGAAACTGCGCATCCTGTCTTGGCAACAGATGCCAGGATCGCTTTTTCATCCAATGGCTTGATGGTGTGGATGTTGATCACCTCGGCTGAGATGCCCTGCTCCTGAAGGATAGCTTCAGCCTCGATGGCTTTCCATACCAGGTGACCGGTAGCAAAAATGGTCACATCAGTACCTTCAATGAGTTTCAAGGCTTTACCGATCTCAAACTTTTGGTTAGGATCTGTGAAGATGGGCCATTTTGGTCTCCCGAATCTCAGGTAAACAGGACCTTCGTAATCAGCGATCGCGATGGTTGCTGCCTTCGTCTGGTTGTAATCGCAAGGGTTGATCACGGTGAAGTTGGGTAGCATTTTCATCATACCCATGTCTTCCAGGATCTGGTGCGTAGCGCCGTCTTCACCCAGGGTGACACCTGCGTGGGAAGCACAAACCTTAACGTTTTTCTCAGAGTAAGCGATCGACTGACGGATCTGGTCGTAAACACGACCGGTAGAGAAGTTGGCAAAAGTACCTGTGAAAGGGATCTTGCCCGCTGTAGCTAGACCTGCAGCGATACCCATCATATTCGCCTCTGCGATACCTGTCTGCACAAAGCGATCCGGGTTCTCCTTGATGAAGTCAGCCATCTTGAGTGAGCCCACGAGGTCGGCACACAGGGCGACAACGTTGGGGTTGGTTCTTCCTAGCTCGGTAAGTCCGTCACCGAATCCTGACCGTGTATCTTTCTTCTCTGTGAATGTATATTTCGTTGCCATCTTAGTAATCTCCCAGGGTTTCTTCCAATTGATTTAGTGCCTCAGCCAGCTGCTCATCGTTTGGAGCAATACCATGCCATTTGTGTGTGCCTTCCATAAAGTCCACGCCCTTGCCCATCACAGTTGTCATGAGGTTCAACACGGGCTTTCCTTTACCTGTCAGCGATTTTGCCTTATCAAAAGCTGCTGCCAGTTCTTCGATGTTGTTGCCATCTGATGTGATGACCTCCCATCCGAAGGCTTCGTATTTGGCTTTGAGGTCTCCCAGCGGATTTACTTCTTCCGTAGGACCATCAATTTGTTGTCCGTTGTAATCTATGGTAGCAATCAGGTTGTCTACTTTTTTGCTGCCGGCAAACATCACGGCTTCCCATACCTGGCCTTCCTGCTGCTCACCGTCTCCCATCAATACATACACGAGCTTGTTGTCTTTGTCCAGCTTTTTGGAGAGTGCGGCACCGATACCTACTGAAAGTCCTTGTCCCAAAGACCCGGAAGCTACCCGGATACCTGGCAGATCCTCTTCTGTGGCCGGGTGACCCTGAAGCCTGGAGTTGATCTGTCTGAAGGTTCCTAATTCCTTTTTATCAAAAAATCCGGCATGCGAAAGTACGCTATACCATACCGGAGAGATGTGTCCGTTGCTGAGAAAAAACATGTCCTCACCTTTGCCATCCATCTTAAATGGAAGGTCATACTTCATGATATGAAAATACAGTAGAACAAAATACTCGGTACATCCCAAAGAGCCTCCCGGGTGTCCTGACTGGCAGGCGTGTACCATCCTCACAATGTCTCTGCGAACCTGTGAGGTGACTTTTTTGAGATGATTAAAATCTGGTGAATTTGACATGATTTTGAATGTTGCGGCCGCAAATTTAATAAACCATATTAAAGAAAGTAGTGATCGGCTGGGAAATAGGTTCTCAGAATACAGAATTAAGAAATCAGGAGTCAGGAGGGCTTCGAGATATTAAGCAGGTGAATGATCACGGAATTGTTTAATTTGGTGGGCAATACACACAACGTATCCGTTTTTAAACGCTTATTGATGTTTAAAAGTGGGTAAGGTGTTTGTATTGAAAGGATTAATTGAAAAATGATAATAATGGTTATAGTGCATTCATGATAACTATATGTTAGCTCACATTTATGCTTTCAAAGAAAATATCGAAATATGTAAAGTTCTTTCTTACGGTTTATGGTCTCTATAAACTATGGGACTTAATTAATAGTCAATCCAATAGCATAGAACTCACTATCACGATTATTAGTGTAGTAATCTTTTTATTACTGATTTATGAATTTTTCAAATACTTATACAACCCTTTCCTTTATAGATTTTTTAAAATATCACCGTTTGAACAGCAATTAATAATATCAGGTTCTCAAACAATTGAAGTTCAAAGTGACGGAACAGCGGAGGCTGATACGAAAAGAACCTACCTGTTTTTAGACGAACCCAAGTCGTGGAATTTATTTGATACAATTCTAACAACAAAGGATTTTGATGGTCATAACCTAAATTCTTTTTTTTACTCAGATGATTCTGACGTAGTTTCTTTTACTAGAATCAAAAAGAAAAGATTACTGTTATTTTGGAAACCAAAGACTGGAAAAATAAACAAATACATTCCCTATGAACATCATTATCATTGGGTGCCTCCAAATGTCAATTTCAATGATGATAAGAACTTTTGGGTCTTCGTAAGATTATATGCCCAAGGTGAATTTAATCTTGAGTTAAAAACACATAGAAAGATCAAAGAAGCCTGGATAATTGATAAACCGAAATACAAAGATTTGTCAACTGAAGAAAAAATTGAAAAGGAAATTAAGAATAGAAAGCACTTTGATTTACCTCAACCAGCAATAAAATCTGATCACCTTTTAACTTGGCACATTCAAGAAACAAATAAGCCGTTATTCTATATTTTATTTTGGTCATACGAAAATTAAAGGTGCTAACATATGAATGAATGGGGTTATATCGGTCAGGAAAGTTTGGTGGCACTTGGAAAGTTTGCCACACCTATCAGGCCGAAAGTTTTAAATTTAAATCAAGGCGTGGCTTTGAAGAGTTTGAGAGGTTAGTGCTTTCTAATCTCCACTTCTCATAGTTAGTCCTTATGAGCAATTGAAGCAAATGAAATCTCTTAGTTACATCATTTTGGTTTTCACATGCTTGAGTTTTCGGTTGAATGGTCAATCAATTGATGAATTGTTAATTCCAGATAAGGAAGTAATTAAGAACTCTAGGTTGACAATCAAGAATAGTTTACTTCAACTTAAAGACAGCTTAGATTTGTCAAAGTCAGAAATGTGGATTCGTAAGTTTGAGTTGACTCCATGTAATAACAAATTAGAATTGTCTTTAAAATATGGTAAAATGATTGAACAGTTTGTTGGGCCGAGAGATTCATGTTATTTCTATCAGCACCGAACGAACTATCATGGAAGCCATAACACAGTAGATTTTATTTTAGATTTAAATGGCAACTTGATTCAAAAACGTGTTGATTTTATTCTCGTTGTACATTAATATATGAAAACTTGGATGAAGGAAGATTACTTGCTCGTCAGGAGATCAAACTAATTGAGCAGGAAGCACAAGATCCGAAATATTCTCTATCCAGTCGCCCGGCTTTACCGAATGACTGGGTTAGAACAACGTAATAACTGAACTCCGAATGACAATCGAAAAGTAAAAACAAACGAAAGATGGAAATAGACATAAAGAAATTTTACTTCCAAGATTCCCTTTATTCTAAAACGGAAATTGGTGAAAATGACTTGGAAAGCATTTTTCGAACAGTCTATTTTTCAGGTAAAATTGATTCATATTGCCCTTACTGTAAGCGCGAAACCGTCTTGCAGGGAGAACCAATACGGGCAAAAAAAAAGAACTCTGATATAAATAGTTATAGTGACGAAATATTCGCATTTGAAGATTTCACCAAAGACTATGGATTTGACTTCTTTAGAAATAAGGATTTTAAGCTTTCTTTTAAATGTTTAAGAGAGGAATATTCACATAGAATTTACTTCTATACCAGAGTCGAACCTGATTCAATCTTCAAGATTGGGCAAAACCCTTCCTTAGCTGAACTAACAGATAGTTTCGTAACTCGCAAATACAATAAAATCCTGTCAAGCGACAAAATTTCCGAATTTAACAAAGCAATTGGGTTACATACCCACGGAGTTGGTATTGGCTCATTCGTCTATCTACGTAGAATTTTTGAGAGTTTAATTTTTGAGACTTATGATCAAGTTCGAGAGAGCCTGGGAATTGTTGAAGATGACTTCCGCTCTTCAAGAATGAATGAAAAAATTGCATTACTAAAAGATCATCTGCCAGAATACCTTGTTGAAAATAAAGACATATATGGGATATTAAGCAAAGGAATTCATGAACTAGATGAGAACTTTTGTAAAGAGGTCTTTCCGGTTATTCAAGATGGACTTGAGTTCATCCTTGAAGAAATGTAAGCTTCCCTAAAAATAGGACTGTTTATGAATGGACAAAAATTGTACATTTAAACAGTCAAAATGAAAAAGCGAAGAATATCAGAAGCGCAGATTGTCAAAGCGCTAAAAGAGCATGAGTCAGGCAGAGATCTGGAGAGTATCTGTCGTGAATATGGCATCCATAAGTCCACATTATACAACTGGAAGAAAAAGTATGGTGGTATGGAAGCCAACGAGTTGAAAAAGCTTAAGGAGCTGGAAGAAGAGAACAGACGCCTAAAGCAGATGTTTGCTGACTTAAGCCTGGATCATCAAATACTCAAAGACGTTTTGTCGGGAAAGATCTAAAGCCCTGCATTAAAAGGGAGAAGGCTGACATCATCAGAGAACGATTTGCTGTTGGTGTTGGCAGGGCTTGTAGGATTCTGAGCCTATCCAAATCAATGTATTATTATCAGAGCAGAAAAGATGATCAGGAGGTGATAGATACTCTTAATCAATTGGCTGATAAACACCCCACTGAAGGGTTT
>JAHCMM010000084.1 GCA_019192515.1 Cyclobacteriaceae bacterium SS2
AACAGAGAATTGGGGGGTGATTTTGAACTTTCATGCTTCAGGCATTATCCGACTTATAACCCCATTACAGGTGAGTGCACGAGTCATTTGATCAGTCTGGTCGATCAGGAGGTATTCTTAAAGGAACTGAATCTCAAAGTGCATTTTGAAAAGTGGGAGCCTATAAAAACGGAGATATCAAGAAAATTTAATCTTGATGATATTCGGAGTCTCGCTGAAATAGCGGGATTTTCTGTGACAGAGACCTTGTTTGATGAAGAAAAGCTTTTTGCTGAATCTATCTGGGAGGTGAAATAGACTACAAAAGCAATTTAAGGTCTTTTGTAGTCTACTTTCTATATTACTTGGCGAATGCTACTGCCCGGGTTTCCCTGATCACCGTCACCTTGATCTGACCGGGGTATTGCATGTCTTTTTCTATTTTTTGGGAGATGTTGAAAGAGAGCTCATTAGCTGCTTTGTCGGTTACGTTTTCAGCATCCACAAGCACCCTGAGCTCGCGGCCAGCCTGGATAGCGTAGCATTTGTTCACACCTTCAAATCCAAGGGCCAGATTTTCCAACTCCTTCAATCGTTTGAGGTATTGTTCCATGATCTCTCGCCGGGCGCCTGGTCGGCTACCAGAGATGGCATCACAGGCCTGTACGATAGGAGAGATGAGAGAGGTCATTTCTATTTCATCGTGGTGCGCGCCTATAGCGTTGCACACTTCACCATTCTCCTTAAACTTCTGGGCCAGCTCCATACCCAGAATAGCGTGAGGCTTCTCCGGTTCATCAGGCCATACCTTACCGATATCGTGTAGCAGTCCTGCTCGTTTGGCGAGTTTGGCATTGAGCCCAAGTTCAGAAGCCATGATGGCACATAGGTTGGCTACTTCGCGTGAATGCTGCAGCAGGTTCTGACCATATGAGGATCTGAATCGCATCCTCCCCACAAGCTTGATCATTTCGGGATGTAGGCCATGGATGCCCAGATCAATGACCGTGCGTTCCCCGATTTCCACGATCTCATCATTGATGTTTTTCTGCGTCTTGGTGACGATCTCCTCGATGCGGGCCGGGTGGATCCTTCCATCCTGCACCAGGCGGTGCAATGACAACCGTGCAATCTCTCTTCTGACCGGATCGAAACCGGAGATGATAATGGCTTCAGGTGTGTCATCTACGATAATTTCTACCCCCGTGATGGCTTCCAGAGCCCGGATATTTCTTCCTTCGCGACCAATGATCTTTCCTTTGATGTCGTCACTTTCAATATTGAATACGGAGACACAATTTTCAATGGCATGCTCAGTAGCAGTTCGTTGAATGGTCTGGAGCACAATCTTCTTGGCTTCCTTGGTAGCTGTCAGTTTGGCATCTTCTACAATATCTTTGATCTGAATGCTGGCGGATGTCCTGGCTTCTTCTTTGAGTGTTTCAATCAGCTGCTCCTTAGCTTCTTCAGCCCTGAGATTTGCTACTTTCTCGAGGATCTGGATTTGCTGCTGCTTGATATTCTCGTATTCTTCCTTGCGTTTCCTCACAATTTCCATCTGGGCCGAAAGATTCTCCTTCATAGATTCAATCTCTGCCTCCGATCTTTTGGTTTGCTCCAGCTGTTTGGATAGGGTAGCCTCTCGCTGTTTCAGTTTGTTTTCATTGGAAATTATCTGATTTTTCCTCCGGTTAGCTTCTTCTTCAAATTCGGATTTCAGTCTCAGGTATTTTTCTTTTGCCTCAAGGATTTTGTCTTTTTTGATGTTCTCAGCAGTAAGTTCTGCTTCCTTGAGTATATGTTCTTTTTTTTCTTTTGCGGCTTTTATTCGCTTGGAAATGGACCTTTTGAGTAATAATCTATCCAGGGTGAATCCCAGTGCAAGACCTGCCAGCCCTACCAGGATTAGATATGTAGTGTCATCCATGTTGTTTTAATCTAGGTTAAACATACATGGGGCCGTCCCTAAGAAATTTGGTATGCTATAGAAAGAGTTTAAATGGCGTTAGAGATGATCTGATTGAGATTTTTTATTTGCTCCAGCGCAATCTCATCCGTTGATTCAATCGTCTCCTCATTCTTCATTTTTTCCACCTGGCAATCGAAAGCGACCATTGCCAACAAGTCCTGGTTGTCTTCAAGATTAAATCGGTCCCTGTAGAATTTTATCTTTTCATTTAAAATCTTACCTGCCCTTCTAATTCTCTCTTCATCCTCTGACTTTACTTTCATCGGGTATTCACGATTCCCAATTTTAAGTTTTATGGATAATTCAGCCATTTTATTATTTAGCTTCACTCAAATGAGCGATGCATTTATCGATCTCTTTTATATAGCCATCAATCACTTCTTTTAGTTCAGTAGTGTTCTCTTCTCCGGCTACCATGCTTTCTACAATTTTACTAATTTTCATCTGATTTTGAAAGCCGGAAAGGGCTACTTCTTTTTCGGATACCTTAGATTCCAATAGATTGTTTTGTCTTTTAAGAGATTCTATCTCCTGTTTGAGATGGGAATGTTCGTTGAGTAATAGCTTGACCTTTCTATCCAGGTTTGTAATCTCAGTGCGGAAAATTTCGTTGCTCATTATTTTCTAATAATCGCTTCTAAGTCTTTTTCATAAGTTTTGATCAACCTATCCATGGCTTTGTCAATGACTTTGTCTGTCAGGGTCTTTTCCAGATCCTGTAGGTAGAAACTCAATGCATAGGCTTTTTTCCCTTCTCCAATATTATCTCCTTCGTAGACACTAAATAGATTTACTCTATTTAGCAGTTTTCTTTCTGTATCTAAAGCTACATCTCTTAAAGCTTTAAACGAAACTTTTTTATCCACAATCAACGACAGGTCACGTCGGACTTCGGGAAACTTAGACAACTCCTGGTAGGTCTTGTCTTTGCGGATATTCTTTAAAATCTTTTTCCAATCCAATTCAGCATAGAAAACTTCCTGACTGATCTCAAAATATTTTAGGATTGGTCGCTTAAGTTTTCCAACCACACCAATCGGGTGATTGTGGATAACTATTTCGATTGCATAATCAAATCGGCTGTCCTCGGCTGGTTGAGTTGTGTAATTAGAGATGTCCAGGTAGTCGAGGAGCGAATAAACTGATCCGTTCAGGTCATAGATGGACACACCTTTTGATGATAATAACCAACTTTCATCATGCTGATCTCCGGACATGTACAGGGTGATCAGTTCCTGCTCAACGTATTTTTCGGATCGCTTGCCATAGGTTTTGCTCAACTCAAAGAACCGGATGTTCTTTCTTTTCCGGTTGATATTATGGCGTAAAGACTCCAGTGCCGTATAAAGTGGTGTAGTCTTCATATAGCCCAACTCCTGGCTCGATTTGTTCATGATTTCCACAGGAGTCAAATCAGAAACAGGAGCCTTGGTGAAATACTCCGGGTTGGTAAGGGAATTGGTGATGATTTCAGAAAATCCCTGACCAGCCATGTAAACAGACAGCTCTTCAAACACCCTGTGAGGTTCTTTGTCATCAGATGAGGAGATGGTATTGCCAGCTTTGGACTGGCCGTCCAACTCGACATTGTTGATGCCATAAATTCTTAATACCTCTTCTACAAGGTCAGCCTCCCGCGTCACCTCACTTCTAAAAGGAGGCACAACAGCAGTGAATCCACCGTCTTTAATGTCTTTGGTCTCAATATCCAGATCGTTGAGAATGGCAATGATCCTTTCATCCGGGATGTCCATACCAATCAGGCGGGAGAAATTGCCAAATGTTGTCGGAATCTCTTTCGGCTGGATCTTGTTAGGGTATACATCTATGTATTCTGATGAAAGCTGGCCACCTGCAATCTCTATGATGAGGTTTACGGCCCAGTGAAGTGCCGGGATGGTCATTTCAGGATCCGCTCCCCGCTCAAAACGAAAAGATGCATCGGTAGACAGCCCATGCCTCATGGCAGTGGCTCGCACACTGTCCATGGAAAAGTGGGCACTTTCTAAAAATACATTGGTAGTACTATCAGAGATGCCGGAATCAATACCTCCAAAAACACCAGCAATACATAATCCGCCCTTTTTATCGCAGATCATTAGGTCATCCTTCGAGAGCTTTCGGTCTACCTCGTCCAGGGTTTTAAAGGTTGTGCCATCGTTCAATTTCTTAATGATTATCTGGTTGCCTTCGATTTTATCTGCATCAAAGGCATGCATAGGTTGACCAATGCTCATCATCACATAATTCGTGATATCCACGATGTTGTTGATCGGAGTGAGACCCACTGCTTTTAATCTCCATTGCAGCCAATCCGGAGAAGGTCCTACTTTTACACCTCGTATCGTAGCCCCGGAATATCGGGGACAAGCAGTTGTGTCTTCTACAATTACTTCGATGGGTTGATCAATCTGCGGTTTCTGAGCAGGGGCTGTCGGAATTTTAATCGGTCGGCGATAAAATGCTTTCAGGTCGCGGGCAGCTCCAAAATGGGAAGCTGCATCACCACGATTTGGGGTAAGGCCTATTTCGAAAATATAATCTTCACCTGTTTCAAAAAGTTCTTTAGCAGGAGTGCCATTCTTTTTGTCTGTATCCAAAACCAATAGCCCTGCGTGACTTGTGCCAAGTCCAATTTCGTCTTCTGCACAAAGCATGCCTTCTGAAACTTCTCCCCGTATCTTGGCTTTTGTGATCTTGAAAGGCTCTCCATTAGTAGGATGGATCGTAGTGCCTACAGTGGCCACGATTACTTTTTGGCCGCTCGCTACATTAGGTGCACCACACACGATGGGTAGCAACTCGCCAGTACCCGCATCAACTTTTGTGAGCTTGAGTTTATCTGCATTAGGATGAGGAATGCACTCCTTTACTTCCCCGATAACAAGCCCCTCCAATCCGCCTGGGATTTTCTCTACCCGCTCGATGCCTTCTACCTCAAGACCGGTTTGGGTCAGCACGTCTCCAATGGTCTCCGGGGTTTCGGAGATGTCTATAAAATCTTTAAGCCAATTGTAGGAAATCTTCATTCGGATGAGTAACTGTTAAAGGCTTGCAAAAATAGAAAAGGGAGGGAAATTTGAGGAGGTTTATTTGTGATAATCCTTCTCACCAGCCTCGATTCTTATAGGCAGCACATTCTCCTTGGGAGGAAATGGACATTGGTACTGATCTACATAGGCACAATATGGATTGTACGCCAGGTTGAAATCAATTACAATGTTGTCTGACTTACCTATTTCGAGATCTAGATATCGCCCACCACCGTAGGTGTCCGTACCGCTGGTATTATCTGCAAATCCTGTAAAATATTGTGCAATAGCGCCCATATTTAGATGTTTTAGGATGAGTAATCGGTGTTGCTGTCCCTTAAGAGTAAAAATAGCATAGGCGAACTTCTGGTAAATCGTTTCAGAGCCATCGCTATTTGTGATGGTCATTCTTTCTTTTGTCTGAAGCCTTTCTAGCTTGGCATTCACTCTGTAGTCAGATGAAATTGGATAGTATTCCGGTTCAGCAAATTCCTTGTCATATAATTGAAAAGGAGAGGCATCCGATACTTTCAGAAATTTGACCCTTGAAGCACGCTCTTCTTCAATTTTATTGATGTAGTCTTCATCTTCACCGGTCCTGAAAATGGTGTAGGCAAAAATGATGATGATAATAGGGCCCAGGAAATAGAACAGTTTCTTCATAGCGTTTCAGAGTGCTGAATCATCTGCAAAACTATAATAATCGTGGTCACAAAATATAATGTGGTCCATGACCGATATATCCAGAAACTGACCAGCGTCCCTGAGTTTTTTGGTGAGCTGCCGGTCATAATGGCTGGGGCGGGGATTCCCGGACGGGTGGTTATGAACAAGAATGATAGAGCTGGCCATTTCGTCGAGGGCATACTTAAAGATGATCTTGGGGTCAACTACAGTCCCGGATATACCACCGCTGCTGATTTTAGCCTTTTTGATCACCTCATTGTTTCGCTTAAGCAATAGAACCCAGAACTCCTCATATTGAAGATCCATCAATTCACCCCTCATGAGGTCATAAGCAGATCTGGCTGTGGTGATTTTCGGATTTTTAACAATTTCAGTTTCCTTGCGGCGACGGCCCAGTTCCAGTGCGCTGACGATGGTAATGGCTTTGGCTTCCCCGATCCCTTTGAATTTCATGAGGTCCTTTACTGTGAGTTTAGCCAGTAAATTGAGATTGTAATCTACCTTGATGAGTAATTGCTTCGCAAGGTCAACCGCGCTCATGCTCGTGGTGCCCGAACCTAACAGGATGCCTATCAGTTCTGCTTCACTCAATGTGGCCTTACCCTTTAGTAAAAGTTTTTCTCTAGGGCGATCTTCTTCAGCCCATTTTTTGATTGAAAGTACTTTCTCTTCCATTATCTGCCAGTTATCAGCCTGGAAGATAATAAAAAACCCTGTCCATTGCTGAACAGGGTTGCTGTAATTTCTTAATAGAGAAGTAAGATTACTTCAGTGCATTCACTTTTTTAGTCAGGCTGGACTTAAGGTTAGAAGCCTTGTTCTTGTGGATCACATTCTTCTTGGCCAGCTTATCGATCATATGAGTCACTTCCTTCAACAGCTTTTCTGCTTCAGGTTTTTTAGTCTCTTCTCTCAGTCTCTTGATATAAGTACGGGTAGTTTTATGCTGATACTTATTAGTCTCTTGCTTAGTCTGACTTGATCTGATTCTCTTTAATGCCGATCTATGGTTTGCCATAATCTATCTCTTGTTCCAATTTTTAGGGATGCAAAGATAGGAATAATGATAAATAAAACCTATACGAGACACAAAACTTTATTTTTTATGTAGCGAATTAATATTATGCTTATATTCCGTTATGAAAAAAGCATACTATTTTCTGCTTGTAATTTGTGCTCCTGCACTCATAAGTTGGGGCTTTTTTGCACATCAGAAGATCAACAGGATTGCTGTTTTCTCTCTGCCTCCGGAGATGATCGGGTTTTATAAAAAACACATTTCATACATCACCGAAAAAGCTGTGAATCCGGATATGAGACGATATGTCAACGATGCAGAAGCGCCCAGGCATTATATTGATTTAGATGTATATGGGGACAGTGCGGTGTATTATTTGCCCAGGTATTGGCAGGATGCAGTAGAAATGTATGGTGAAGATTCCCTACAAGCCTATGGTGTCGTTCCCTGGCATATCTCAGCTGTCAAGCATTGGCTTACACAGGCTTTTCTCAACCAGGATGTGGATGCTATCCTGAGGTTGTCTGCTGATCTGGGGCATTATGTGGGTGATGCCAATGTGCCGCTGCATACTACCGAGAATTACAACGGGCAGCTGACCGGGCAGTATGGGATCCATGGCTTTTGGGAGTCGAGAC
>JAHCMM010000085.1 GCA_019192515.1 Cyclobacteriaceae bacterium SS2
TCAGGATCTCACCGAGATTTTTTATACCAGATCTCATGGATTCGCCATTGTAATTCACACCTGTATTATGTGGCATCATCCCAGTGATGAGACTGCTTCGGGCCGGGCCACATACAGGGGATGTGCAGTAGGAATTCATAAAACTAATGCCCCCATTAACCAGGAAATCAATGTTTGGGGTTTTCAGATATGGATTGCCATGAGCACTAATGGCTTTTGGATTATGCTGATCCGTCAGTATCACAATCACGTTAGGTCTTTTGACATCTGTGCCTTCGCTTGAAGTGTTGATACATCCAGAAATAGTGATCACAACAAGCAAGCAAACCGGGAGCGTGAACCTTTTTAGCCTTGGTACTGGTAAGAAACTATATGACTTCATTGAAATACTTTTTACCATGATACAATCAAATCACCTGTTACGTTTTCATAGGTGTAATAATCTCCATCTGTAGATCTCCTTCCTTCCACAGCTCCCTTTCCAAATGGATAGGTAGAGTTAAGTACCACTTTTATCGAATCAGGTGATACACTTTTTGGTGGGTAAAATGAGACTTTTGCATTTTCCAGACCCTTTAATTGTATTCTTCGTCTGGTCCCCTTAGTAGCTAAAGGAATATCAAAGCATGATATCATTCCGGATTGCTGGTCTACAAAAAACCGGGTTTCTTCGAAGAATGATTTTGGAAACCGATAAGTGGCAGCACCATCTTTAAGCTCTGTCTCCCATCCGATGATGATTGGTGCACCCAAAGGAAATTTAAGACGCTGCTCCACAGTGAGGTTGGGCAAATAACCGGCAAAGAAAAAAGCATTGTCATGACGGGAAATACAGGTGATCGGGTCTTTCAGGCTTTCCTTTTGTTTAACATACTGAATGGAGTATCCCAGCTCAGCAAGCGTAAGTCGCATGAGTGAATTTCCGGAGAAGTACTGATCAGGATCGTCAGGAGTGAGCAGATGACCGCCTTTATAAGTCACAGAATTTGTACCACGCACATAACAAACAGCCCCACCGTTCCAGTCCGGATGCTGGCGGAGTATCACGACATCTCTTTTGGTCTGACCCTGACTCACCTGCACCAGCACCTTAGTATCAGCAGATCCCGTAGCAACCCGGGTTTCAATTCCTCCCCCTGACATATCCGAAGGATGATTCATAATGCTGGGAGTATTGTTAGTAATAAGGTCGCTTTTGATATTTAAGGATATCTTGAATGCCCCTGATATTGCTTCGACAGGTTTTATATTCATTAAGGCGAGAAAATCCTTGCTTGCGTAGGTGGTGGGCCCATAAATAATTAATTGGCCACCGTCTTGAACAAAGTCAATCAACTGAGACTCCAGCTCACTCCCGGCATTCGGCACAATGGTGACCAGAGTCGAACGATTGAATAGTTTATTTCCCGATTTCGCCAACTGAACAAACTTATTAGTTGACACCACGGTATTCAGAGGAAAACCCTCGTTGATGGATTGCCTGATAAACCAATCACCGTAATAAATTTCAGGAAGTCTTTCTGGTTGAGAAGATGCCCATTCATGATATTCATCAAAAGGATATACCCAAACGATTGGCCCGGGTTGATCTGGAGATTTCCTCCTCGCTTGAAGGATATGAGGGATCACTTCATCCGGTACCTGCACAAGCATGTTGCCATAGGAGTCGTCAATGGTGAGAAAGTTTAAATGAGTTGGGGATTTGGCTTCTCCAGATGCATTGATTGTAGTGACAGCCATCGGAAGATAAATGTCATGAGCCTCTCGTCCGTAGCGATCCATCCAGGGACTATTTACCCACCAGGGATCATGTGTATAATACCTGAACAGGTACCTGTTGTCTGGCAGTTCTGCAATGCGAGACATATAGCCCGCAAGCTCAAGTCCGAAGTCTCCATTCAGTGCAGCCCATGGCGAATTTGGGGGTGGTAGCAAATTGTACCCTCCATTATAGATACTTTTCAGGTCCACCCCATCAGCTGCGAGATCGATACCTGTAGACAGATTGGTTCCCCGGGTTTCTATTCTAAAATCCGGACATTCTGCCCGAAACAGAGTCCAAAAGTTCACAATCTTTTCCCGGGTATCCTGAATCTTTTCCGGGTAGAACTTTTCTCCATCGAAGATTGCCCCCGTAGCGCTCCAGGTTTCCATGCCAAAACCAAAACCGTTTGACAACCACAAATAATCAAATCCAAGGTCAGTCAGGAAATGCTGGGATTGCTTTCCGAAAAATGTTCCAAAGGGTGTGTCTTGTTCAATCCCATTAGGGAATCCGGCATAGCTGCTTTTGTCTTCATTCAGGGTGGAGTAGCAGCAGACAAACGTCTTGGCCCCCATTGTAGCCCCCATACAGATCTCAGGGTGTTTTTGATACTTAAAAGGTGATTTGGCAAACTCCGGACCCGGATCAAAAGTTGCCCCTACACGAACTGGCTTACCAGTCATTTTTTCTCCGGTGGTTTTCAAGGAATTTACAATCTTTTTCAAATCACCATAACTAAACTCCGGGGTGTCATCCATGTAGGTAAATGCCCTGTGATGAACCGATAAGTTTTCATCGTCAGGACTGGAGTTAACCTCATGTTTGGTATTGGGATTTCCAATATACCTGGCCCATTCCAGGCTCTGATCAAGACTTCCACTGTAATCCAGGATTTCAGACCCATCAGCTGTCCAGAGCATAAGGGATATGGTGTCCGCATGCCTCAACAATGATCCCCACTGAGTAAAGATCTCTTGTGAAACTGCTTTAAAATAAGCAGGATCATTTTTTTTGAATGGCTTCAGAGAAAGCTCCAGCGTGATATTATTAAACCGCTTGACTCCTAAATCCTTCTTAAGAATAACCTTATCGGATTCATTGCTGACACAGGCACTCATTGCCAGTAAAATGATAAATGCAGAAAGTCTGATCATGGGCTAAGATGAAGTTTAGAAAAGAAATAAGAGGTCACACTGTGCGTGCGACCTCATAAGTATGTTTAGTGATCGGGATTCTGACCCAAATTAGGATTAATATCAAGCTCCCTTTGCGGAATTGGCATCAACAATTCATAAGGCTCCAGTGAAAAATTCAGGCCCAGGTCATCGAAATGTGCATTGATCACGGTTTCAGCACGGCCAGTCCTGACCAGGTCAAACCACCGGTGTCCTTCACAGAAAAACTCTACTCTTCTTTCCTGCTCAATGGCCAACGTAAGATCTGCTTTAGTGAGTCCGGCAAGGTCTGCAAGATCAGCCCGATCACGTACCATATTCACATAATCATGGGCTTCAGTAGTCATATTGTTTTCATTGAGTGCCTCAGCATACATCAGCAACACATCAGCATATCGAAGGGAGGTGAAATTTACTCCACCATCTCCTACCACACCAGTAGTAAAGTCCACGAACTTCTTTGCGTAGTTATTATCAGCATAAGTAGCGTCCAGTAGCAACACCGAGTCTGCAAAAGAGGCAGCCTTCCTTAAATCACCATCCTCGTAGGCATTGCCCAAATCATCCGTTGGGTTGATCCTTCCGGATCCCTGCATATTGCCAGGAAACAGTGCGATGTTGAATAATGGTGGTGTAAAAAGGGATGAGAAAGAGTTGCCTTCGCCTATATTTCCCGAAAGATATTTTATTTCGAAAATCGACTCCGATAACTCATCATTTCCAGGTGTAAAAAGGTCGGAATAGTCATCCTCCAAAGTATATCCCATTGCCAAAACATTATCAAGAACATCTATACAAAGACCATATTCCTGCCGGGTCAGATATACTTTACCCAACAAAGTTTTGGCTGCACCTTCAGAAGCTCTGGATTTACTTAATCCTGTAACTCCTGACAATAGATCAGCAGAGGTGGAAAGATCACTCACAATAAGGTCGTAAATCTCGCTAACAGGCTTTCTCGATAAGTCGGAGCTGGCAATCTCATCGGGACTGCCAAAAGGTGAAGTGACCTTTGGTACATCTCCAAAAAGTCTCACCAAATTGAAATAACTGTAGGCCCTGAGAAACATCGCTTCTCCTTTGTATTGGTCTTTAAGGCCCTCATCGAAGGCGACACCCTCAATCTTTGCGATGATATTGTTGCACCATGCAATCATGGTAAAACTTGAACTATAAATTGCATTTACATAGGTATTTGCCAAAGTAACGTTCATCTCATCGGCTTCCGACTCTGATGTTGTAGGTGAAGACCATTGTATCTCAGCATTATCCGTTGTCAACTCTGTCAAATACAAGAGATTTCCATCGTGAATATTTTGTAATTCGGAATATGCCCCAATCAGGGCAGTTTCAAAATCACCGGAAGTCTTGTAGAATGCGCTTTCGTTCAAACTGAACTCTGGCTCCAGTTCCAGAAATCCATCACAGGCACTCAGTATTGTAGCCGCAATTGCTATGATTATATATTTTCTCATGATTCTCAATTTTTAGACATGTTAGAAAGTTACATTCAGCCCAAAAGTGTAGGTGCGGGCCAATGGATAGGTGAGATAATCGATCCCTGAATTCACAACATTATTACCTGAAGTGGTAGATTCAGGATCATATCCGGGGTAATCAGTAAATGTGTGCAGGTTAGCTACGTTTAGATAAACTGAAACATTACTGAGAGACATCCTCGAAACGATTGCAGCAGGAAGTTTATAAGCCAAATTGATATTCTTAATTCTTACATATGAAGCATCGAATAAGAAATGCGAGGAAGTACCAAATGCATTGGCATAATTGTTTCTTATAGCACGTGGCTGAAAACCATCACCAGGATCGTTCTCAGACCTCCATCTTCTGTCTGATAGTACCAGTTGATTTTGGACTCCCGCCATGTTTAATATCATGGTTCCTGCCTGGAAATAAGTCTCTGCTCCATGAGAACCATTCAGGGCTACACTCAGACTCAGGTTACCATATGAGAAATTGTTATTGAGACCCCAGGTATAATCCGGCCATGGATCTCCCACAATTTTTCGATCATTAGAGTTGATTGTACCATCACCATCCACGTCTTCGAAAATCAGATCACCTCCCTGTACATTCGGATGGATTACAGCAGTTCCTACCACATCGGCATCACTTCTGTAAACCCCAATCGCATTTTGCATGTAGAAGCTTGCAATCGGCGATCCTACCTGAGTGATCTGGTAAGCCGAATTGGTAATTCTTCCTCCTTCGGTAGCAATTTTCAGCACCCGGTTAATATTTCTACTAAATGTAAAGCCAGTATTCCACTCAAACTTGTTGGCTCGAACATTCACAGTCTGCAATGTCAACTCATATCCCTTGTTCTCAATATCTCCAATATTTTGAGTAGATGAAAAGAATCCGGATGAAGCAGGTAGCTCTACACCAAGAAGCAAATCTGTTTTCAGATTTTTATACAGCTCGGTTGTAATAGAGATTCGCTGATTAAACAGACTTAGGTCAATTCCAAGATTTGTCTGTTTAGACTTCTCCCACGTTAGGTCATTGTTTGGCAAACTACTTGGCACCAGTCCGGGAGCCTGAGAATTATTTACCACATAGTTGGCGGTTCTCAACAAACCAATATGAGAATAGTTTCCAATCTGATTGTTCCCCGAATGTCCGTAGCTACCTCTTAGTTTCAGGCTGCTGATAAAGCTCACACCATCCATAAACGATTCCTCAGAGATGACATAGCCGAGTGAAAATGAAGGAAATGTTCCCCATTTATTGTTGCCACCAAATCTTGAGCTACCATCTCTCCTTACTGTTCCTGTGAACAGGTATTTACCATCATAGGAATAGTTGATCCTGGAAAGCAGAGATAACATGGCCCATTCAGAATTGATATGTGTTCCGGCATTTACAATACCTGCAGACAGGTATGTCACGTTGTCCGTTGGGAAGTCTGATGCACCCGCTGAAAGTCTGTCGAAACTTTCTTTTTGCGCTGTGAATCCCACTAATACATCCAGATTATGCTTGTCAGCAAATATGTGCTTATAGTTTAAAGTGTTTTCATTCAACCAGTTGAGCGTTTCTGATTTAGTAGCTCCAGCGTTGGATGGGTAATCCAACGTGGTAAATCTTGGAATTTCTGACGATCTCCATATCCTAATTGCACTAGTGCTATACTGGACACCCGCAGAGGTTCTGAATGTAAGTCCATCCAGCAATGAGATTTCCAGAAAGTTGTTGGTGTAGATATCCGCATTTTTCCTTTTGTCACTAAAGCCATCTAATAGCGCCAATGGATTTTGTAACCATCCCAGTCCGTCGGTTACATCAGCCTGTTCATTATAATAGGTACCATCAGCATTGTATACTGGTATAGTCGGTGAAGCTGCCAATGCTTGAGAAATCACTCCCCCAGTACCATAGTGGCCCTCAGTATTCGGGAAATTTCCGTACCCATAAGATCCTGAGAGAGAGGTTCCAATTTTCACCCTGTCAGTCACATGAATATCCAGATTTGTCCGCAGGTTGAATCGATCATAATTCGAAGTTTTTACAATCCCTTCTTGCTGATAAAAGCCTGTAGAAACAAAGTAATCTATACTTTGAGTCCCTCCACTGGCGGAGATCTGATAGTTGGATACTGGTGCAGTCTGGTAGATCACATCCTGCCAGTCTGTGTTGGTCGTGATGGATTCCGGATTTCTGAATTCCGGTCTCACAAAATGCGCCCCACTTCTTACCTCATTCGGATCCGATGCAGACCCTCCAACATATACCCTGGCATTGTCACGTCCATCGGCTACATATTCTGCATATTGAGCAGAATTCATCATGTCAAGTTTGTTGGCTACATTCTGTACTCCGTAGGAAATATCCACACTCACTTTTGGCTTCCCGGAAGAACCTCGTTTTGTTGTGATTATCACAACGCCATTAGCTCCACGAGAACCATAGATGGCTGTCGCTGAAGCATCCTTCAATACTTCTATGGATTCGATATCTGCAGGGTTAATAGAAGCTAAAGGGTTGATCCTGGCCTGGGTGTTATTTGTAATTCCATCAGAAGAATACATATTTCCTCCATAGGAGCTGAAGTCGGTGCTCCCGCCCGCACTGATTGGATAGCCGTCAACAACGTACAATGGTTGATTTCCACCTGTAATGGAACTTACACCCCGGATCAGAATATTCACATTGCCACCAGGAGCCCCTGACGTCTGAGAAATCTGAACGCCCGAAACCCTTCCCTGTAGCATTTGGTCAAAACTGCTCGTAGAAGGTAAATACATTTCTTCTCCGCCTACACGGGAGATAGATCCTGTGATGTCCTCTTTCCTCTGGGTACCGTAACCGATCACCACAATTTCATCCAGCTCTTTCAGATCTTCCTCCAGTGTCACGTCAATGACCTGACGGGCATCTACAGTTTGTTCCACGGTTTGGAAACCTATGAAGGTGAACACTAAAATATCAGAGTTGTTGACATTAAGGCTGTATCGACCTTCCGCATTAGAAATTGTGCCATTGGTAGTGCCTTTCACCGAAATACTTACCCCAGGAATGGGAGAACCATCAGCTCCGGTTATCTGACCAGAAATAGATGATTGAGCATTTACAGGAAAAGAAAGAACAACACTCATTGCAATCATCAACAGACAAGCTGTTGTCCTAAGCAAATGAACTTCACTCAATAGAAGTGCTGTAAAACTGTTTTTCATAATACTTCATTTTTGTTGTTAATATTTGGTGTTAATGATGACTGAGTCCAGGTTGAGATAATCGGCGATCTTTTTGATGGATTCGGCATGATGCCCGATTCCCAGTGCAAAATGATGGGTAGGGCCTTCTGAAATCCATCGATGCAGAAATGTCCTTACATCAGGGCCAAAAAACCCACGGGTATTGGTATTCCCGGTAGGAGGAATAGGGCCAGCTACTGACTGACCTTCTGCGATAATAAATTTGAATTTTCCCTCATAGGTGGAGTTGATAGAAAGCATCGTAATAGGTCCTTCCTTGATCTTGAATTCCACGCCAGCACCGTGCCCCGGCTTACCGTGGTATTTTTTCAAGCTTCTCAAGACAGGTTTACCATCAGCAATGGAAATGTTGTGAGGGCCATCATGACCAACCAGAACAAAACCCTCCTTAAAATCGACCGGGTGGAATTCGGCGAAACTTCCACCGATCCCTAGCCTATCAAAAATGAACAGACTGATCAATGTTTTGAGGTCAGACTCTCCACACATGGGGATATGTTTGGCTGTAAGCAATGAGTTACCAACAATCAGATTGCTCATCACTTTCCTGAGCTCACTCCCTTCCGGTCCGTCATAATAGTAGGCCAACCCGTCCAGCCTGTTTTCCTTCACAAAATTTTCGAGTGCCACACTCACATGTGCTGCGACCCTCAGGTCTTCGTCCCGAAGCTTCTCCGAGATCGGATCTGATACAGGATCAGGCGTGTCGAAAAAGTCCAGGATCCTTTTCTCCATAGATTTTATGTCCTGCTCCTTCACCTCGTCATAGCATTTCATGAGCTGGTTGGCTTCGCATTGGGCGATGTGGCTTCCAAAAAAGGAGGTGAGCATGGTGGCATCTGAATGCATGTCGAGCATGGCATTGATAGGATGACCAATGTGTCCCAAATGAGCCCTTTTTAATCCTCCCAGCACAGTAGCGATCCTGCAGTATTCGTTGATCTGTGTATCCACTTCAGGATCATCATACAGGGTTCCAATGATCATGTTGGGAACCGGCTTACCCATCCTGACTGCTACACCGGCAAATTCTGGCAGCGCACAAATGTCATCATTTGCCAGCTGCATATATGTTGAGGCCCTGGTATAATCCAGCGCCTTCATCGGCTGCAGAGCCACCAGCACAATAGGGGTTTGTACAGTTTTCATGATCACCCCGAAAGTGCCCGATGTAGCATAGGTGAGCATGTCACAAAAGATGAGATCAAGATTCTCGCGAATTAGCTTATCCGCCATCTTGTAAGCCTTTTCCGGATTGTCTACAATACCGAAATCCACTACCTCTACATCGTTTTTCTTGACTTTGTCGATGAAAACTTTCTGTTTCTCTAAAAGCTCGTCAAGTAAACCGTCAAACTGCGACCAATACTTGTCATAGCCAACTCCAAAAACTCCAATTCTTGTCATGTATCTTTTTTACTTATTGCTATATATTTATTTCTTTACGCACTAACTTATAGTTCANAAAAAATTAAACTTCNACTCCCANNCTCATCTTTTTNGGTTGCATGAACAACATAAANCCNACAAACACCGCAGGATACATCAATCCTGAATAGATCCACAATGGACTATAAGAGTAAGAAGTGATGATCAAACCGATGATAGGGTTAAGTACCAGCGAGGATAATGCTCCGGCAGTACCCGAAAGTCCCACTACTGTAGATGTGGATCGTTTTCCAAAAACATCGGCGATAGAAGTAATGTAATTGGTGATCCACAATCCGTGAGCAAAAAATGCCAGGCCCATGATGGAAAGGATCACTACATACGAAGCAATCGATCCGATAAATATGACCGGTAGCGTAAGCAAAGCTGCCACCCCCATCACGATCAACCTGGATTCCCGTGTCTTTTGGGTCCTGGTGAATATCAAATCTGAGAACCATCCTCCTCCGATGTTGGCAATACCCAAAGCCAGAAATGGGATCCACAATACCTGCCCAATAAACTCAACCCCCATCTGGTGCTCTTCATTCAGATATTTGGGGATCCAAAACATGTAGAAGTATAAAATCGGATCCAGCAGGAATCGCATCAGCATAAATACGATGGCTTCCTTTGATTTAAGCGTCTTAATAAAGCTGAATTTCTCTCCTGAAGGGCTATTTTCAATGATTTTAGTGGTTTCCTTTTTCTGCTTTTTCCTGGTGGCCAACATCCAGAAAAGTATCCAGATGAAACCAAAACCACCCGTGATAATAAATATCATCCTCCAGCCCCAGAATCCTAAAAGATATCCGCATAAAGGAGGTGCTATTACCGCACCAAATGCANCTCCTCCGATGGCAATTCCATTGGCTAATGCTCTTTTCTTTTTTGGCACCCACTCAATCACCGCTTTCACCGCTCCGGGAAAACATCCACCCTCACCGGCTCCTAGCATAAACCTGAATAAAGTGAAATGCATAATACTCCCGGCCAGACTATGTAGCATGGTGGCTAGTGACCAGAATCCAACAGAGAAAGCCAGTCCAAGTCGGCTTCCGTATTTATCAATCAATACACCACCGAGTGTAAACATGATGGCATAGCTGGCCAGAAACCCTGAGTTGATGAACCCGTAGTCTACATCGGAGATAAATAAGTCTTCTTTGATTTTAATAATGGTGATGCTTAGGACTTGCCTGTCGAGAAAACTCAGGGAAGTCACTATCAACAGCAACACAACAATGAACCAATATCGGGGTAATATCTTCATCTTCAGGTTAACGCACTAAGTAATAGAAGAACGAATATAAGATTAATTTTTGACTTCGCAATAACACGATCTTTTTAAATTTGATTTTTTGATTATCGCATGATATGAATAAACCTGAACCGAAGTACATCTCAATAAGCAAGGAGATCATCCAAAAGATCCAATCAGGCGAATTACTTCCCGGCAATAAAGTGCCCTCTGAAAATGAATTGATTAAAGCTTATAGTGTGAGCAATACCACAGCCCGAAAGATCCTGCATGAGGTGGAGCTGCAAGGTTGGGTCACCAGGATAAAGGGCAGAGGCACCTTTGTTTTGAACAAGACTGAAGACAAGCATTTGACAAGGGCGCTTGGTTCAATTAGTGCAGTAAGGGAAAGTTTCAGCACTAACCTCATCAAAGAAGGTTTTACACCCAAAAATATTACACTCGAAAAGACGATCTTACCGGATGGCTTGTCTTCCAAGATAGACAATCAGCATTTTGTTATCGAAGGGCCGGTCCTGAAGCTGCATCGACTGAGATACGCCGATGAAACCATGATAAAAGATGAGACCAAATATATCTCACTCAATGTTTGCCCAAAAATCAATCTTCTGGACCTGGATCAATATCTGATTGGTATCTACGAACACAAGTACCACCTGAAACTGGAAAATGTCTACAGGAACCTTGGATCTGTTGTTGTTTCACCAAACGAGAAAAACAATTACTTCGAAAACACTAAGCCGATCGCTGCTTTTATGCTGGACGGTGTGATCTTCTCCAGTAAAGGTCAGATCGTGGAAATAGAGAGATCCCTTTATCGAGGTGATAGATACAAATTCTCTATTTCTACAGGCCCGAAAATGGATTAAGCCATATAAAATACTTTTTCTAATGGTTTTGCCACTGGGGAGTTGTCCGGGTTGACTTCCATGATATCTGCCATAAAATCCCACCACTTTTTCACAACCTCTTCATTCTTTAAGTTTTGCCTGGTGCTATTTTCAGTTACCTTTTGAACTGCAAACAAAATATTGGTTTCCTCATCCAGGAAAATAGCATAATCACTAATCCCAGCTTCCTTGAGCACCTTCTTTAATTCCGGCCAGATTTCGTCATGCCGCTTTTTATACGCTTGCTTCTGACCCTCATTAAGATGCATCATAAAGGCTATTGTTTCCATATTCCCTGATTGATTTTGTGATTGATTAAATTTCAAAAATTAAAGTGACCAAGATAATTCGGGCCTGCTGAAAAAGTCTCAGTTGCATTAGATACGACTGGCTGAAGAGAAGATGTATCTTTATACTTCGATCTGAAGCCAGGAAATGATGTGACTGAGGCTAGCCTGAATGAAATAATGAATCCCGATCTAAAAACCTTGCACTTGCTTAATACAAAACAATATCAAGATTATTAAAGCTCATATATAGATTTAATATTATTTCATTAGCGTTTTTCAGCAGACCCTAATTATGTCAGGTAAAGATATCCTAATCCGCCAGATGCACCCATCAGATCTCCCTTCCCTGATGCAAATCAAGAACGCTGAAAACTGGAATCAGACGGAGAATGACTGGCTTTTTCTGATGGAGCAGTTTCCTCAGTATTGCCTGGTAGCGTTGGATGGAGAAAACGTCGTAGGGACAATCACCTCTACCAATTTCAAGAACCAGGTGGCCTGGATAGGGATGATGCTGGTTTCAAAACTTTACCGGGGACATGGCATCAGCAAGTTGCTGATGACTACCATGATTGAATCCCTAAAAGATTGTGAATCGATTAAATTGGATGCTACACCAGCCGGTGCACATGTGTATACCAAACTTGGCTTTCAGGACGAATACGAAATCTTTCGCATGACACATACAGGGGAAAGAAATATGGATGAACCTGGAAACACAATGGTCAGGCAAATTGATGAAGAAAGACTGTCATCACTTTTTGCAATGGATCAAAAAGTATTTGGCACGGACAGAAGCGGATTGTTAAAATATTTATTGGAACAAGGTGCGAATGTGAACGGGTATATTTCCAAAAATGGTAAAGTAGATGGCTACCTGCTCACTCGTCCCGGAACGAATTTCACTCAGATGGGACCCGTAATAGCTGAATCATCCGATGATGCAATTCAATTAGTGGAAGATGCCATGACTAAAATCAACGGCTCAATGGTCATTGATGTCCTGGCAGATAAAAAAGGATTAGTAGGATGGCTTGAAGAAGCTGGCTTTACAACCCAAAGAAGTTTTACCCGGATGTATCTGAAGGGAAACCCTTATCCCGGAGAAGCCAAGAAGCATTTTGCCATTGCCGGACCGGAATTTGGCTGATCAAAGCATGTCCAGCATGCTTTGAGCTACTTCATCTTTTTGCGTGTCGGCGTGCTCCTGGAGATAGGTTCGATGTTGCTCAAGTACGTCCCGGTAAATTGGGTTTTCTGCCTGATTGATCATTTCCAGCGGATCAAACCGCATGTCTACCAGTGATTCTTTTTTATTACCCTCACTATAGAGGCAATATTTAAAATGTTCACTCCTGACCATTCTTCCATGGGGCATCAGGCTGATACCATCCACAGGATCTCCCTGAACCATATGATTTTGGATCACCAGGTAATCACGATCCACCCGATCCCTACTCCCTAAAATCATTCCTGCCATACTCTTGCCGGGAAGGTCATTCGGGACTTCAACTCCAGTCAACTCACATAGTGTAGGAATGAGATCAATCCCAACATTTACCAGGATATCGGAGGTTGAGCCCGTCGTTTTTCCTTCCATGGAAACAATAAATGGAACACGTGTAGATTCATCATAAAACACCGTCTTCTGGTTCCAATGATGACTTCCTGCACAATCCCCATGATCACTGAGAAAGACCACAATGGTATTTTCTTTTTTGCCAGAGGCTTCCAATGATTCGAGTACTTCGCCAACAAAAATGTCCGCTCGCTCGATCAAACGATAATACCCCCAGCGTAGTCTGCGCCAGTCTGCATAGGTGTAATCTCCAACTGTAAACCTTCTGTTGGACTGGTATGACTTCCGCATGTAAGCCTCAATATCAGTTTCATTTTGAGGTACCCCAAAATTGTCTTTTAGTGGGGGCAATGCTTCTAATTCGGGCATGTCGGCAAGAGGTTCACCCGGTAGCTCTTCCTTGCGGGCCCATTGACAGACCTCATGTGGACTCAAAAAAGAGGCAAAAGCAAAAAATGGCTTATTACGTTTCTCCTTAATGAAGTCACCTACAGGACCAGCGTCCAGCCGGGGATTATCTTCTCCAAAAGTGTCAAAACCATGAAGGTCCTTTTCATCTTCGTCCAATGCTACATGCCATTTCCCAAAATAACCAGTCTCAAATCCGGCATCCCTGAAAACCCTACCCATATAGATGTGGTCCTCTGGTCTGAAATTCTTTTTGTCATTGTTTGTCTGCACCCTTGTCTGATGAGGAAACATTCCGGTCATCATACTGGTCCGCATTGGGGTGCACAGTGGGTTTGGGGAATAAGCTCTTGTAAATCGCACTCCCGAAACAGCAAGTTTATCCATGTTGGGTGTATGGATATATTCATCTCCCATCGCGCAACTCATGGCATCTGCAAACTGCTGATCAGTCATGATGATGAGGATGTTAGGGGCTTGCTGTTTTTGTGCTGCACAATAAAATGAGAGCAGGAGAAAACATATAGATAAGAAATGGGTCTTCATTTTTGGGATTAACATTTTGAAAAGATAAAGGATTATTCCTACCTAAGACTCATGAGGAACGTGACCAGATCATTCATCTCTCCAACCGTCAGTTGGTTTTCCAATCCATCCGGCATGAGCGAGTTTGGTATGGTACCAAAAGCTTGTATCTCTTTAAAATTTATAAACTCGCCAGTTGCTACCATCAGCTCTGCATTCTTATCACCAACATCAATTTGTCTGCCCAGATGCGTCACACCTTCCTTATCTTTTACATACCATCCCTGCCACTCCGGGGCAATCTCTTTGTCGGGCTGTAAGACTGCATAAATCAACTGCTCTTTTGATTTACTGGATGCAATAGTAGAAAGATCAGGGCCAAAAACACCTCCCCATTTATTTACCTGGTGACACGATATACATTGCGCCTTTGGAGACTGAAAAATCATCCACCCATTTAGAACATCTCCATCGCCATTTAACGCTGCCAGCCACTCTTCGTGAGTGCCAGGTCTGTTTTCAGGCGTAACTCCTAAACATTGATTTCTCACAGCTATCGCAGCCAGATTCTCTTTTAATGCAGATTTGATCTTTTCATCGGCCTCACCCCTGCATCGACATAAATATCGGGTAGCAGCCTCTACTACAAGCTGGTCTTCTTCCTGTAAAATATTGGTTACTTCGTTGCAGAAACTTCCACCTTGTAGTTCAAGGTTAAGCAACGCCTGTGCCCTTACTTCAGGATCATTATCCTTTTTAATGGCTATTTTCAAAAATGCTTCGGCAGATGTCTCACTAAAATAGGTTCTGAGTTTCTTCAAAATGGCCTTTTGAAAGTCTGCACCTGACTGGTCCAGCTGTTGTAACAGATACGAAATGCTATTGTCATCCTCTTCAAGGTAAGGCAAAGCAAGTGACTTGATATTATCAGACAAAGTAGGATCCTGGATGATTCCTGCAATAAAATTTTCGGGCAGTTCCACCTTGATCTGTTTTGCGACCGGTTTGGTTCGTGCCTTAAACTGTTGAATAAAATCAGCCTGCAAGTATTTAACAGCTTCCAGGTAGGTCTCAAACATTTCCACCGTGATTTTGTCTGCAGCCAGAGTCCCGATGATGTCGTCATACATGTCCGATCTGAGGTGAGTCGCCAGGTAGATCAGGGTCATTTTCCGGATCGGGATTGACTCGTCGTAGAGTAAATTCCTGAGGGCTTCCTTTCCCAGGTCAATATCAGACTTGTTTAGCATGAGCAAACCTTCAAGTCTTAGAGTTTTATCCTGATGATCGAGTAAGTCGAGGATTCTTGCTTCATTTCCTCCTCTGATAATGAGCTCCCTGGATACTGTCCGGACAAAAGGGTCCTCCGAACTGAGTTGCGCAAAAAGGTTGTCAATATCTGGAGGACTTTCAAGCATTGATAAGGCAGCATTTTGTTCCGGAACCCCTGGATCAATGGGTTTACCAGAATCAGATGTGAGCATCAGCAAACGACCGTATCCATGGTTTGGATACTGTCTCAACACCCAATCAGTAATGAAAATATCGCCTTTGCTATTAGCAGCTAAAGCTACCGGATGAAACAGACTATCTCCCTGGACAAGGATCTCTGACTCACCTCTTACTGTACTGTTAAAAGATTCAAGTGGAATCTTGACAATAGAATTCTCCTCCCAAATGGTAGCCAGAACATTACCCTGATATTCAATTGGAAAATTGGAATAGCTGGCGTCAATTAAACCACTTGGAGCCTCCCCAATACCGGCAGCGTAGGGTAGCGTTCCGGGCAACTCACCATTCCATGCCAGGAAAGGGTGCAAACCACTGCCACCATACATAGACTGATAGCCGTAATCTCCACCCGGCACAACTTCCACAAGTCTGTTTGGACCTCTGCTGTCAGGGTCATTATCCACCAGCATGAGCTTTCCGGATTTTAAAAATTTGATATCGAAAGGATTCCAGAATCCCGTGGCGATCTCTTCTACCTCACTGCCATCAAGCCTGCAACGGAATACACTACCTCCTGCTCCATAACTGGCTATTTTGGAGCCATCAGAACCCATAATCTCAAGATCTATCCCAGCACTATTTCCCTTGGAAACATATATCCAGCCATCAGCACCAATGGTAATGCCCAAAAGCCCTGCGTGATCAAAAACACCCTGAGCTGTTTTCATTTGAACCAAAACTTCCTTCTGATCAGCCATTCCATCATTGTCGGTATCTGTTATCCTGAAAACACTGTCTTTTTCTACCAGGTAGATACTCCCGGCATGCCATTCAATATTCATTCCGTCATCCAGGTCGTCAGCATAGACTATCCATCTGTCTGGCCTCCCGTCTCCATTCTCGTCAATGCCCTTTTTGATCCTGTCAAATTTTTGACCCTTATAGTCTGACCTGGGAAAATGTGTGTGTGATTCCAGCACATATAGGTTGTCCTGATCATCAATGGTTATCCCAATGGGGGTCATGATGTCAGGCGACTCAAGTATAACCTCCATCCTGAATCGCTGGTCCACTACCTGAGGCACATTTTCATTTTGAGGTTTGCGACAGGAAGAGACCACCAGGACAATGAGGGCTAATAATAAAATGGATCGTTGCTGAAGAAATCCGGGTTGCGAACAGCACATAAGTTGCTATTTATTTGTCAGTTTATTCCCCTGAGTCACAATACCGTCAGGAGAAAATCAGGACAAAAAACAATTAATACCAATTTTCACTATCCTGTGGAATCATGGAATTTTTAACCTTCTGGTTACGTTTAGACTAAAGTTTAATTGTGGGAGGATTTTAATTTTCATGTAATTCTTCTCAACTCACCTTCATTTTATATCTTCAAACCATGGAAGAATTCGAGCTGCTAAAGGAGATCGTAATCATACTTGGACTGTCTATAGTAGTGGTCTTTATATGCCAGTGGTTCACCCTTCCTCCTATCCTGGGTTTTCTGTTGACAGGTATCCTAGCCGGCCCAACCGGGTTTGCTGTAATAGAGGCATCTCATGAAGTTGAAATGCTCTCTGAAATAGGCGTAATATTGCTCCTTTTTGTGATTGGATTGGAGTTTTCACTCAAGCACCTGGCTTCCATTAGCAGTACCATCTTCGTGGGTGGTAGTTTTCAGGTAGGATTATCCATATTAGGTATACTCGGGTTGTCGTACTTCTTGGGTGGTTTCACCTGGCAGGAAGGTGTATTCCTGGGATTCCTGGTCTCCCTGAGTAGTACCGCAATTGTGCTCAAATTGCTCCAGGAGCAGAATGAGCTTAACAGTCCTCATGGGAAAGCAGCATTAGGTATCCTCATATTTCAGGATATTATTGTAGTGCCCATGATGCTATTCACGCCGGTCATCGCAGGCAAAGCAGGGAACCCTGCCATGGCTATTCTGGAGCTTGTGATCAAGGCGGTGCTTGTAGTGATTGTGGTGATCATCAGTGCAAGATATATTGTCCCGAAGATCCTTTATGCCATCACAAAAACCCGAATCAAAGAGCTTTTCTTGTTGACAATAGTCGTCATTTGTTTTGCGGTTGCCTGGGCAACATCAGCTATAGGGCTATCACTCGCGCTTGGTGCATTCATGGCAGGATTGATCATTTCGGAATCAGAATATAGCCACCAGGCTACCAGTCTGATTATCCCCTTCAGAGAAATATTTACCTCTATCTTCTTTGTCTCTATCGGGATGCTCCTAGACCTGAGATTCCTTTACTTCAACTTTCCTGTAATCCTCGGGTTAACGCTATTGGTCATCTTCCTGAAAACAGTATTTACCGGCATAGCCGCTCTTGTATTGCGGTACAATTTCCGGGTCGCATTGATCACAGGCCTTTCTATCTTTCAGGTAGGGGAATTTGCGTTTATCCTTTCAGGGGTTGGAATGGAATATAACCTGCTGGACAGGGGGACCTACCAGTACTTTTTGAGTGTATCTATCCTCACGATGGGTGCCACTCCGTTTTTGATCAAGAATTTTGATAAGATCACCAGTCTGATGCTCAAGTCAAACATTCAAAAGAAGATTGGCTAGATGGGAGAGCACTGCGCAGGAGGATCTGGAAGTAGATACTACTGGTCTAAAAGATCACCTGATCATTATAGGATATGGGCTGAATGGTAAAAATGTAGCTGCAGCTGCCCGTTTTTCAAATATCCCCTATGTGATTGTGGAAATGAATCCAATCACCGTGAGACGCGAACGGGCAAAAGGTGAACCTATTTACTATGGTGATGCTACCAATCCCTACCTGATGGAGCATTTACACGTGCATCAGGCAAGGGTGGCTGTCATAGCCATCTCGGATCCCAATGCAACCAGAAAAGTGATCATTAACATCAGAAGTATCTGCCAAACAATCTACCTGATCGTAAGAACCCGTTTTGTTGCTGAAATTGAAAGCTACCAACAAATAGGAGCCAACGAGGTAATACCGGAAGAATTCGAGACTTCAATTGAGATCTTCTCCCGGCTGCTCCATCAGTACCAGGTGCCTGAAGAGGCCATTCATACTTTTGTAAAAAATATTCGTGGGGACAATTACGATATGCTCAGACCTTCGAATACCCAAAAGGTAAAGAATGCTCAGTTTCCGGATATGAATGTCAGGTGTCTCACTGTGCAGCAACAGGACAACGATATAGTCGGTAAAAAACTGGGTGAGTCTATGATCCGGAGAAGATTCAATGTGAACATCGTTGCTATCCTCAGAGATACTGATATCATCAATAACCCATTACCCAATGATATGGTCCTTCTGGGAGATATGCTTTACGTGGTGGGTAAACCGGAAGATGTGAGCAACTTCAATGAGATGATCAGTATTTAATTCATTTTGGTTTCAATGGGGATTACTAAGCCAAGCCATGGAATAGCAATAAAAGTTCCGGCTTCAGTAGGCAGGAAGACCCCATAGTCCAGCGTCACTCTATTGATAAGACTACGACCTCCAATTGAAAATAATGCTATATCGTCAATCAGATAGTTTTCGGTGATCAAATAATTTCTTCTACCTACCGGAAGCATTCCACTAAAAGTAATTGCCGGTAAATCTGCAAAGTCTCCGTTTGCATATCCGTAACCTACTCCTACACTAAAGTTTTTATCCCGGCTCCCGACAGTTCCAATTCCATAGACAATACCAAAACTTCCATCAGGCTCTCCCAGTCCAATCACTGTTCCCAATAAAGCTCCTGCCCCAATATTAAACTTGTTTTCAACGACCGGAATTGAGAATTTCGGAGTTACCCAGACAGGCGTTGGTGCACCACCAAATAGAAATAGGGGAACCATTCCCACACCTGCAGTAAAATAATCGGAAAAGCCCATGGAAAACTGGTTGAAGAAGATCCAAACATTTTGATAATAAGCATCTCCTTTTTTAAGACCATAACCACTTGGGCTATAGAAGTATCTGCTGGATTGCAAATAATCAAACCATCTACCGCTGTATTGTTGAGATTGATCCGACCTCACACGCTTCATACTTACTATATCCTTGGTATTGATGGAAATCTCACCAATATTGTTGGTTCTTACCTTCATCAAATTTCCCTGATTATTGAGGATCTCTCCCACATAAACATTGCCATCGTAAGTCTCAATCCGATAGTAGGCAGCGGTATCTGTCTGAATCCGTTCAAAAAACCCAATCTGGATATCTGAAACCTTATCCATCGAATAAAATGTTTCAACCAGGCGTCTGTTGACCCTGGTTTTCAACTTTACCGTATCCGGCTCAATATTGATGATTTCGCAGTTTACTGAATCTCCTGAAGTGGTTACCAGTAAATCCTGAGCATTTACTGACAATACGGTCAGCCAGGAAAAAAAACACATTAGCGTGAACTTATTCATGTTAAAGAGTGATAAACTGGCTCGAATTAATCTGTATTTGCATTAATTACAAAATTGATTTTTGAGTTATCTTCAATATTAACTGCAAATTTTGCAACAGATTGTATCCAGCAATTTAATTCTCTCTAGAAACTAAACATGAATCAATGGTTGGAAAAGAAGAGGATTTATTTCAATCTACGCTAAAGAGATTTCTCTATCCGATCATGGATCTGACTGATTTTGGTTTCCATAATCCTGAAAAACTTATTCCGCTCTTTTTCAGAAGAAACACTTAGCGGTGTTGATTTTTGTATGATATTCTGAAGGTATTGATCCGTCTCTGTGCAAAAAGCATCATCCATGGTGGATAAGATATTCAACATACTGTAAGTAAGGAATACTACTTTTTTCTCACCTATCTGAAAGAAAATAGTATTATCACCAATAGCTATCTCATTGTAATACAGGTGATAAGCTCCATTGTCAGGATAGTCCTCACCCCCCATGGGATATTTTCTACCAAGGGCAGCAAGCCCTTTGAGATGCCGGATAATATCAATGAACTCCCTGGTTAATTCAAGGGCAATTTCTTTTGTGATCAGATTGCACTCATAATAATATTCAATTTGTCTGAGCGTAATATTCAGTGTTTCATCACTCCATATCTCATATGAAGGTATTTTACAATACAGATACCATATCGATTTGGCAATGGATACAAGCTCGGGCTCCACACTATTGGGGTCGTACCTGTCCAGTTCCTTAAATGTGGTATTCAGAATCGTTTTCTGCCAAAAGAATAACTTAAATTTTGTCAATCCTGGCGACTGAAAGTAATGAAGTATTGGTACATCCTTGGCAGTCCAAATCATCCTCTTGTTGGGTGCTGATGAAACCAGCTTCAAATGGTCTTCAATTGAAAGCAAATAATTCTTGAATGAAAAATTCTCGCCTATCTGTCGGCTGTTAAATACAACTGCATTGGTTGATAGGTTTAGAAAAGAATCCAGAGAAACCCTGTAATGTGAACTTATCTTGCTTATTTCATTAAACGTAAGCAATGTCTCGCCACGTACCCGACGATAGGCACTGTCTTTACTAACATTTAGAAGATCGGCCAGATCGTCCACAAACGAATGGTTTTGATCGGCTTTTTGTTTAACCCAACTGATGAAGTTGGACTGCATGTCCCGGTCGGAACTCATAATCTATCAAGGATGGTGAACAGACTTAATTACTGAATCTCAGAAAGTTACGAAAAAAATCCAATATATATATTGAATCTTCACTTACTGAAAAGCAATTATAGCGTTTGATGAAGGAATATGCCAAACAATTTTACCTATGTTAGCTATATATTAAAGCGGATCATGCCATTCGGTGTAAATTTTAATCCACTCTGTTCCGATCTAGTTATACCCCCTTCTGCATCTACCTGATAGTATAGACGAATAATATTGGAATAATCGGATAGATTCCAAAGTGAAAGTCCTACCTGTCCTGTCGCCCTATCTCCCAGCTTAAAGCAATATTTTGCCGATAAATCCATTCGTAGATAATTGCTTAACCGCTTCCCATTAGGAGTTAAATATTGAATATCTCCATCCGAAATGGGCATCATCGGGTCATATGGTGTATAAGGCACTCCACTGTGCCAGGCTACTCCAGATGATATTTCAAATTGATTGATCATTAGGCGATTTCCAATACTGATATTGTGCCGTACATCTAAATTGTTTGGGAAAGAACCTGGATCCAACAACGGAAAGTCAAACCAATTCCATGCTAGTGAATAGCTTCCCCAAAATGAGAATTTATCAAACTGTTTACTTAATAAGAATTCACTTCCATATGTTCTGTAATTTCCTTTGGATCTAACCCGTTCAAATTGGTTTTGAAAAGCCTGGCCAGATGTAATAATTCCCATCCCAATTTTATAGTACCCCTCACAGTTGATAAGCAACTTGTTTTTAAGATAATGAAATCCAAGTGAAGCCTGTCGACCTTTCATTACCGGAATATCCGAATTATTTGCCAGGACCCATCGCCTTTTTTCCACACCAAGGAAATCAGTTTGCAAGTCAATAATCTGTGATGTAGTCTGGTTTTTATATTCACCTTTCAACTCAAATGATATAAAGGGGGTGATTTCATGCCTGAAAGACAATCGCGGCTCTGTGATCAATTGCTCTAACTGATCAAAGTACGCAGTACGAATGCCCATCCGTAGGTTTGTTTTTGATTCATTAGCAAAAACACTTAATTCGGAATACCCGACATATCTTATTAATACATTTTTGACTCGTCGTCTGAAATCCGGGTTATTGATATCCTCCAGGTTCACAATCCCTGTCTCTTCTATCTGAATACCACTTGTTAATCGAACCTGTTCGTTTATTTTAGATTCAAGATCAAACTGCACTCCAATATCCAAAACATCATTTTCCTGTATTAATCTTTGATTATTGGTAATATCATTGTTTAATGAATGTAACCGGTATGATGAAAAGTACGCTTTTAGGTTGCTGGTCAATCTCTGGCTCCAGTTTCTTGAATAGTTCATCCCAAGCCCCAGACTTTGTTGAGTTAATCGACTTTCTCTGATCACCTCTTCACCATTCACTATTCCTTCTTCCCCAAATGTTAAATCGTTAACAATCCTGATCAAACTGAAACTGAGCTTATTTTTTTCATCAAATTCCCAGTCCAATTTTCCACTCACATCATAGAATTGAAAATCTTCTTTCTTTTCAGAGGCAGTAGCACTAACGTCCGAGTTTGAAAACACCCTGGTATAGTAGTTACGATACGTTGGAGTTCTGATCAAATCAGCAACCGATCTCCTTCCAGCCACACTCAATGAAGCATCGGGAGAAATGGGAATGTTCATGTGTAGATCCCCGCTCAACCAGTTTACGCCTCCCCCTCCTGAGAAATTACTGGTGACTTCTTCAGTAGAACGAATATCCAGAATTCCAGAAATAGCTTCCCCATAAATGGCACTACTTCCATTTTTGACCAAATTAACTTCCTCAGTGAAATACGGGTTGAATGCCGTGATCAGCCCAAAAAAATGACCTGACTGAAACATGCGAATGCCATCCCACAGAATCAAATTCTGATCGTTGGTCCCCCCACGAATATTGAGATCAGAAACTGATTCTAACGGACTTTGAATACCGGGTAAAACTTGCATCATATGCAATACATCAGGTTCACTCAGCCCGGGTAATACCTGAAGCTCCTTTGTGTTTATGCGGTATTCACCAAATGTTTTCTTATCCAATCCTTTAACCAGGTAATTGGATACATAGACTTCTTCCAGCTCAGATATCGTGGGTGTTAAAAATATATCATGGCAATGAGCTGCATCGAAATTTGCTAACAGGGTATCGGAATAAGATATATGTGTGATAAGAATTGAAACTTCCGAACTTTTAAGTGACAAATTGAAATACCCATCTATTCCTGATATTTCAGATTCACCAGAGTTGGTGTTCATTATGATCGCAAACTCTATTGGCTCACCACTGACTTTATCGTGTAGGTAACCACAAATTGTATTGATGGAGTTTCCTCGAACTACAATGTAACGATCATTAAGCTTTTCAAAAGATAATCCTGTATTTGATTCTAACAGGCTCAAGCTCTCATCCAGATCGAAAGACTGATTTGGGAATACAGCTGACTTATTATTTACCTGTTCATCAGCATATGAAAAAATGATATTATGCCTGGTCTCTAAAGAGTCGAGGATTGTTTTTAAAGGAATGACGTCCTGCTGAGCGTAGACGGTATTTAAGAATAAAAGAAGAAAACCTGATGCTACCCATCTAGTGATTACCCGTAATCTGAACCTGTTTTTCTTCAAGCTGATAAGATAAATTCAATGGTAAGCTGATTGATTTCAGAGCCAAGTTAATATTATCATGAGTAAAAGCACCTGTAAAACGCTGTTCAAGATTCACATCTTTGGTTCTAATGAGAACCTGATATTGTCTTTCAAACTCTTTAAGCACATATTTCAGGGGAATACTTTCAAATTGTGATTCTCCAATTTGCCAATCCGGCACCTTACCTAATGTATTTTGACCTGATTGTTTGAAACCATCAAAAGACTGCCACGTCTGATCCCTGTTAAGTTGAATCTCAATGTCCTCTGTGACTACATTTACTGTCCCCTCATAGCAACTCACTGCAAAAAAATCATCCCATACCTCTACATTAAATTTGGTTCCTACTACAGAAACCACACCCAAAGGTGTAACCACATTAAATGTTGAACCCTTTACGACCTCAAAAAATGCCTCTCCTTTAAGGTGGACTTCACGGCTATCACCCCAATCACCATAAGTCAATGCTGTCTGCTTGTTTAGCAAAACAAAAGAAGAGTCTGGTAAATATAAGCTGGACTGATCTGCGCTTGAGACAGTCGTTGGGCTAGCCTTATCCCCATTAAAAAAAGTCAACCAGGCACCCACAACCACTAGTACGGAAGCAGCAATACTTATGAGCTTCACAGGCCAATTCACAACCCGCGCTGTATTTTGGGATAGTTTATTATTGAGTTTTGTTTCCTCTTTTGCCAAATCAAAGTCAGGAGCCTTGAAATGCTGTATCGCATCATCCAGTTTAACCAGGAAATGGTATTCCTCAGTCTTTTCAAAGGATTTTGATTCCTCTTCTGAGAGTTGGTTATTTAGCCATTTCTTATCGTAATCTGTTTTGCTCATGCGCTGCTATCATTAATTAAACAGTTTTAATCATCAAACTCCTACTTTAAATTTTAATTTTTTCACCCAGCCTTTCCTTTAAAAAAGCTAAAGCTGTGTATATCCTTTTCTCTACTGCTTTTCTGCTTATCCCCAGGAGTTCAGCAATTTCTTCATGCTTTTTCCCTTCAACCCTGTTCAACATAAATGCTGTTCGCTGCCCTTCACTCAAAGATTCAAGTGCTTGCTTTACTCGCTTCAGAAATTCCTCCTCCTGAATTAGATATTCCGGCGTTTCAACGGAGTAAAGTTTCGGATTTGTGTTTTGCTGATACTTCAAAACCGTTTTCTTTTTGTCGATCTCATTCAACGCCTGGTTACTCGCAACAGTAAATAAATAGGATTTTGCCTTTTCAGGAGGTACTTTGGCACAGTTCTCCCACAATTTACTAAATGCTACCTGCACAATATCTTCAGGATTGTTATCTGCACCATACTTATAGTATATAAACTGATATAATTCTTCAGCATGCATTCGGAACAATTCCCTGAATGCCAATTGATCACAGGTGCTTTTGGGTTTTTTAGTCATTCGATAACGATGATCGAAAGTTAGGTATTTAAGCAATATGTCCAATAAAAATGAAATTCCCGGTAGGAATTTCAGGAGTCTCCCTGTTCTATTAATGAAACTGGTAATATGTTAAAGGCATTGCATAAGGATAAAAAGCTAAAATCACTCATCCTCGCAGGAATTTATGTGCTGATGATGGTATGGCTTATTTCATGTCAGGAGCCAGCAAACGAAGTAATCCTGCCTGCAGAGTCCGAGTCATTTAAAAAAGAATCCACATTAGGTCACTATCTACATAGGTTGTCCCTATTGGATGGTTCTGAAGACAATATTATAGATAATGCAAGCTCTCTTACCGTAAAGCTTCCTGTAGAAGTAACTGTAAGGGGAAAACAGTATGTGATTAACTCAATTGAAGACCTCCATCCCATTCAACAGGTATATAATCTGAATCCTTATATATCAGACTTCATGCTAATAAAATTCCCAATTGAGGTAATAAAATCAGATTACTCCAGCATAATCATCAATAATCAAGAAGAATTGAAACAAGCAAATGCTATTGCAGGCAATTATCTCTATGACGATATTGAATGTATAGATTTTAATTATCCGGTCTCACTAGCTACCTATGACCTCATCAACCAGAAAGCAAAAACCATAAAAGTTGAAAACGATCAGGCATTGTTGAAAGCCATAATGGAGTTCGATGAAAATGAATTAATTAGCTTCAACTTCCCGATTTCTATCACAGTAAATGATTTTATCACTAGCATCAATAGTCAAATCCAATTACAGTCAGTAATTGAAGATCAGCTTTTCGAATGTGACGAAAATGATAGATGGTACTATTCTGATGACATTATTCTTTCCGACATAAGTCTTCATTTAACCGATGCCCCATATCCAATTGATATGATTGAAGAAGCAAAAGTGACTATTGACCGGATTGATGTGAAAACAGGAGCAGCAAATGACTCTGTGCCATACATCACTTTATTCAATGATACACTAACCTTTGATCTTCTAGAGCTTACCAATGGGATCACCACTGCTTTAAGTGAGGTGGAAATTCCTGTCGGGACTTATGATTTTTTCAGGGTTTATGTTGAAAATGGCAGTATCCTCCTCAAAGATGGGAATTTTTATGATTTGAAAATCCCTTCCGGGGAATCCAGCGGTATACTTGTCAAACCTAACTCTCCCATTATCATTACAGAAGATGGCCCCAATGAATTTTTGTTTGACTTTGACTTGAGCAGATCATTCATACCAAAAGGAAACCCGAATAATTCGGCTCAGATAAATGGTTTCAATTTTAAACCCACTATCAAGATTTCCAATTCCAGTGAAACGGGAACTTTAAAGGGAACAGTAACTAACATCACTAATACCCCTGTTCAAGGCGTTCAAATTTCTTTGATTGCAGCAGATACTATCAATGCCATCACATTTTCTGAAGTTGATGGAAAATATGCGTTTTTAGGACTAACTGCTGGTGACTATATCGTGCAGACGGAAAAAACGGGCTACGAAACTTCTACCGAGCAGGCGATCATTTCCAGTAATCAGGAAACTACAATTGATATAATTATTTCAGAATCACAGTAATTCGACAAGCTATGAAATCCGCAATTAATCAAATTATTTTCATCCTCCTGACCTGCTCAATCTTATTGAGCTGCACGGAAGATAATGACGGATCAGGTACTTTAAATGTCAGGATGACTGATGCTCCTTATCCCACTGACCAAATTGCAGAGGCTAACATAACTGTTACAAAAATTGAAATTCGGCAATCCGGTGGAAATGGAGAGGAGAAATTCACTACCATTTTAGATTCAGAAGTTTCTGCTAATCTGCTGGACTTAACTAATGGTGTTACTGCCAACATTGCCAGCGTTGAAGTTCCAGTGGGATCGTATGACCTGGTACGAGTATATATTTCAGAGGCCTCTGTAGTGCTTAATGATGACGCTGAAACAACATTCAATCTTAAAATTCCAAGCGGTGCTCAATCAGGAATAAAAGTCTTCATTAACCCTGATATCGAGGTAGTGGGAGGCCTTTCCGCTGAATTGCTTTTGGATGTGGACGTATCTCAATCTTTCGTACCACTAGGTTCCCCACTGGCAATTAACGGGTTTAATTTCAAACCAGTAATAAAAGCTAGCAATGTATCTTTTGCAGGAAGAGTCATTGGAACTGTTACCACAATAGTTGATGAAATGGCAACTCCCATATCCGGAGCTCAGGTATCCATCTTCGCTGCAGATACATTAAATACCACAAGTTTTACAAATGCAGAAGGAAAGTTTGAGGTACCCGGACTAATCGCAGGATTATATGATATTACCGTTGAAGCAGAAGGGTTTACCCCTGAAACAGAGACGGATATTGAGGTGGTTGTTGCAAATGCAACAACCGCAAATTTCGAACTAACACAGGAGTAGAATAATTCGACTGTTTGGATCTCTCGATCATCGCGTCGCCGATTGGAGATCTTTTCGCCAGCTTGAGTCTGGAGGGTAGTATCAAACTACCCTCCTTTTTTTATGCTTTCACTACTTTTTGTTTGGCACTGTCCCATTGCAGATATGATCGCTCTCTGAATGATTGCACTCCCATGCTGCACGCCACTACGCCATAGTATGCCATGTTGTGATCACATTTCAGTGGCACATCCTCCCTGATAGCATCCAGTAAATTTTTGTGATGCAATACAATATCTTCTGCGCCACGTTTTCTGAATTTAATGAGATCTTCTTCTTTCACACTTTCTCTCCCGGATTGCTGCGGAGTGATGACGAAGCCCTCCCTGGTAAATTCCAATGTGGCTTTATTCCCTCTGATCATATGCTTGGTAGAGGTGTCATTGGCTAACGAAGATACCACCATCACCGTTACTCCTTCAGGATAATCAATCATCATATTGAACGTATCCGGGATCTCCCCCTTGGCATTTTCATAATGCCATAATCCTCCTGAAGCCACTACCTTATCCGGGAAAGTAAATCCAACAGATCTGATAATCCTGGATATCCTGTGAATGAAAAGGTCAGTAGCTATCCCACCGGAATAATCCCAATATTTCCTCCATTGGAAAAATCGGTAAGGATCATATTCACGTTTTTTAGCAGGACCAAGCCAGGCTTCCCAATCGATATTAATGCCAGGTTTTGCATCAAAATCCACCGTGTAGTCCCAGAAGTCTTCTCCCTTGTAATTCCTTGAGTAATCGATGTGAGCCATTACCACATCACCTAACACATCCTGTTTGATGTATTCATTGGCCTTGGAATATGAGTCATCAGACATCCCCTGCACCCCAATCTGCAACTTGGTCTTGGCTGTTTTCATCCTTTCCACCACTTCTTTGGATTCTTCAATAGAATGAGTCATCGGCTTTTCACAGTATACATGTTTTTCCGCATCAATACCATCCAGAATCATTTGGTGATGCCAATGTTCCGGGGTCGCTATCAACACACTGTCAATGTCTTTATTGTCAAGGATCTCTTTATAATTCTTGATCGGCTTGGCGGTCATTTTTTCAGCCGCTGCTGCCAACCTTTTATCGTACACATCACATACATGGCTCACGCCAACATTATTTAGGTCTCCCATCCTAAGCAATGCAGTCATATGAGAATTCCCCATGCCTCCGCATCCGATCACCCCCATATTGACACGCTCATTGGCGCCAATAATCTTTCTATATGATTTTGCTGAAAATGGAACCACGCTGCTGAGTCCAAGGGCCAAAGATCCCATGGTAGTCTTCCGCGCAAAGCTTCTCCGACTCATTTGACCTGCATTTTCTTCTTTCATGTGTAAATATTTTGATTAATTGAAGTTTCTAAATCCCAAGACGGATTACAAGTCGACTAAAATATCATTTTTTGCCTTTGCATGAAAACAATTCTTACCTCTGACCTGGCATTATTCAAATTGACAAGAGTCTGCTGGTGAGTCAAGTGGGCTCCTTCTAAAAGGCGAAATACCAGAGGTATTTATGGCTATGTGATTGTCGCTATTCTCTCCAATTTCTCCAGGGTAGTATCTACTTCCGCTTCGGTGTTGATTACACAAGGAGTGAGCCGAGCGTAGGAAATTCGATAAGGAGAGCTACTGGCGATCACCCCTGCTTCATGGAATCGTTTTACAATCTCTGCTACCTCCAGATCGCGGACCATAAAGCAATTGATACCAGCCGAAAGCTCCGGATTGATTGGTGTGAGAAGATCTACACCACTGATTCCTTGCATGCCTTGTTTGAGTCGGGTGTTGAGTGCGGTAGTACGCTGGTGAACACGGTCACGACCTATGGTCATCTGAAACTCGAAGGCAGCATCGAGAGACCACCGATGGTCGAAGGCGTGGAAGCCCCCTGGGCTCATCAGTTCATGAAAGGTTGGTTGACGGTCAGGTGCCATACCCATCCATTGAAGGTATGGGTATTCCGAAAACTGGGGGATAGTGGGACGGATAAAGTCCCAGGCGTCTTTCCGGGCAAACAGGATGCCGGTGCCACGGGGCCCAAAGATCCACTTGTGGGTACCTGCTGAGAAAAAATCACAACCTAACCGCGAGATATCTTCGTCCTGGTTACCAAAGCCATGAACACCATCCACGGCAAAGTAGATCCTGTTTTCCTTAGTTCTTGTTGTATTTACCTCCCGGATCACGTCGGAGATTGCCCGGATGGGGAGTTTTACTCCGGTGCAGGACTGTACCCAGGTCACCATCACCACACGAGTCTTGTCAGATATTGCTTTGGCAATATTTGAGGTTACTTCCTCCACCGTCACTGTCCTGGGGTCTGCATATTCGTCAATCCTACGATTAGTCGCTCCGGTCTTTTCACATACAAAATCGATGGACTTGTCTGTAACATAATGGTCGTGAGTGGTAGAAAGTATCTCATCGCCAGGCTTTAGTTTCATTCCATTGAAAAGGATAGAAGTGCCCATAGTTGTGCTGTCAGTCAACGCGACTTCTCCAGGATTTACATTCATGTATTTGGCCGCTGCCTGCGCCACGATTCCTTCTGCTGTTTGGTAGTGTTCTTCCCAATAGGTGGCAGGGCTGGCGTCAAAAGCTTGTCGTTGTCTGTTGATGGCATCTGTGACTTGCCTGGGGTGAGATGCGAGAAGCATTTGTGCCATTTGAATCATTGAGTGGTCCAATGGAAACTGAGCCCGAACGCCATCCCATGTGCTAAGGTCTGCAGAAACTGGTGCTGGTGCCGCCTTTGGATTTTCAATATTACAACCTGAGAGTATGGCAGGTAATGTGATAGCAGATCCAATAGAAACACCGGAAGATCGGAGGAATAATCGTCTGTCCATGACAATGGGGGTTAATGTGATAGGGTGATACTCTTATGAAATTACAAAAAATATCAATAGGAGTAAAGAGGGAGGGGTTAGGTTGGTGTTTGGCTTAGGTATTTAAAAGTTCGACGCATTGAGATGTCTATAAACCAAAAAGTAGAGTGAACCTGTCACTCTACCTTGCAAACACATTTGAGAATTAAGATTGGTCTATAGCTTAGGTCTGGCAGTAGTATTGAAGCCGAAAGTAAGGCCAATTGTGGTGCCGTTTTTTCTGGGGATCATATAGGCATTCACAGGGATGTTGAGGTATCCGGAACGAAAGGTTTTTCCTACAGCTACCACCATACCCAATGAGAGGCTGTATACTCCGCGATTGTCTAAACGCTCCACGATGTCCGTGCCCTCAGGGATTTCAGGGGCATCCGCCACCCTGAACCATTTACCATCCTGATAAAAGCCATCAGTCGTTTTCACCAGCCGAAACACAGGACCGGTGGCAAACTCAATACCTGAGGTATTAAATCGGAATCCGTTCATGAAAGTAATGGAAGGAATAAATTTCCCTGATTCCAATCCGTTTACAGCAAATACACCTTCAATCAAAGCCTGAAAATCACCAGCACTCAGGTACTGCTTTTCCAGCTGGTAACCAAACATGGTGGTGACGGGGAACATGTCATAGCCACCTTCGTTCTTTGGATCCTGCAGCCGCTGACCTGTGTCACCCATGGTATAGACCATCCCAATCCTGGGGCCATTGAGATTTACAGAGGTTTTAGTAGAGGCTATTGGCAGGTCATATTCTACAAGCAGGTCTACCATATAAGGATCGTTTTCTATTCCCAGCAGTTCGTTGAGGCAAAGCATGGTCATGTTTTGGATTTCGGATTGAATATTGAGAAATTCCATCACCGCAGTCTTTTCAATCCGCTCCTCACGAACATCGATCAGGCGAAAGATCATGATGATCTTATCGCCAAATCGCTCCGCACTACCGGTAAGCATTTTATCTGTGCCTAGTATCTTGCCCACCTTTACCACATTGTTTTTACCAAAATAGGTGTCAGGATTGATATTATTTTGAGTGACCACATCCTGTACGTCATACTTATCCAGTACTTCGTAGTGATTGGTCTTTTCCAACTCCAAACGGGCAATGCTAGCCATTGTGGTATTGTCTATTTCCAGTCCTTTAGTATCGATGCTGATCAGCGCAATAGAAGGTTTCTTTGGTTGCGCTGTAGCCGCAAATACAAGCCCCAAAAAGATGATCTGAAAAATCAGGATCAGCCATTGGATTTTTTCTTTAGTTAGTGTTCTCATCTCTTTAAGTGTTTGATTATGAGGGTGAAAGTGCACACACTTCAAAAGATTTGAAAACGGACGTCCGGGAAGGAGGATCAATTGGTTTCAATCGATCATACAACGGCTATGGATTGGTAGTGCTAATTGTCATAACTTACCAAAAGAGATACAAAAAATGGTTATTGTGACGGAAAACCGTAAAAAAAGCATAGACACTTGCAGAATTCGCAAAAGGACCTGGTACAAGGCTGCCTAGCTGGTCGGGCTGCCTGCACCTAAGCCATTAATTCTTACTGAATGCGTACTGCACATTGAACGTCAGATCGTAGATTGCTGCGAAATCCAGTCCTGNATCGATCATTTCATCCTGGTCAAAATCTACCAGCCAGTTAATGGTGATAGACTTGTTATTCCTTTTGTGACCCTGAAGCTTTTTGAATAGCTTAAACAACATTTTGCAGGTGCTGGAATTAAAATCCTTGAACAGAAAGTTGCAGGTAAGCCTGTCGTGCGTACTTAGATACTCATCTACCATGGTAGTCAAAGGAATCAGTTTGCTGGCTACATCTGTGTCAGTAGCTGTTCCATTGATAGTTAGAGAACCTTTCAGTCCGTCGAACTTAATGAATGGAATGCCTTTACCTGGAAAGACAATGTATTCATTGTGTAAAGTCCGCGGAGCGGTTTTGAGTGTAGTGGTGGTTTGTATAGCTGGCATCATATGCTTTTTTTTCTTGCTTTGTGATTACAAAAGTTCAACAAATTCACATACTGTATAAGAGTCTAATACCTAAAAAATGAAAATAGGTGAATGGTATGCAATGAATGATCGGTTTTGCTAGGTAATTTTCGTAGTGCGAATACCGGATAAAATGTGTTTGTTCTACGCAGTTGAGCGTAGATTTTAGGGTTTATTGTGGTAAAATGAAGGTCGAGGAGTTTAAAAAAATATAAATAACTGGTTAATAAGTATTTAATAGACAATGATTAAATATATCATTAAGTCTATTTATTTCCATCTACAGATACTTCTTCAGAATTCTGATCCCCTTTTTTATCTCTTCTCTACCACTGGACTCGATCCCATACCACCCTCGATAGCCTGCATCTTTGCTCATTCTGATCATTTTGGCAGAAAGCTCTTCCGTTGGTTGGTTTCGATAAGACTGACCATATGCGTAGGGGAGTGTCTTAGCCAGGTAATCCACATTATCAAAGTCAGGTCCGGGGCTTCTCCAGTCAGGATAAGTTCCAAAATACAGGTTGTCTACTTCCTTCATCAGCTGTACCATCCAATCCGGATCATTGCTCACTCCACCATGATTTTCTATTACTACTTTAATCCTGGCTTGTTGAGCATATTCCAGGAGCATGTTGTAGGACTCAGCAGCCCATTTCAGAGCTTCTCCCTTATTTGAGCTTTCATTGCCCCTGCAGTTGGTCCTGATGGCATGACAACCTAAATATTGCGCTATATCAATCCACTTTTTGTGATTGGTCACAAACTGCTTTCTAAGTTGAGGCGTTGGTTCCGCCCCATCACCCTCTGCATCTACCATAATGAGTACCATCTTTACACCGTGGTCATCTGCATTTTTCTTCAGTTGATTCAGGTAATTGATCGTAGGAACTTCAAACAGGGTATTGACAAACTCAATACCATTGAGATCGAAATCCTCTCTGGCAATTTTGGGGAAATCCACGGTTTTCCATTTACCAGATCTTACTTCATCCACCAGTGCCCATTGAGCTAGTGAGATGTCATCCCTGACCATTCTATCTGATCGTGTCATATTTTTTGCTGTTAGTAGTTGATAAGGAAGAAAGGTGGAGCCACTCAATAGCAAGCCCTTTTCGATGAAATTTCTTCTGGACTGTTCTTTCCTGTTCATGCCTTATATTGTTAATTCCCACCCTTTACGATATTCCCTGTGAAGGTAAGTGTCGGCTTCCTGATTGTTCGTGATCTTCATGCTTTGGGCATCATACTCAAGCTGCTCACCTGATCGGATAGCAACACCTGCCAGATTAATGGTTTCTGTGACAGTCTCTGCTTTTGGGAAGTTCCCCGGGCAAGGTTCATTTTTAAGAATGGGATCTACCCATATATTATCTTCCTGAGGCTCCTGGTCAGGGACAGTTTTACTTCCAGCATATGCCCTCATCTTAGAACCGGGAATTATGGCAGGATCTTCACCTCTGAAACCAGCTAAAATCTTGCCTTTTGTGCCTACGAACATCATGCCTTCATTTGGGATGTCCCGACCATCCTCTTCCAGTTCCTTAGGGGGAAATGGTTTCATTCCGCCATCATACCAATATAAATCAAAGGCAGGGAGCGAGGATTGTGCAGGGAATTTTAACTTCACCAGGCAGCTAGCCGGGAAAGCCACTTTATTGTCAACCCATTTAAATACATTATTATCCGCTTCCCGGGTGGTAGTGCCAAATGCTTTAGCACTCACAGGAGATTTGGTGATCCCAAACTCAGCGAAAAGAGGAAACAGGCTGTAATGACCCATATCAGCCACACTGCCACCACCAAATTCAAACCATCCCCTGAAAACATTGTGTGTATAGTTGGGGTGGTAAGGCCGATCGGGTACCGGGCCCAACCAAAGGTCCCAGTTAAATCCAACAGGGACTGGTGGTGTCTCAGTAGGAAGTTTTGTCCATTGTTTCCATACCGGCCGATATGACCAGTTATGTATTTCAGTGAGGTCACCAATTACGCCGTCTTCGATCCAGGAACGGATCAATTTATATTCTGGTCTGCCTCTCCACGCCAGGAGATGTGTTTTGACGTTTGTCTTTCTGGCCATGTCAATTGTCAATCTGGCTTCGGACATTCTATTGGCAATGGGCTTATGTGTGATCACATGCTTTCCAGCTTTCATTCCAGCTATTGCAATGGTCGCATGAAGATGATCCGGAGTCATGATCTTGATGGCATCCACATCTTTTTCTTTTTCCAAAAGCTCACGGAAGTCCTCATAAGACGAGCAGCCTTTATATTTTCCGGAAGGCTTATGCTTAGCATAATATCTCTCCACAAAATCCTGCATGAGATCACGACCTCCCGGCACTCCGGTAATGTATTCTCCCCAATTGGGCTCATTAAGCGTCTCCCTGATGGCATTCCGAATGCTGTGGGGTGACCAGTCCAGGTAATTGGTTGAGTATTTATTGGGATCACAAACTGAGACGACCTGGATCTTCGGGTTTTTCAGGTGATCCCCCATTTGACGAATCCCCTCCGTTCCGCACCCAATATTTGCAATGGTCAGCTTGTCGGAGGGAGCAACCTCTCCTGACTTTGCTATTACATGCCGGGGAACAATGGTGATCCCAGCCAGTCCCGCCGAGGTCTTTCCAATAAAGTTTCGTCGGTTGATCTTATTTGAGGCCATGAGTTTATTTCGCTATTGTTGGTAGGATTAAGTTACAAATTAGCTGAAGGAAAATTGTGATTAAATGAAATTATATCAGGCTGTCTTTGACCTATACTTTGTCAAACCTTATGTATTTTTAATCAGTGCGGCGTTTGATCCAGACATTTTTTTATGCAATTGAGAGTATCAGGTCCAACCTCTTCCATACTTTCTTGTCGATCCTTGGTATCATCATCGGTGTAGCTGCCCTGGTAAGTATCTTAACTGTAATTGATGGGATGGAATCACTGGCTCGAGATCAGATTACTCGAACATCCTCATTGAATTCCATTGTAGTCTCTTCTC
>JAHCMM010000086.1 GCA_019192515.1 Cyclobacteriaceae bacterium SS2
CGTCAGACCAGTTGCCACTGCCTCCTACCCAGTAATAGTCTTGCTGGGCAAGGGAAAAGTTAAATGATAGGATCAGCAAAAATAAGGCTGAGGAAATTCTAGGCGAGAAATCCATCGTTTTGACTTTTAGTGAATCCTAAAATTCGGAATAATCGCTGTAGCGATCCATTCTGTTTTCGTGAACTACCAAATTGTTGAGTAAAAGGTTAGATTGTTCGGGTGAATGAATTCAGCATTCTCAATAATATGACCCAGGACATTAAAATTAATTACCTAACCTTCTCATTATCAGTTATAACGACATCAAGTGATCATTCATAAAATGGTCAAGGCACTCATGAAAGGTTGACGGTAGGTTCTCCCCAATGGAATTTTCTCTGTACCCAGAAATACAAATCCTTCCTGGATCGAAGTTACCTTGGTCAGGTTCACGATAAATGATTTATGCACTCTGGCAAAAGGAAGCTTTCCCAGGTTTTCTTCTACCTTCTTAATTGGATGTGAAAGCAAATATGTTTTTGAATTGGCTACCACCCGGGCATAATTATCATCAGCTTCCACATAGGTGATATCGGTAGGATCCAGTGCAACCAGTTCGCTTTGATCTTTCACAAATATTTTGTCCAATGATGGGGAAGATGAGACAGGTCTTTTGTGACGATAAAGGGCCAGTTCAATATTGGCGATCAAATTGCGCTCTTCAAAAGGCTTTACAATATAAGCTTCGGGCTTGATTTCTTTTACCCGGTCCAGGGTCTGATTGTCATAATAAGAAGTCAGGAAAAGCAATGGTCGGTCATTTCTTTTGCGTATCTGTCGGGCCAGGTCTACACCATCGGTATCCCCGGAAATGAAAATATCCATTAAAAATAACTGGTAATCATTTTTAGCAATTAGTTCCAGGGCCTCAATCGCATTGTCGGTTTGATCGCAGGTATATCCTCTCTTTGTCAGGATCATATTCAGATCAGCTGCAATTATCGCTTCATCCTCAACAACTAAAATCCTGGTCATGCGCTTTTACTTATATAAGGAAATCGAATGGATACCGTTGTCCCTTCATTCAGATCATAGCTCAATTCCCCCTTCAGCTTTTTTGAAAGATCATTGATCAGCAATGTGCCCAGACTACCCTGCTTTACCCTTGGAGGTGAGCTCATACCTTTACCATTGTCTGAAACGATGAGTTTGATCATATCATTTTGAGTTTCTAACCGAACAATAATAAGCCCACTTTTCTTACCATCAAAAGCATACTTAAAACAATTGGTCACCAGTTCATTCACAATCAAACCCAGCAAAATGACTTTGTCTACATCCATCATGATTTCCGAGGCTTCCAATTCAATTTCCACCTCCTGATCCGGATTGGTGTATGACTGCTCAAGATTATCGATTAGCTGATCTAAATACTCTGCCAGGTCGATCTCCGTCAGGTTTTCATTTTGATACAGCCGCTGATGGATGAGTGCCATTGAGTGGACCCTGTTCTTACTTTCTAACATGGCTGCATTGGCCCGTTCGTCAGTAATGAAATTGGACTGCAGATTGAGCAGACTGCTAATCACCTGAAGGTTATTTTTCACCCGGTGATGGATCTCCTTCATTAACAATTCCTTATCGGCCAAAGCCTTATTGATCACCAAATTCTTTTCTTCCAACCGCTTATTTACTTTTTGTTTTACCTGGTACATATAGATAGAAAAGCCAACACCCATCAACAGGATCATGGTGAGTGAAAGGAAGATGTTCCGCTGATTCTTTTGCCGTGCTGCAATGAGAGAGGCTTCTTCATTTTGTAATTTCAGGTTGATAATTTCGTTTTCTTTCTCTTGTGCCTTGTAGCGTTCCTCGTATTCCGACGTTCGATCAATTACTTCTTCGCTTATCAGTCGGTCTTTTAGTTGATAATGCTTTTTATAAAATTCATTTGACTTTTTGAATTGACTGGAACGTTCAAAATGAGTGGCTAACTGCAGAAACAAATCTTTCATTTCTTCCGGGTACTCTTCTTCGTCAAATAGTTTATGGGCCTTGTCAAAATAATAATCTGCAGAATCAAATAGACCAATCTTGGAAAGTACTTCGGCTTTATATCTTAAGGCGGAAAACAACAAATAATCTTCTTCAATCCCTTGCTCCCGGATCACCATATCATAATACTTAAGTGCTTCTCCGAAATCACCTCGCGACTCAGCCACCACACCCAGGCCATTTAAAGCAAATGCAAGATCGAGCCTATTGTTTTGCTCCATGGCAAAGGCTCTCACCTCCTGGTAGTAATATTCAGCACTATCGAATTGCTCGAGAGAGATCATCGCATTCCCCATATTGATGAAAATGTCGGCTCTCACCTGTTTATCCCTGACCTGATCAAGAATAGCCAGTGCCCGGTGATAGATCGTGATAGCATCCTCATAGCGATCAATCCGACGATATACAATACCCAGGTTATTGAAGATGTTTAGTAAAATTCCTTCTTCCCTTTGTAGGATTTCCAGTAACTCCACAGCCTGATTGTACCAGGGAAGAACACTTACATAATTTCCCTTGAGGAGTTCCACTGTACCTAAATTGAACTGAAGCATAGCGATATTCGCAGTATCTCGAATTCGTTCTGCAATATTCAGGGCCTCCTGGTAATAAAATTTGGCTGAATCCAACTGATAATCATAGTCAAACGCCAGGCCGATAGCCCTGTTACTCTTAATTAGGTGTAAAGGCACACCGGATTTGATAGCAGCATTGTTCAACTGTTCTGCATAAAAATAGGAGGAATCAAAATCTAATTCTGCCCATTCTTCAGCCAGACTATAATATATATCTACCTTTTCTTCAATCGTTTCCGCTCTTAATAATGAATGGTGAAGGCTATCAATGGTGAGATTTGACTGCGCTTGAATGGGTAATATGACACTGAAATAGACAAATACTAGGCTGTAACGGAATAACATATCTCCAGGCAGAAGATTTTCTTCAATTAATAATTTTACAAGATAAGGGTTTTATATTGTGAAAATCTTATCTTTCCTCCCAATAATCATATTTCAACCAAAAATTAATCGCAAAAATGAAAAAATTACTGATCTTATCCGCCGCATTGTTCATGGCTTATGCCGGACAAGCACAAGAAAAACCCTTTAGAATTGGGATTAAATTCGGAGTTCCAAATATCGTAGGATTGAATGCCGAATATGTCACCCCAATCTTAGGAGGAAAACTGGCACCTACAGCTGACTTCTCATATTTCTCTCTCTCAGCATCAGGAGCCAAGGTTAGCTTTTCATACTTTGAATTAGGAGGCAATTATTATCTAATGAATCAGGGGAAAGGTCTTTACGGTCACCTTAGTTATGGAAATATCGCTTTCAAAGGTTCTTATGATGACCCCCAATATGGTGATGGTGAAGGAAAAGCTACGGTGAGTCTTGTAAACCTCAAATTGGGAGCTAAACTAGGAAATACAGTCTATTTCAGACCTGAACTTGGCTATGCATTAGCTGGTGCCGGAAAAGTAAGTGTGAAATATGATGATGGTACAACGGAAGAAGAAGACATCCCAGGGTTCTTAACTGGAGGTTTAGTTGTTAACCTTGGATTTGGTTTCGCTTTCTAAAAAGTGTTTATAAATCTTATTAAAGCCATTGGGTTACTCCAATGGCTTTTTTTGTTTTGGGCACAAGTATTTTATCAATCACCAGAATGACCAATCTCATTTGTTGATTTGAAAAGATCAACAAAATTTACCAAAACCAAATTTATTACGCTCATGAAACCAGAAAGAGTAAATAACCATTCAGGAAATGCTGTCTACGGTCTTGGGTTGATTGGAGCTGCCATCTATTACATCGGTAATGCCTCAGGCTTTTGGATGGGATTGTTAGGTTTGCTCAAGGCTATCGTTTGGCCCGCATTTCTTGTTTATGAATGGCTTCAGTATCTTGGAGCATAATGAGGTTGTATAAAATATTACCTTTTCAATTTTTCCAACATCACCAAAGCACAGGCAGGGATTTTTGATCCAGGACCAAAAACCTCACTCACCCCATTATCATAAAGGAGCTGATAATCCCCAGGAGGGACAACGCCACCAACAAAAACCAGAATATCTGCTCTACCCAACTTCTTCAGTTCGTCCACAAGCTTTGGAATAAGCGTTTTATGACCACCAGCCAATGAAGAAGCCCCCACAAAATCCACATCATTCTCAGTGGCTTGTCTGGCTACTTCTTCAGGAGTCTGAAAAAGTGGTCCCATATCCACATCAAAACCCATATCTGCATAGGAACTGGCCACAACTTTAGCACCTCGATCATGGCCGTCCTGGCCCATTTTGGCAACCATTATTCTGGGCCTTCTGCCCATTTCCTGCTCAAATTGATCGGTGAGTCGCTTTACTTTTTCAAAATCCTTATCCTGAGCAGATTCACTTGCGTAAACACCCGAAATGGTTTTTACTTCCGCTTTATGTCGGCCAAAATGTTTTTCCATGGCATCAGAAATCTCCCCTAAAGTAGCTCTTTTCCTCACTGCATCCACTGCCAGCTCCAGGAGATTTCCCTCTCCTGATTCAGCACATCTTGAAAGTGCATATAATGATTGGCTCACTGCCTCTCCATCCCGCTCACGCTTCAATTTCTTGAGTCGCTGGATCTGAGCCTTTCTGACAGAGATATTGTCCACCTCCAGTAAATCGAAATCAATCTCCTCATTAACCTGATATTTATTTACCCCCACAAGGATATCCTTTCCGGAATCAATACGTGCCTGTTTTCTAGCAGCAGCTTCCTCAATTCGCATCTTTGGCACCCCCTTTTCGATCGCTCGCGCCATACCACCAAGCCCTTCGATTTCATCCATATGCTCTGTGGCCCTTTTCACCAGTTGGTCGGTCAGGTATTCTACATAGTATGACCCACCCCACGGATCGACCACTCTGGTGATGTTTGTTTCTTTCTGTAGGTAAAGCTGGGTGTTTCTGGCAATCCTGGCAGAAAAATCAGTTGGCAGGGCGATGGCTTCGTCCAGTGCGTTAGTATGTAGCGATTGGGTGTGCCCACATACAGCTGCCATGGCTTCAATACATGTCCTGCCCACATTGTTGTAGGGATCCTGTTCGCTTAGGCTCCACCCGGATGTTTGAGAATGTGTCCTCAGTGCCATGGATTTTGGGTTCTTAGGCTGGAACTGTTGAAAGATCTTTGCCCAAAGCAAACGACCAGCCCTCAGCTTGGCTATCTCCATGAAATAATTCATGCCAATTCCCCAGAAAAAAGAGATGCGAGGTGCAAAATCATCAACTTTTAAACCTGCGTCTATTCCTGCCCGCACGTACTCCAGCCCATCAGCAAGGGTATAGGCCAGCTCAATATCTGCTGGGGCTCCTGCTTCTTGCATGTGGTAACCGGAAACAGAAATGGAATTGAAGCGAGGCATATATTGGCTGGTGTACCTAAAAATATCACCGATGATCCTCATGGATGGCTTGGGAGGATAGATATAGGTGTTGCGGACCATAAACTCTTTGAGAATGTCATTCTGAATAGTCCCACTCAATTGCTCCTTTTTCACCCCCTGTTCTTCTGCTGCTACAATATAAAATGCCATAATAGGAATAACAGCACCATTCATTGTCATGGAAACAGACATCTTGTCAAGCGGTATCTGATCAAACAATACCTGCATATCAAGGATAGAATCTATGGCTACACCTGCTTTGCCAACATCCCCTTCCACACGTGGATGATCTGAGTCGTACCCTCTGTGGGTAGCCAGGTCAAATGCTACTGAAAGTCCTTTTTGACCTGCAGCAAGATTTTTCCGGTAGAATCTGTTAGAATCCTCAGCAGATGAAAAACCCGCATATTGGCGGATGGTCCATGGCTTCATGACATACATGGTGCTATATGGCCCTCGCAAATATGGAGGCTCACCAGCACCAAAATTCAAGTGTGTGGCGTCACCCAGGTCACCAGTGGTCATTCGTTGTTTTATCGCAATCTTTTCAGCAGATAACCATTCAGCTTTGGCATTCAACGCTTCACTTGAAGGCTTCGGAGCAATAGTGATATTTGAAAAATCGGGCCTCATAACTCAGCTTCCGCTTTACTTTTCATTAAATCTCCCAGGCAAGTTGGTTTCAGCAATTGCCTTCCATCCGAACCGATTTTTTCATCCTTCCGTTTTGGTTTGATTATCTCCTCATCTTCTATCCTGTATTTATTGGTCCCGATCATTGTGAATTTTCCTTCATTCAAATCCAGTTCTTTTTGATTCCTTACCTTTTTTATTTGTTGCTGAATGGACCCTGATCTGATGCAGGCGATCAAACCACCTTTTTCTTCTGTCTTTTTGAAAAGATCCAATGACGCCTGGACAAGCTGATCGGCAAGCCACTCTATATAGTAGGAGCCTGTAACCGGATTATCAACTTTATCTATGTAAGATTCCTCTCTCAAAAGATTTGAAATATTGGCAGCTATCCTTTGACTGAAACCTGATGCTTCTTCATTAAGCAAATCGTGCCTTTTGATCAAAAGAGAATCACAACCTCCCAACACTGCAGACAGTGCCTCTGATGTGTTTCGGATCATGTTGACATGCTGATCATACCTTGACTTGGACCATAAACTACTTGTGGATAGTATTGGAATTCTCAAATCCTCAACATTATACGTTTTCAGAATGGAGGCGAATAATTTTCTAACGGCGTTATGTTTGGCTATTTCAAAGAAAAAGTCACTGGTTATGGCGATTTCGAAAGAGATATTCCCAACCACCTCTTGCACACCCATACCTGACTCAGTCAATTGGTCAATGTATTCCACTACTTTATTTATGGTAAAGGCGAGCTCTTGTGTGAAGTTAGCCCCGGCATTCACGAAGTCACCTGAGTGAATATGAAGGACTCTAAAATTAGGAGCATCAGTAGTTTTTCTGATCAACTCAGACAATCCTTCAAAGGTGAGGGTGGTATCAGATGTGACCCATTTTCCTAAAGTATCATGGTCACAGAATCCGGAAACCTTACCCGGAGAAATCTTTTCCGCAGCTAAATAATCTAAATAGTCAAGCGTAGTTTTAAGGGCTTCCCTTCCTGAAAATGAAATTTTAACCTTTTCGGGATCAATACCTTTTAGAAGCCTGGGGATTTCGGCAGGTACAGCCATGTTGAATACCAGACCCCTTACGTCCAGTGATAAAGCAAGGTGAGCCTCACGGTTAGCCTGATCGGCATCAATCACGACAATTTCCTGATAAGTAATCCACGCATGCTCTTTATATTGAGATGTAAGAGCGGATTCACTAATATCCTCCCTGGCATAATATGGCTGGACATCAAAATCCTCATAAGTCTTCCAAACCAAATTCTCTTCGAAATCCGCTTCTTTGAGATCCTTATGCACAAGGGCCTTCCACTGCTCTTTGGAAAGAGACTTGAATCCTGAAAAAATATTTTTTGTATCACTCATAGAGCCTTCATTAAATGAACAGTCTATTAATCGACATTTTCACATAGTTCTGTTAGCACACCATGTGTGGATTTGGGATGCAAAAAAGCAATATCCAGACCTTCAGCACCTTTCCTGGGATGCTTATCTATAAGCTCAACTCCCTTCTGGCTTGCATCTTTCAGTTGATCTTTCAGCTTGTTTACAGCAAACGCTATGTGATGAATCCCTTCCCCTCTCTTGTCAATAAACTTCCCAATAGGTCCTTCTGGATCAGTGGTCTCCAATAACTCCAGTTTTGTCTCCCCTATCCTGAAAAAAGCAGTCTTTACCATTTGGTCTTTTACTTCCTCGATCTTGTAACATTTCAGACCCAGAACATTTTCATAGTAATGGATAGCCGAGTCCAGGTCCTTAACTGCAATCCCAATATGTTCAATGAAGTTTAATTCCATTTCACTAATAATTTAGCATAAATTAGTAAGGTTGTAGTTGTCTACCTAAAGCTATTGGTTTTTCTGCAAACGCGGACCAACGTTGCGTATTGACGTCTCTATATGTCAAACAAAAAAACATTTGAAAAACAAAGACTGAGTACTGAGGAGTATGCAAGCGGCATCATTTCTGGCAACCGTGTCATTCTTAGCCAGGCTATTACCCTTATTGAAAGTAAACTGCAGACTGATAATGACCTGGCCGAGTCGCTCATTGAGCTGTTGCTTCCCCATACAGGAAAATCACTGAGAATTGGAATTACCGGAGTACCCGGATCGGGAAAAAGTACTTTTATAGAGTCCTTTGGCAAGTTGTTGACTTCTCTTGGCAAGAAAGTAGCCGTACTAAGCATTGATCCTACCAGTCAGCTATCGAAAGGAAGTATTCTTGGAGATAAAACCAGGATGGAGGAGCTGGCTAATGATCCGAAGGCATATATACGGCCTTCTCCTTCCGGGAATACTTTGGGTGGTGTTCATTCCAGGACCCGAGAAACCATATTGCTCTGTGAGGCCTGTGGATTTGATGTGGTAATTGTAGAGACCGTAGGCGTTGGTCAGAGTGAAGTAGCTGTCCGCGGGATTGTAGACTTTTTTCTGCTCATTACACTTTCAGGGGCCGGGGATGAATTACAGGGGATCAAACGAGGTATCATGGAGATGGCTGATGCCATAATAGTCAATAAGTCCGATGGCGATAACATTAAAAAAGCTCAACAAACAAGGCAGGATTACGTCAACGCACTACACATGTTTCCTCCAGCATCGTCGGGATGGATACCACAGGTTCACACATGCAGTGCCTTATACAAAGAAGGGCTTGAGGAAATCTGGCAGATGATCGAAGAATATGAATCACAAACCAGGAAGTCCGGATATTTCCTGAAAAACAGACAAAATCAAAACCTTCAATGGATGAAAGACATTCTGGATTACCAACTCAAGTATGATTTCTTCCACTCGGCACCGGTAAAGCAAAATATCGGTGAACTTGAAAAACAAGTCATGAAGGAAAGTATCCCCGCTCATAAGGCTGCCAGAATATTACTGAAGAAGTTTAGGGAAAACCATTGAGTGGTTGGTTCAGAACTTGATCCCACGATCAAACTCCATGTCGCTCAGCTCTATTTCCAGGGCTTTAGTAGATAGCTGAATTTCCCTCATACTAATAGCAAGTGATAGCAACAATGAGAACAGAGAAACACCAAATATGATCCCACCCCATTCCTGGTTCTCCTGGTAAATGAAAATCATACTAAGCACACATAAAAAGAAACTGAGTAAACCGAAAATCTGCATCCGGCGAATGAGAAACAACCTGATCCGTAAATTTTTGATTTGACCTTCCAGTACACTTTTTGGATTCTCGAGATAAGATTTATGTAATTGCCTGATGATATTGGCAATGGCCAGAAATCTATTGGTATAGGCTAGCAACAACAAGGAAATAGCCGGGAAAAGTAATGCAGGTGTCGTAAGATCCATCAAAATAACTTTTTATTATCCTTGTGACGCGATGAATCTCTTTTTGTTTTCTTTTCCATGTTTTTTTTGAAGGCCTCAGTCAGGTCTACACCCGTTTGGTTGGCCAAACAGATTAGTACCCACAGAATATCCGCCATTTCATCTGCCATATCCAGTTCGGATTCAGCCCCCTTAAAAGACTGCTCCCCAAACCTTCTGGCCATAATCCTGGCCAACTCTCCCACCTCTTCTGTCAGAATGGTCATGTTGGTAAGTTCATTGAAATAACGGACCCCTTTAGTATTGATCCACCTGTCCACTTCCGCTTGCGCCTCTTCGATCGTCATTGGGTATTGGCCGAAAGATTTTCATTCAAATGCCGTATCTCGAATCCCTCCATCTCCAGCTTTTCCAGAAAAAACTGCAGACGCTGCTCTTCTTCTTCCCTTAGGCTATCTACATCGGGTTGAAATTCTTTGAATTTTTCATGAGGAAATTGCTTTCCATACTCGTAGTGGTCCTCCCAAAAAAGCGCCTCATCCACATAACCATCATGGTTGTAATAATACTTATATTCAGCAGCGGTCTGATTTTTCTTGTCGATGACCAGGTGCCCTGAAAAGATTGGATGATGATTTTCGAAATAGAAATAATCGTCCCGGTCAAATTCAGGCGTGTGTAGGATACCAACCACTTTCTGTAACATCTCATCCATAAAATATCCTCTGATCTTATAGATGGAATCTCCCACATGAAAATCATCTTCGATGATGCTTACTCTTCTGTTCAGATCGATATGATGCACTTTCGTGTTGATGACATCTACTTCATGACGCTTTTCCTTACTAATTTCAGATGAGCAATAAACCAAAATCAGGGAAAGCAGCAACAGTATATATGGTTTCATGGTTAGGTAGTTTGTGTTACAATTTAATCAATTCTTCGTTTTCCTCCCTTTTGTATTTCCAGCGTTTATGCGACCAAAGATATTGCGATGGATCTGACCTAATCAAACCTTCGCTTTCTTTCACATAGTTCTTTAATACAGTCAGGTCTCCTTTTTTGAAAGGAGGCTCTCCAATTTTGACCAGCTCAATTTCATAGTGCCCTCTTTTCACTCTTTTGAACCGCGACAAGTAACACGGAAGCTGAGTAAAATATGGAAGCTGTGATAAGCCATTGATAAATGCTGTTTCCTTACCCAGAAAGTTGAC
>JAHCMM010000087.1 GCA_019192515.1 Cyclobacteriaceae bacterium SS2
ATCACAATCCCCGTTGTAGAAAGAGCAGAGAGGCACTTGAGTTGGTAAAGGGAAAAGTGGAAGATGTTGAGATCATTGAATATCTCAAAACGCCCCCCGCTTCAGAAGAACTGCAGCAGGTAATAAGCCGACTGGGAATTAAGCCGGTAGACCTTATCCGAAAAAATGAGGACATCTTTAAGGAAAAGTTCAAAGGCCATACTTATTCTGATGCCGAGTGGATACAAATACTGGTCGATCACCCTAAGCTTATCGAACGCCCCATTGTTATCAATGGAGATGAAGCCAGGGTGGGACGACCACCAGAAAAAGTGCTTGAGATCCTTTAACTACTCAAATAACCGGTTCCGGAATGCTTTACTGGTACCCTGTCCTTAAACCATTGCATGGAGAGGAAGCTAAATATGAATCCCGAAGCAGCGGCCTCAATAAAGATCACAATTCCGATCCCATACTCATTCAGATAAATTCCATGTGGCTCATTTTGACGGATCATCTCCATGAAATTAGGGCTGGAAAGTACAAAAATGAGTACAAAAGCGGAAAAGCTAATTGCGGTCGTTAAAGACGTAAGCACACCTAAGCTCATGCCTTTTAGGTAACTGAAATCATGATCATGGTGCTTTCTGTATGCCCTGATGGTAAGGAATACACCTGTGAACATAATCACTGCATTAAATCCACGAAGTTCGTATTGATGAATCAATCCTACTGACTTCATGATCAAAAAGTAGACAATCAACAACGCTGTAATAAACAGGCCATTGGTAAAAGCTTTTTTTTCAATATATCGTGTATCCATGGTAATGTTGTTTAGATGGGTTTTTACCTTGTCACATAATTATATTAAGCGTTTTTTAGCGATAATAGTTTTATGAATACACCGGAATCTATGAAAGCACTGGTCTGTCACGAGTTTGGGACTGTTGATTCTCTGCGTCTTGAGAAAGTGAAATTACCCCCATTTGCAACAGATGAGATATTGGTGAAAGTAAATTTTTGTGGGGTCAATTTTCCGGATACGCTGATCGTAGAGGGCAAGTATCAGTTTAGGCCTGAATTACCTTTTGTGCCCGGAGGAGAAGTCTCCGGAGTGGTGGAGCAAGTGGGAAATGATGTTAGGGATTTAAAACCTGGAGACCTGGTTATTGCTGCAATGGGCTGGGGTGGTTATGGGGAGTATGCTGTAGCAAAGGCTCAAAATTCTTTCCGGATCAAATCCGGAGGAAGTCTGAAAGAGGGGGCGGTACTTCTTGAGACTTATGGCACTGCCATCCATGCTTTGAAAGATCGTGCTAATCTACATGAAGGGGAAACGATGGTTGTTCTGGGTGCTGCAGGAGGGACGGGAACAGCAGCCGTACAATTGGGAAAGGTTTTCGGAGCTACGGTCATTGCTGTTGCTGGCTCTGATGAGAAACTAAGTTTTGCGAGACAAGCCGGAGCAGATCACATCATCAATTATCAAAAGGAGGATCTAAAGGATAGCCTCAAAAGACTGGGGGGAGCAGATGTTGTCTTCGATCCTGTAGGTGGAGAGGCTTCGGAAGCTGCATTCAGGGCTTTAAAACCTGGGGGAAGACACCTGGTGGTAGGTTTTGCATCAGGTAAGATTCCCCATTTACCTTGGAATTTGCCATTGTTGAAGTCAGCCTCTATTGTAGGCGTTTTCTGGGGGCATTTCTGGAGGAATCAGCCAGTGGATAACAGGAGAAATATTCATCAATTAATTCAGTGGCTTGATCAAAAAGAGATCAGACCCATGATCACGAAGGAATTTGATTTAAGTGAAGGGGTTGAGGCGTTGAAAATGATCAGGGATCGAAAGGCTATAGGGAAAATTGTCCTTAAGGTTTAAAACCTTTGATTCATTCGGATTCCCACATAATAGTGACCTGTGGATTCAGTGGTTTCGGGGGATCGGATATAGCCAATAAATCCTAGATCAAAGNAGGGCCAGCTCATCATAATACCATACCGATGCTGGAAAATCTGTTTTTTGGCTGTTTTTACAAAAGGAGATTCATCTCCAATCAAATTTCCTTCGATTGTGGCATTATAAAATACATATTCATATCCCGGAGCATAAAATGCATAAAACTCACTCATGACAGGAATAGACAATAACTTCTTAGTGTTACCCAGCTGGGCTGAATAATAGGAGGATTGGTTAATGGGTAGAAACCTACCAAATCGAATGGTAAACTCCTGACGAACCCAATTATTTGTGGTCCCGGCAGCCAGGTTGGATTCACTGAGTATCTCAAGTTTTTCTGCTTTTATCAAAGAATGTCCATAATTCAGATAAATAGTCGCCAGAGGACTATCATTGATCTGGTATTTCCATCCTTTAGGGGTCCCCAGGTGAAAGATCTGATGCCAGTACTCATGCATTTTATCCACCCGAGTGGAAGGCCCCATCCATCCCAGCTCCAGCTGCCATTTGAAATACTTTCTGCTTTTGAAGTAGTATTCACTGGAAAAGCTTGCGGAGAACTGCCCGGCATATGGGCGATCAAATAACTCCTCAAATCTCCAGGAGATCTTTTTCGGCGTATAAATTCGGTGATTGAGCTGAAACCCATGAATGATTTTCCTTTGAGAGGATGTATCATGCACGTATCGAAATGCAGGATAGATGCCACTGCTGTAGTACTGGTCTTTATATAAGTTTAATGTGAAGGCATCGTTTTCCACTACTAACCTGGCTTCATGTTCCAGGAATTTAGTGGATTGCCCGTTCAAATGAAATGCGCAAACGAGCACGATATAGGCGGTGATAAAGTAGCTTCGCATTAACCGTTCAAAAATAGATATTTGACTGATGGATTTTGATTTTCTAAAGAAAAAATTGGATGAAAGACAAAATTCAGGGAATCTAAGGCAATTACCGGGCCAAACAGGTCTTATGGATTTTGTTTCCAATGATTACCTTGGGTTGGCTCAATGTGGTGAGCTTGCCGAAATCATCAGGGAAAGGGAGCGGGAGGAATCCACAAAAATTGGAAGTACAGGCAGTAGATTGTTATCTGGTAATCATTCCTATTACGCCAGTGCTGAAGAGAAATTACAATCTGTTTTTGATGCTGAAGCTGTTTTGATCTTCAATTCCGGGTATCATGCTAATCAGGCGCTGGTTTCTTCTGTGGCTGAAAAGGGAGATACGATCATCTATGATCTCTTGGCTCATGTTTGTCTGAAAGAAGGGGCGTGGCTCAGCAAAGCGGATACGATTGCTTTTCGCCACAATGACCTTAATGACCTCGAACAGAAGTTGAAGCAGGCAAAAGGAAGAAAGTTTGTGGTAACGGAGACTGTCTTTTCCATGGATGGTGACATAGCACCACTTCAGGAAATAGTTGACTTGTGTGAGAAGTATGATGGCTATCTTATCGTCGATGAAGCGCACAGTACAGGTTGTTTTGGCAAGGACGGATCAGGACTATTAAACGATCTTAACCTTTCGTCAAGGGTTTTTGCCCGGGTTTATACTTTCGGAAAGGCCATGGGAGTACATGGAGCATGTGTAGCAGGTAGTAAGGTGCTGATAGACTATCTGATAAATTTTGCCCGGCCCTTTATCTACACCACTGCTTTACCTCCGATCGGATTGATCTCTATTGAGGAAAGTTTTAAATACCTGGCCGGTCATTTAAATCTGCAGCAGCAATTAAGGAATAAAATCGATTTATTCCGGTCCAAATTTCAGAATGCAATAAGCCAGACAGCCATACAGCCTGTAATAATTGGGTCTAATGAGGGGGCAAAAACTGCATCTAACAAATTAATGATCGAGGGATTTGACGTCAGACCAATTCTTTCTCCCACAGTTCAGAAAGGAAAAGAGCGACTCCGGATCAGTTTGCATACTTTCAATTCGGAAGATGAGATTGATCAATTAACTTCGATCCTCAAAAGTATTTGATCAGGATGCGGGAGAATTTTTTCGTTACAGCCATTGGAACAGATAGTGGGAAGACATTAGTGAGTGCCATCATCACCCAGATGCTTGGATGTGATTACTGGAAGCCTATCCAGGCTGGTTATCCAAGAGATACAGAGACTGTTCGGAGCCTGGTGTCTAACAGTGCATCTGTTTTTCACCCTGAAGCACACCTGCTCAATACACCTGCGTCCCCTCATGCCTCAGCCAGGTTTGATGGTATTGAGATTGACATCAAAGACATCAAAATACCTCAAACAGAAAATTCCCTGGTTATTGAAGGGGCTGGAGGATGCCTTGTGCCTATCAATGACGATCAGGTAGTGGCAGATCTCATTCCTCAGTTTCGTTCCAGGGTCATACTGGTGGCTAACCTGTATCTGGGGTCTATCAACCATACTTTGCTAACAGCCGAATATCTGCATAACAAAGGCTACTCGGTAAAAGGGATCATCTTTAATGGTGAAGAAAATGAGGAAAGTCAACGGATCATCCTGAAAAAGACCCAGCTTAAATGTCTTCTGCATGTGAAACAGGAACAAAGTGTGGACGAGGCTATGGTATCAAAATATGCAGAACTACTCTCAAACAACTGGTAAATGAACTGGCAGAAACTAGATCAGAAAAACATTTGGCATCCGTTTAGTCCGCTCTCTGAAAAACCTGTGATCCAGGTGAAAAAAGGGAGAGGAGTTTATTTGCAAACTATCGACAATCGATGGATTATGGATTGTATATCTTCCTGGTGGGTAAATACACATGGACATGCGAATAAGCAAATATCTAGAGCGATTTCAAAACAGTCAAGAAAGCTGGAGCAAGTGATTTTTGCAGGGTTTACCCATGAGCCGGCAGTCAAACTATCTCAATTGCTGCTCAATCTACTTCCGGAAAATCAATCCAAGTTGTTTTTTAGTGACGATGGGTCCACCTCTGTGGAAGTGGCATTAAAGCTGGCTATTCAGTACTGGAAGAATCTGGGAAAACCTCGTAGAAAGATTATCGCGATAGATGGTGCTTATCACGGAGATACCTTTGGATCCATGTCTGTTGGAGAACGCGGTATTTTCAATTTGCCATTTTTCGATTTCCTGTTCGAGGTAGATTTTATCCCATTTCCCGAAGGAGACGGAGCAAATAGTATTGCTAAAATGAGAGAAATGGTTTCGGATGATACAGCTCTTTTCATTTTTGAACCATTGGTGCAGGGAGCTTCAGGTATGAGGATGTATACTCCGGAAATCCTGGATGAACTTCTTGGGATAGCTAAATCAAAGGATATCATTTGTATCGCTGACGAAGTAATGACCGGATTTGGTCGGACTGGGAAGGTCTTTGCGTCGGATTATCTCAACCATGATCCGGACATCTTTTGCCTTTCAAAAGGGATTACCGGTGGTTTTTTGCCCATGGGTGTTACTACCGTGTCCCAGAAGATCACTAAGACTTTTGATGCCACGGATTATGCGAAGACTTTCTTTCATGGACACTCCTACACAGCCAATCCGCTTGCATGTGCGGCTGCGGTGGAAAGTTTAAAAATCCTGGGTAATCAGAAGTGTAAGGACCAAATTGAAATGATTTCCAAAAAACACGAGGAGTTTGTGTCTGCCACAAAAGTTCCTGAATCCATCAGAGAGATCCGTTCTTTGGGTACTATTCTGAGAATAGAACTGCGTGTAAACGATCCGGGATATGTGAGTATGATCAAAGAGCAGATATATGATTTCTTTATGTCAAGGAATCTATTGCTGAGGCCTCTAGGGCATGTGATTTATGTGTTGCCACCTTATGTAATTGAGCCCAAGGAGCTTAAAAAGATCTATCAGGCCATCCATCAATTTTTTGAAGAGTTGGAAAAGAAGTAGATAATTCATCAACTAAAAGACTACTGGCGGAATGATATTTACATATCAAACTAAACATATGGTTGGAAGATTGTTTCTGTTATTCCTGGTAGTAATTTTTGTGTCTTCCTGTGCGCAGCAGGGAAAGAAAAATTCAGCCAAACCTAATATTATCATTATCCTGGCTGATGATCTGGGCTATGGAGATCTTGAGGTCTACAATTCAGGTTCTAAGATACCTACACCGAATCTCAATGCTTTAGCGGGCTCTGGAATGCGTTTTACAGATGCTCATAGCCCGAGTAGTGTTTGCACGCCGACACGCTATGGAATTCTAACCGGTCGATATGCATGGAGAACTGCTCTGAAGAAAAGTGTCCTCTGGGCATGGGACAAACCATTAATTGAAGAAGACAGGGAAACACTTCCAAAAATGTTGAAAGCAGAAGGTTATCTGACAGCCTGTATCGGGAAGTGGCACCTGGGGTGGAAGTGGCCCGGTAAGACTGGTGGCTTTATCAATGATGACATAGCTATTGGAGATTACAACTTAGCAGGTAGAAACGAGCTGTGGCATGACATTGATTTCAGTAAGCCAATAGGCGGTGGTCCGCTTGCAGCAGGTTTTGATTATTATTTCGGCGATGATGTCCCCAATTTTGCTCCTTATACTTTTATTGAGAATGATCAGTTGATAGAGATTCCTGATACCATCAAGCCAAATGGCATGTTTGGAGGTCCGGGGCCAATGGTCTCAGGTTGGGATTTGACTGAAGTGATGCCTGCCATTACGCAGAAAGCAGTAAGTTATATCAGTGAGCAGGAGATGAAGGAAAAACCATTTTTTCTGTACTTTCCACTCACAGCTCCACATACTCCAATTGCGCCAGCTGAAGAGTTTATTGGGAAAAGTGCTGCAGGCCGTTATGGAGATTACGTCCACCAGGTGGACCACACAGTTGGGCAGATAGTACAGGTCTTAGAGCAGACTGGGCAATTAGATAACACGATTATTGTATTTACATCAGACAATGGATCTCCTCAGCGGGATGGTGAAAACATGGCTGGTAAAGTCGGTTCCGTAAAAGCTATGGGACATGACCCAAGTTACCCTTTGAGAGGCACAAAGGCGGATATCTGGGAGGGAGGTCACCGGGTACCACTTATCATTTCCTGGCCAGCACAGATAAAAGCCAATCAGGTTACAAACCAGCTATTCGGACTAAATGACCTTTTCGCCACATTAACCGGATTAATTGGCGTAGAAGCCGGAGCCAGGTTTGAGGACAGTGAGGATCTCAGTGAAGTCTTGTTGAGTAATCCTTCTCAACCTGTTCGTGACCATCTGATACACCATTCCATCCACGGGATGTTTGCAATCCGTAAAGGTTCCTGGAAATTTATCGCAGGGAAAGGCTCGGGAGGTTGGAGTGCTGATACTAACAAAAGCAACGTTTCTGGGCAGTTGTACAATCTCGATAAAGACCTTGGAGAACAAAGCAATCTATATGATGAGTACCCGGAGATAGTAGAAGAACTTCAGGAGCTATTGGGAAGATATCAGGACCAGGGCTATAGCAATGTGAATTTTGGAAAATTGGACGGTAAATGATTAGCTCTTTGGACATGAATTATATCAGACTTTGTATGCTTTTATTCACTGGTATTTGTTGTCTTGATTTGGCTGCGCAGGATATCAAAGTAAAGCCCGGTAAAGTTGATGTCGTCCTTAGTAAGGAGCATCCTGCAATACCTACTGGATCCTCCATTTTACAAATCCCTGGATATTTCGTTTGGGGAGGAAGTGTTGTAAAAGGGGATGACGGCAAATTTCACATGATTTTTTCTTTATGGGAAAGTGGCCCGGAAACAGAGCATTTTGGCAACAGCTGGGTCTTGGAATCGAAAATAGGGTATGCTGTTTCTGACTACCCGGACAAAGATTTTAAATTTCAAAAGATCATCCTAAAGGGTGCACGTTACGAAGGAGATTTGTCAGCCTGGGATGCTCAAAGTGTTCATAATCCGCATCTCAAAAAATTTGGGGATATATATTATCTCTACTATATCGGAACCAGGGATCCCGGACCTCAACCGAATGATCCACGGGCAAATGCTCTGGATAAAAGATCTAGGGCTCAGCAATCTCAGCATATCGGAGTGCTAGAGTTTAGAAGTTTTAATGATCTCGTCAATGGAAATTTTCAAAGAGCTAAAGCACCGGTATTGTCACCCAGGACCAGAGTCAAGCCAAATAATATCTTGAATGGGTCTCCTGAAGGCACGCAAGCAAAACCAGACAACATAATTGTTGTGAATCCTTCTGTGGATTATAACCCTAAAACCAACAAATACATGATGTACTTTAAGGGCAATTTGTATGAACCTGGCTGGAAAGGGGTACATGGAGTGGCGATTGGTGATCATCCTATGGGTCCTTTCACACCATTGGATCAATTCATTTTTGATGTCAGGATGCCAGATGGAACTTTAGCAAGTACGGAAGATCCATACGTCTGGTATGCTAAGAAATGGGATTGTTTCCTGGCGGTGGTTAAAGACTTTTCCGGCCAGCTTACCGGACATAAAAGTACACTTGCCCTGTTGTCATCAGATGATGGGATTCAGTGGAGGTTACCAAAGTACCCTTTGTTTATGAAGCGGGAACTTTACCTTAAGGATGGTTCAATTGTACCAGTAAACAGATTAGAACGACCCCAGTTATTGTTGGATGATAAAGGTGTGCCATTGATGATGTATGCGGCCTGTGCTATTGAAAGTTTAGCTCAGAAAAATGATGGCAGCTCTTTCAACGTCCATATTCCACTTGCAGTTTCAGGTTTTAAAAAACCTTAATGATATCCTGACGGTACAGGAAGGCTGGCTTGCCGATCGTCGTTTAATTTGCAGTAAATAATTTAGCAATTAAATGAGCATAGAAATCCCCAACATCTGGAATAAAGAAAAAGAGAAGTCCTTCAAAGGAGATCAGGTAGACTTACTGATTTACCGGTCCAATTTGTTAGGTTCGGATCTGAGAGTGACGAATTACGGTGGTGGTAATACATCCTGTAAGACGATCGAAAAAGATCCCCTGACTGGTGAAGAAACCGAAATTATGTGGGTAAAAGGTTCCGGAGGAGATATTGGAACGCTTAAAAGAGATGGTTTGGCTGGTCTATATATGGATCGGTTACTCAACCTGAAGAATATTTACCGTGGCCTGGAGCATGAAGATGAGATGGTTGCACTTTTCAATCACTGCATATATGATCTGGACTCAAGAGCCCCATCTATTGATACACCGCTTCATGCTTTTCTTCCATTCAAGCATGTAGATCACGTGCACGCAGACTCTCTGATTGCCATTGCAGCCTCTAAGGATGGTGAAAAGATCACTCAGGAATTATTTAATGGCGAACTGTCATGGGTGCCGTGGCAACGACCTGGTTTTGATCTTGGCCTTCAGTTGAAGAAATCTTTAGACGAAAACCCTGGTATCAGGGGAATTGTGTTGGGTGGACACGGACTGTTTACCTGGGGTGATACAGCTGAGGAATGCTACAAAAACACTTTGGATGTAATCAACAAGGCTGCTGTCTACCTGGATAAGCATTATGGGAAATCAAGACCCGTTTTCGGAGGAGAAAAGCTCAAAAGCTTATCGGATGACAAGCGAAAAGATCAGGCTGCCGCATTATCACCCATCCTACGTGGTCTGGCAAGTAGCTACTCCAGGATGGTTGGTCATTTTACTGATGACAGCAGAGTACTTGAATTTATCAATAGCAAGGACTTAGATAAGCTTGCACCTTTGGGTACCAGCTGTCCGGATCACTTCCTGAGAACGAAGATCAAGCCATTAGTTTTGGACCTGCCTGCCGATCAGGATTTGAGTGATAGCCAGAAGATCAAAGATCAACTAGCAAAGGCTTTTGCTGACTATCGTGATGATTACAAAAACTACTACGAGACGCATAAAAGATCCAATAGTCCTGCCATGCGGGATCCAAACCCCGTAGTAATTCTTTGGCCTGGAGTGGGCATGTTTACCTACGCCAAAAACAAGCAAACTGCCAGGGTAGCAGCTGAGTTTTACATCAACGCCATCAATGTAATGAAGGGAGCTGAAGCGATCTCAAGCTATGTGTCGCTGCCATTGCAGGAAGCATTCGATATTGAATACTGGTTGTTGGAAGAAGCTAAGCTTCAAAGGATGCCAAAAGAGAAGCCTCTGTCAAGAAAAGTAGCCCTGGTTACTGGTTCANGAGGAGGAATTGGCAAGGCCATCGCANACAAGTTTATTGCAGAGGGAGCAGCCGTAATTTTCAGCGATATCCGTCAGGATCTATTGGATGATATCAAAAAGGAGTATTCTTCAGATGTGGCCGTAGTAACGACACTCAATGTCACCGATTCCAAATCGATCAGTGAAGCCTTCAAGCAGTGTAGCCTGGCATTTGGAGGAGTTGACATCGTTGTGAATTCCGCAGGTCTGGCACTATCCAAGCCATTGTTGGATCACACCGAAGAAGATTGGGATAAGCTAAATGACATTATGGTCAAAGGTCAGTTCCTGATGAGTAAGGAAGCTGCTAAAACCATGAAAGCACAGGGACTAGGTGGCGACATCGTGAACATTGCGAGTAAAAACGCCCTGGTATCAGGACCAAACAATGTGGCTTATGGTACTGCCAAGTCAGCACAGGCTCATATGAGCAGGTTGCTTGCTGCAGAACTGGGACCTGACAAGATCAGGGTGAATGTAGTGAATCCTGATGCCGTGATCCGAAATAGCAATATCTGGCAGTCAGGCTGGGCTGAAGGAAGAGCAAAAGCTTACGGTATTACCGTTGACGAATTGCCAGCATATTATGCTAAGCGAACATTATTGAACGAAGAACTATTAGTAGAAGACATAGCCAACGGAGTATTCGTATTTGTGAGTGGTATGCTGTCTAAATCGACAGGTAACATTCTGAATGTGGATGGCGGTGTAGCTGCTGCCTTTGTGAGATAACATTATTTTCTTAGTTAACTAAATTCCAAACCCGTCCTGACCGACGGGTTTTTTGTTTTTCTCCAGCTCTATTTTCCTATGGAAAATAGGCTTTTCTTAACTGGTTTGCAGCTTCATGCCTCCGTTGACAAAGAATCCCTACTTCGACTATTCGATTAGAAAAACTAGCTTCTGAATTCTGATTCCTGAATTCTGTCTCCTGCCTAAGCCACCTTCATCATATCATCCTTCAGTTTTTGAATAGCTCTGGAAGCTGTATTCTTCACTGATTGATAGCTGATCGAAAGGAGCTCTGCAATTTGTTTATTGGCAACATTCGCAAAGTATTTCAGGTATAGAATCTCTTTTTCCCTGGGAGAGAGTTGCTTCATAGCACTTTGAAGCTCTTTCTTTTGCTGTTTTAGGCTTTCTTCATAGATGATCTCATCTTCGATAGAGTCTACACTGGTACTTCGCTCAATCTTCAATTGTTCGGGGCTTAACTTTTGAGCTTTCTTCAGCTCCTTAATGAGGATGGACCTAAAAGCTTTGAGCAAATAATAGTTGATATTATCAGTAGGACCAAGGTGTTTCCTTCGGTCAAGGAGGTTTGCAAAGAGTTGTTGTACACAGTTGGCAACCAGGTCCCGGTCGTGGTTTAATCTGCGGCCATATAAGAGCAAATTCTGCACATGATTTTCATAGATCACCTTAAAGCTGTAATCACAACCATTGCGGAATTGGTCCCATATCATTTTATCATTTGACCAAAGATTCACACTCATTTTGAACTTGGGTTAGTAGGTCAAAAACGGGGTTTAGAGCCTTTATGGACTATAAATATACCATTTTTGGAGTTAATAATTTAATAACACACCGCTTGTACCAGCATAATGTTATTCTTTCAAAAATAATTTAAGTTTTTTTAGGTACTGTCCTGACCTTTGCTGCTTTTATAATTAAGGGGCCTGATATATATGACCTCTTGAATAACAATCTGCTCAAATTAGGATGAATTATCAGAATTACAATGTCGAGGATTTTATCAACGATGAGACATTCGTGAGATGGGTTTGGGACATGCATTTCGATTCCCCGAATAGCTGGGACAAGTACCTGGAAAAGTTTCCGGATAAGCGGGAGGAAATGCAGCTGGCCATTCATCTTATTCTAAACGTAAAGCCTAAAGTAGAATATCCTGAATTGAAAGCTGATGCGCAGGCCATCTGGTCTTCACTTGAGCATAAGGTCAATTCAAAGAAAATTCAATCTCATCAGCCATCTCGGTTTCACCGCATAATACACTCACCCTGGACACAGGTAGCTGCCATGTTGATTTTGGTTACAGGCCTGTCCTTCTTTTTTTATTCGAGCGCTGTTCTTTCAGAAGAGCAAACTACTCTTGTAGAGTCAAAGGTTGTAAAATTCAATCCCAAAGG
>JAHCMM010000088.1 GCA_019192515.1 Cyclobacteriaceae bacterium SS2
GGTAACGTTGGCTGTATGGTAAATGGAGCAGGGCTTGCCATGGCTACAATGGATATGATCAAACTATCCGGTGGAGATCCTGCCAACTTCCTCGATGTAGGAGGTGGGGCCAATGCTCAGACAGTAGAAGCGGGCTTTAGAATCATCCTGAAAGACCCTAATGTAAAAGCTATCCTGATCAACATATTCGGTGGTATCGTAAGATGCGACAGAGTTGCCAATGGTGTAGTGGAAGCTTATAAGAAAATCGGAAAGATTGATGTACCGATCATCGTAAGGCTACAGGGAACCAATGCTGAAGAAGGTGCAAAGATCATTGAAGAGTCTGGCTTGAAAGTAACCTCAGCTATCCTGCTCAAAGATGCTGCCGAAAAGGTAAAGCAGGTATTGGCGTAATTACACCATCCCATATCACCTCATTAGCCCAAGTCTGGTGATCTCTATATAAGCATATAACCGCTCACGTGGTTATTGTTGCGGGTATAGAAATCCATGCATGGTCTGGCATGCTGTTTATCTATTTTAGTTTTCCAACTAATAAAATATCTATGAAGCAGTACCTGGCGATATTCACCATACTTGTGTGTTTACTAGGATGTGAACAAAACCAACAAGCAACCAAAGTGGGAAACCCACTTCTGGTTGAGCTCAATGATCCCATTATTTTCGATAGCCTAACGGCTGAGTATGTGCAGGAAGCTTTTGATACTTCCAAAATTCAGCTGAGCGGTCTGATAGATGAAATAGTAAGTATCCCTGATGCGGAAAAGTCATTCGAAAATACCATGGTTAAGTTGGACGACCTTTACAATGATCTTTCCAACAGGTATGCATTGGTATATCTCATGGGTTCCACACATCCGGACAGCGCAATCAGAGAAACCGCCGTCAAAGTCAGAAATGATTTTGCCATCATGTTCAACGAGCTTCAGCTTAATGAAGATCTGTACGCAGCGATTAAGACATACAGTCAATCATCAGAAGCCAAATCATTAAAGGGTGCTAAAGCAAAGTTTCTGGAAGAAACCATCATAGAATTCGAAAGGAATGGTTTCGCGCTGGGAGTAGAAGAGCGTGAACAATTGAAAGAAATCCTCAATGAGCTCTCCACTATCAGCAATGAATTCTCGGCCAATATTGCCAAATACCAGGATCATCTCATTCTCAGTGAAGCGCAAATGGAAGGACTTCCTGAAGACTATAAAAGAGCTCATCAACAGGACGATGGAACGTATAAGGTAGGGCTCTCCTATCCTGACTATCGACCATTTATGCAATATGCCAAATCTGATAAAGCCAGAAAACAGCTTTACATAAAGTATAACAACCGTGCGGCTGACAGCAACCTGGAAGTACTTGATAAGATGCTGATCAAAAGGAAAGAAATGGCTGATCTCCTGGGTTATGGCACATTTGCCGAATATCAGACTGAGACCAGGATGGCAAAGGACCCAACTACAGTTTGGGACTTTGAAACCAAACTCACCAACAGCGTAAAACCTAAAGGTCAGCAGGATTATCTCCAGTTACTAGATCACAAGAAGTCACTCGGATTGCAGGGCGACAAAGTCAATCACTGGGAATTTAGCTACATCGAAAACCTGTTGAAAACCACAGAATACGGAGTTGATGAAGAAATAGTGAGACAATATTTCCCCATAGAGAATGTAAAGGATGGACTATTTCAGATCACACAAAAGCTTTTTGGTGTTACCTACAAAAAGATTGAGGATGCTTCGGTTTGGCACCCGGACGTAGAACTATATCATGTCATAGATAATGGCAAAGTCATTGGACGCTTTTATCTGGATCTGCATCCCCGACCAAACAAGTACAACCATGCCGCCTGCTTCCCCATGCGGCTATCCAAACAAATGGATAAGGGATTTCAGATTCCCACCGCTTCACTGGTTTGTAACTTTACCGAACCCACGGAAGATAAGCCAGCCCTGATGACACATAGTGAGGTCAATACCTTCTTTCATGAGTTTGGTCATGTATTGCATAACATGTTTAGTAAGACTGAGCTAAGTGCTCAGGCAGGTACAAGCGTATCAAGAGACTTCGTGGAGGCACCCTCACAGATCTTTGAGAATTGGGCATGGAATTATGAATCACTATCCTTGTTCGCCAAACATTTTGAAACAGGTGAGGTCTTGCCTCAAGAGTTGTTTGATAAAATGCTTGCGACGAAAAATCTCAATTCTGGCTTGAATACACTGCAACAAATCTTCTACGGTTCATATGACATGACACTCCACGACAAGTTTGACCCTAGTGGGGATATAACCACTACCGAGGTGTTAAAGGAGCTGATCGGAAGTATTCAATTATATGATTACGTTCCTGGAACTCATTTTCAGGCGGCTTTTGGACACCTAAATGGCTACGCTGCCAGCTATTATGGTTATTTATGGTCCGACGTATATGCCCAGGACATGTTTTCGGTATTTGAGGAAAAGGGCATCCTCAATCCGGAAGTTGGGATGGACTATCGCAACAAAATACTTTCAAGAGGGTCTGAAGAAGATGAAATGAAAATGCTCATCGATTTTTTAGGCAGAGAACCAAACGACAAAGCCTTTGTAAAATCGCTGGGTTTGGAATAACATATTTTTAATGAAGAGGAACACTATGAATTTTACTACCAAATTTCTGGCTGTTGGCGCACTTGCCATAGCACTGGGTTCATGCAGCCCCGGTGATCAGGCCTATTCGCCTGAGGAAATTGCTGCTGAATCCAAAAAAGCCAATAATTTTTTTGATAAAGCCTTTGATGAGATGGTGGATCGGTCACCTATGTATCAAAGCTATTTGGGCATCAAGAAAGACTATGGAAAGTGGGACGAAATGTCGGAAGCAAATGCCCAAAAGGAATTGGAGATCAATAAGAAGGAGCTTCAGTTCTTGCTGGACTCAATCAACCCTGACAAACTTGATGGGCAAACAAAAATCAGCTATAAGCTTTTCAAAGCCAATGCAGAGGAAGCCATTGAGGACTTCAAATACAGGCATCATAACTACCCTGTCAATCAAATGCACGGCACACATGCTGAGATCCCGGCCTTCCTGATCAACATCCATCAAATAACTGATAAGAGTGATGCTGAAGCATATATTTCCAGGCTAAACGGTGTGGATAAACTGATGGAAGAGCTGATTGTGGAATTGAAACTGAGAGAAGAAAAGGGGATCATGCCACCAAAGTTTGTTTTCCCCATGGTCATAGGCGATAGTGAGAATATTTTGAAAGGAGCTCCTTTTGACAAAGGTGAACCGAGCACCCTCCTGGCAGATTTCACCCGCAAGGTAGGCGCTATTGATTTGGATACTGGCGAAAAAGAGGCCCTTATTCAATCCGCCAAAAACGGTTTGCTCAACGGTGTGAAACCTGGTTATGAAAAGCTTATCGCCTTTTTGAAAGATCAGGAAAAAAGGGCGACAACTGATGACGGAGCCTGGAAGTTTCCCGATGGCCCAGCATTCTTTGACAATGCCCTGAGAAGAACCACGACCACCAACCTGACGGGTGAAGAGATCCACCAGATTGGGTTGGATGAGGTGGCTCGCATTCATGGAGAAATGAAAGAGATCATGAAACAAGTGAAATTTGAAGGATCACTTCAGGATTTCTTTCAATACTTGAAAGCAGATGATCAGTTTTACTATCCTGATACCGACGAAGGTAAGGAAATGTATATTGATAGTGCCAAGGCCATTATCAACAACATGAAGGCAAGGCTTGATGAGCTATTTCTAACCAAACCCAAGGCAGACATCATGGTGAAAAGAGTAGAAAAGTTCAGAGAGCAATCTGCTGGTAAAGCTTTCTATCAAAGCCCGGCACCTGATGGCTCAAGACCAGGCACCTATTATGCCAACCTGGCCAGTACCCGAAATATGCCAAAATATGAAATGGAAGCACTGGCTTATCATGAAGGAATTCCCGGACACCACATGGACCGAACAATCTCCCAGGAGCTTACAGGCATCCCTAAATTCAGAAGATTTGGTGGCTACACGGCCTACGTAGAAGGCTGGGGACTGTATTGTGAGTTTATCCCAAAAGAGATGGGACTTTACGCAAATCCATATTCAAATTATGGAAGATTAGCCATGGAGCTTTGGAGGGCATGTCGACTGGTAGTTGACACGGGAATCCACCTAAAAAAATGGACCCGTGAAGAGGGCATTGAATATTACTCTAATAACACATCAGGCACAGATCGGGAGATCCGCAGGATGGTAGAGCGCCACATCGTGATGCCATCTCAGGCCACTGCCTATAAAATCGGGATGTTGAAGATCCTCGAACTCAGAAGCATGGCAAAGGAAAAGATGGGCGATCAGTTTGACATTCGGGAATTCCATGATGTGGTACTGACCAGTGGGGCGGTTCCGCTGGATGTATTGGAAGACCTGGTGAACGACTACATCGCTTCAAAATCATAATTTTTAATACTTAAATAGAGAGAGTCAGGCAAGCATTTTGTCTGGCTCTTTTTTATATCACTCAATATGGAAACCAATACCAATATCTCCTGGGCTGACTTCATGAAAGTAGAAATGCGGGTGGGAACCGTGATATCGGCAGAAGTATTTGAAGAAGCCAGGAATCCCGCTTATAAGATTCAGGTTGACTTTGGAGAGTATGGAATTCGAAAAACCTCGGCACAGATCACTACACTTTACCAGCCAGAGGACATCGTTGGAAAACAAGTGATAGCTGTTGTGAACTTTCCACCCAAGCAGATAGCCAACATCATGAGTGAATGTCTGATCCTGGGTGCAGTTGACGGAAAAGAGGTAACATTGATCGAACCGGGAATGAAGGTGAAGAATGGCTTGAGGATTGGGTAGTGTTATTCTATTAACTTGGAATAATGAAGCATCAGAACCACTAGAGACCAACTTTTCAAGCTCATTACAATGATCTAAATGCACGAATCTTTCCTGGATCTACTACATTTATCCTCAACCAACCTCATACCATGATGGACATGTTTTCTCTCATCTCATCCATGTCTCCACTATCATCAGAATCCCTCGATGAATTCAGAAACATTACCACCCAAAATGATTATCCCAAAGGCCATTCACTGCTCGATTTCAACCAGGTGGATCGACATTTTCATTTCATCGTCAAAGGATCAGGCAGGGTATACTATCTCCGTAATGGCATCGACATCACTGACTATATCGCCATGGATGGCCAATTCTTCGGCGGATTGGAAAGTCTCTTTACCAAAGAACCATCGCACAAAGCCATGGAGCTCACCGAAGACTCTACCATTCAATCTTTCCCTTTCGATCAATTTGAGAAACTATGTCTTCGCTATCATGACATCGAAACCCTGTGCAGGAAAATGGCCACCTTCGCATTTCTGGAGTGCCAAAGAAGGATTGAGGCAATCCGCTTCTTTTCCGCTGCTGAAAGATATGAGTTACTGGAAAAGAAGTACCCTGGTATCTCCAACAGGATCCCCCTCAAACACATCGCAAGTTATCTGGGTACTACTCAGGTTAGTTTAAGCAGAATTCGTGCTGGTGTGCAATGATTATTTTAACATATGTAAAAGGCATATACTCAGGGCTTGTTGAAATTTGCTCTTATTAATAAATCATCATGCAATCACAACATACACCCATCCTGATCATCGGTGGAGGCATCGCTGGTCTTACCATGGCCATTGGACTTCAACAAAATGGAATTGATGCTTTAATAGCCGAAGCTGCTCCTGAATTCAAACCTGTTGGGGCAGGTCTTGTGTTGGCTGCAAACGCCATGAAGGCCTATCAGGTACTTGGACTGGAGAAAAAAATAGCTGAAGCAGGTAATGCTTTAAATGAAATTGACATCCTGGATCACAAAGGAAAATCCATTACTTCAACTGACCTAGGCTCAATTGGTGATGGCACTCCGAATGTGGCCATACATCGGGCAGCCTTGCATCAGGTTTTACTGAAAGAGTTAAAAGCTGAAAATATATTGAATGGCTTTCGCAGCCAGAAGATCAGCCAGGTTGGAAATCAATACCAGGTAACATTTGAGAATGGCCATTCTATCACTTGTGACCATCTCATCTCAGCAGAAGGCATTCACGCTATTGTCCGGGACTGGGCATTCCCCGGATCGAAACTCAGGTATTCGGGATATACCTGCTGGCGTGGCATCGCAGAAAAAGCTGATGGAGTTGCACTTGATAAGGCCACAGAAACCTGGGGACCCTCAGGTAGATTTGGAATTGTACCTGTAGGTGACGGAAAAGTCTACTGGTTTGCTGTCAAAAATGGTCCGGAAAATTCAGAAGAGCTTAGATCATACAGCAAGGAGGACCTGATTAATACTTTTTCAGATTATCATGCTCCAATTCCAGCATTGATCCGGGACACAAACCCTGACACCATCATTTTCAATGACATCATTGACCTAAAACCGATCCCCCGATTTGCAAAAGACAACCTGGTACTCATTGGAGATGCTGCTCACGCTACCACACCTAACATGGGACAGGGAGCCTGCCAGGCCATAGAAGATGCTGTAATACTTGCAGATTGTATCAAAAACGGACGGACTGTCGCCAGGGCCTTTACAGATTTTGAAAGAAGGCGACTTAAGCGAACTCATCAAATCGTCAACCGCTCCTGGACCCTGGGAAAGATCGGTCAGCTTGAAAACCCGGCTCTCATCAACTTACGGAATCTGTTACTACGATCCATGCCTCCTTCGATAAACAGGAAGAACATTGAAAAGATCTATGATTTTAAAATTTGACTACTTCTTCAACATCGGAAACAACATCCTGATCTCTTCTTCAGTAGGCTGCTTGCCATACTCACAGATCTGAAATGCTTCAGCTACTTTGATGGTAGCCGCTTTCTTAGGACCGTACCATTTCTCCAGAGATTTCCTGGTCTCAGGAGAAATCGTGGCAGGCCATCTTTCGGTCAACCATTTTTTTCTGGCTTCAGCACCCTCTGGAACTTCATCCAGGTAACCACCTATCCAGGGTAGCCACTCATAGAACTGTGACACATGTGCGTCCAGCCCGTTGATTTTCTTTTCAAAGGTTTCATCCACTCCTATTGCAATATCAGGCCTAAAGGGTTCAGGAGACTTAAATATATCATGGGTATATAGAAACACAGGATTCTTCTTGAGTGGTGGAGTATCGGGGGCTACATTGGGGACAGCTACCATATAGGCTGCATCCTGCACCAGCACACCTGTGTATCGGTGATCAGGGTGGTAGTCGTTTGGTCTGGGCGCAATCACCACATCTGCATCCCACTCCCTGATCTTTCGGATTATCTGTAGGCGTACATTCAGGTTAGGAGTCAGTTCACCATCATGGTTGTCCAATACTTCATATTCTGCAATCCCTAATCTCCTGGCAGACTCCTTTGCTTCTTCCATCCTTCTTTTGGCAAGTATCCCTCCTCCCATGCTTTGATGTCCTGCATCACCATTTGTAACAGATACGAATTTCACAGCATGTCCCATAGAGGCAAGCAACGCTGCAGTGGCCCCAGCATCAATATCACAGTCATCCGGGTGTGCTCCGATGACAATAAACCTGGCGGGTTTATCCTGGGCCTGGCTGAGCATACTTGAAAGCAATACAATAAATGATAAGAGAAGTAATTTTTCCATGGGTAGATTGATTGAGTAGTGAAGAACCAAGTTAGATTAAACCTGTCGAATACCAAACTTTCAAAAAAAATGATTGTGGTTTTGCTGTTTTAACATCGATTCTATTACTTTTGTCTCCACAAATGAACAGGAACATTTTAAATATTGTCATTACTCCTATTATTACGCTTGTGGTCGTCACACGAATGCAAGGGGAATGGTGATATTGTAAATAATCCTTAAAGACATTATTAAGCGCCATTCCTACAAGGATGGCGTTTTTTGTTATGTACTACGATAGTAAAACAGAAGTATTTTTAGACGGTAAGTGGATCAAGGCCAAAGATGCAAAAGCAAGCCTCTTTGACCAGACGATGCATTACGGCACCGGCGTGTTTGAGGGGTTGCGGTCCTACAACAATGGGAACGGGTTCAACATCTTTAAACCTAAGGAGCATTTCGAAAGGCTGAAGCAGTCTGCCGAAAAGATCCACCTGAAGATCCCCTATTCCATCGATGAGTTGATTCACATTGCATATGAATTGATCACCAGGAATAACCTAACCAATGCGTATATTCGCCCGTTGGTTTTTGCCGGCCCCAATATGATGCTTTCCCCGTCCAATCATATCCACATATTTATGACCGCCTGGAAATGGGCCAAGTACCCGGGCATTGAGCCACTCAATGTGATGGTTTCTTCTTATACAAAGCCATCTCCAAAGTCGATACCTATTGATGCCAAGATCATTGGCAATTATGCTGCATTTACTCTGGCCACAGCAGAAGCCAAACACCTGGGATATGATGAGGCCATTTTACTCGACCACAATGGATTTATCTCTGAAGGTCCCGGCAGCAACATCTTCTACGAAAAAGACGGAAAGCTATATACGCCTAAGCTGGGGAATATCTTCCCGGGCATCACCCGTAAAACCATCATCGAACTGGCAGCAGACCTGCATGTCAAAGTAGTGGAAAAAGACATTAAGCCAGAAGAAATATATAAGGCAGATCATGCCTTCTTCTGTGGTACTGCCTCTGAAGTAACAGCCATCGACTCCATCAATGGTGAGCCCTTCAAGAGGGACTGGGAAGAGTCTATTGGCTTTGACCTCCATCTGATGTACCAGCAAAAAGTAAAATTTGACGAATACCAAGGACTGACCATTGTTTAACCCATGAGTGAATTAAATAAGTATAGCAAAACCCTAACACAGGACCCATCACAGCCCGGCGCACAGGCACAATTGTATGCTGCCGGTCTAACTGACGAAGACTTCAACAAAGCTCAAATCGGTATAGTAAGTACCGGATTTGAAGGCAACCCCTGCAACATGCACCTCAATATCCTGGCTCACCAGGTGAAGAAGAGCGTACGGGAAGCTGACCTCGTCGGACTTATCTTCAATACCATTGGGGTAAGTGATGGAATGTCTAATGGTACCACAGGAATGAAATATTCTTTGGTGTCAAGAGAGGTAATTGCTGACTCTATCGAAACAGTGGTACAGGCACAATTCTATGACGGAGTGATCTCCATTGTAGGGTGTGACAAAAATATGCCCGGTGCAATGATCGGGATGTCCAGACTGGACAGACCCTCTATACTGGTTTATGGTGGTACTGTAAGACCCGGCAAACTAAATGGTGAGGATCTGAACATCATTTCAGCCTTTGAAGCTTACGGTGAAAAACTACGAGGCAACATCTCGGATGCAGACTATAAAGCTGTGATCAAAAACAGTATTCCTGGTCCCGGAGCATGTGGTGGTANGTACACTGCCAATACCATGTCTACCGCTATAGAAGCCATGGGTATGAGCTTACCATTCAGTTCTTCCAAT
>JAHCMM010000089.1 GCA_019192515.1 Cyclobacteriaceae bacterium SS2
GAATCCAATCGATGGGGTTGTGCTCCTCGGTGGATGTGATAAGACCACTCCGTCAATACTCATGGGAGCGGCTAGTGTGGACATTCCAACCATTTTTGTCTCCGGTGGGCCAATGCTCAATGGAAATTACCGTGGAAGAAAAATTGCAACTTCTGATATCTGGCGTTTCAGCGAAGCTTACAGAAAGGGCGATATGAATAAAGCAGACATGCTGGAAGGTGAAGCCGCCATGTGCCGAAGCAGCGGACACTGTGCTGTGATGGGTACAGCCTCAACGATGGCATGTATGGTAGAATCATTAGGAGTTTCATTACCCACCAATGCTGCCATCCCCGCTTCTGATTCAAGACGAAAGGTACTGGCACACATGTCTGGCCGACGAATAGTAGACATGGTCAATGAAGACCTGCGACTTTCTAAAGTGCTGACCAGAAAAGCATTTGAGAATGCGATCATGGTAAATGCAGCCATCGGCGGGTCAACTAACTTTGTGGTTCATTTGCTGGCCATTGCCGGCAGAATAGGGGTAGACCTTGACTTGGAGGATTTTGATCATCTATCGAAAAACATTCCTTTGCTGACCAATATTCAGCCATCAGGAAAATATATGATGGAAGAATTCTATTATGCAGGAGGTCTGCCTGTTGTCATGAAAGAATTGCTTTCTAAGATCCACAAAGACATTGTAACAGTAACTGGCAAGAGCGTTGAGGAAAACGTAAAGGATGCCGTATGTTATGATGATGAGATCATTGCAAACCTTAAAAAGCCTTTCAAAACCGAATCTGGTCTGGCTGTAGTAAAAGGGAACCTGGCCAAAGATGGTGCAATCATCAAACCATCTGCAGCTACTCCGGAACTCATGGTCCATAAAGGGAAGGCTGTGGTTTTTGAGACCATAGAAGATTTCCATGCTAAAATCAATGACCCTGATCTACCGGCAGATAAAGATAGCGTATTGGTGCTCAAGAATGTAGGACCAAAAGGTTATCCTGGAATGGCAGAAGTAGGAAACATGGGTATGCCGAAGAAATTGCTCGATGCGGGCGTGACTGATATGGTACGTATTTCTGATGGCCGTATGAGTGGCACTGCATTTGGTACTGTATTCCTTCACACTTCTCCGGAAGCAGCTGCGGGAGGTGTACTTGCATTGGTCCAGGATGGAGATCTGATTGAGGTTGACGTTCCCAATCGAAAAATCCATCTGCACGTTTCCGACGAAGATCTGGAAGAGCGTAGAAAGAACTGGAAGCCTTACGACCTGGGTTATGGCCGTGGCTATGTTCAGCTCTATATCGACCATGTACAACAAGCCAATTTAGGAGCTGACCTTGACTTTCTGAGAGGTGGATCCAGCGACGAAGTGAAAAGGGATTCTCACTAGGCAGAAGCTGCTGAAAATTCCATTAATATCAGTAGACTCTATATAAATCCCAGAATCTTCTGTTAACTGGGTTCTTTCCCCAATTGACTCAGGTAAGTCACCAGGTCAACTATTTGTTCTTTGGTCATGGCACGATGCAGCCCGGAAGTCATGAGGGAGTTTTCCATCTCTTTTATGGAGGCAATATCTGACCTTTTGTAGGTGGATTTAATGCCGCCCATCATGGTAAGCTCAATTTCATCTTCGGTTCTGCTGGAGATATAACCAACGGCGACGTCGCCGGATTTGGTTTCCACTACAAAACCCTCGTATCCAAAGTTGATGCCAGCATCAGGGTAGAGGATTGCCGCATACAACCCTTCTTTACTCAACTTATTGCCAATCTCAGATAAGTTGGGCCCGAATTGGGTGCCAGCTCCATTTACCTGGTGGCAGGTCTGGCAATACTGATCAAAAACAACTTTACCGTTTTGCGGTGATCCTGATAAAGCCACCAGCTCTTCAACAGGAGGTAGGCTTTCACCCTCAGGAAGTGACAAATACTTAGCGGCTTCTTCTCGCACACTGCCTTTGATAGCACTCATAAGCGATGTTGCGGCTATTTCCACAAACTGCTCGGGTATCTCATTTTTTACAAGCATATCAAGGAGCTTGCTCTCAGCAGACCATCCTTTTCCCATAGCTGCAACCGCTTTTTTCCTCAAAGCCAGATCCTCATTTTCATCAAAAGCAATATCTCTAAGCAGGTTCCATGTTTGGTTTCCTCCGGTATTGGACATTACAGCAATTGTGTTATTTACCACCGACTGATCACCGGACTTCAACTGTTGTTTGAAATAATCCAACCCTTTGATTTCCAGCAGCAAGCCTGCAGCCGCAATTCCCATACTGCTATTAGGATCAGCCAGGTAGAGCCTTTCAAGTTCTGGGGTTTGATCCGTGAGCTCAAATTTCCTTACCCAGTCAATATACTGTTCCGTACCTTTTACTTCGTTCAAAGCTGAAGCCAAAACCCCTTTGAGCTTTGGAGAAGTAGTTACAGAAGCTGGAGCAACATGATTCAATACAAGCTGATTGATTGTGCCTTTCATGGGATGTTCACCATCAAGCAGGGCAATCAGCGTTTTTTCTTTTTGAGGAGATTCAATGAAATCAAATGCCCTGAAATATCGGTTTAAGTCTTTCTCAGAAATGCTAGCATTCCTGATCAACTGAGTTAGCATTGGCAGTGAAGATCCTGCTCTGGATCTCCATACGATATCGCGTCCGGCGTCAGAGTTCCAGGAGTCACCCGCAGCTTTTTTCCAGGCAGCCAGGTATTTATCCGGGGCCTGGTCACTCACAATACCAAGGGTCTCAAGGTACCAACGGTCCCCAACCGGATATTTTTGAGCCATAGTGACCCATAACTCAATAGCTTCATCTGAAGGGATCTTCTTCAAAGCCGTCAAAATCTCTCTTTGCACCTGAACAGAAGGATCGTCTTGAAGTTGGGTGAGATAGGATTTTAGTTCACCGGTATCGAATGACTGGGCGATTTTTAAAGCTGTGATCCTGAGGTCTTCGTTGGATTCTTTCAGTCCAAGTTGAATATATTCCGAGGTCTTACCTTCAATTTGAGCCAACAGCCAAAGTGCTCTTGCCTTGTTGTGGTTCTCACCACCATCATAAAGTGCTTTTAGGGCCGGTTCGGCAGCTTTCCCCCAGTCTTTCAGCTTGGTCCATGCCAGGTACCTGGTGGCCATATTAGGGCTTTGTAAGGCTTCTACTGCATCTTCCGGAGTTTCCAGAATTGGAGGAGTGACTTTGTATGGGGTGTCTTTAGGAGCGATTCTATAAACCCGCCCTTGTAGCTGATCTCCAACCTGGTGCCCACCTACACCGGGATCATACCAGTCTGCCACAAAAAGAGACCCATCAGGAGCTACACATACATCTGCCGGCCTGAACCATTGATCAGATCTGGCCTTCATGATATTCTTGATCTCAGCTGTGTATCCGGCACCTGATTTTTGAGTAGGGTAGGCCCGGACCACGTTCGGACCTGCATCTGTATGGATAATAGTATGCTGAAAAGGTTTTGGCAGTAAATTCCCTTCGTAGAATACGATTCCTGTTGGTGATCCTGCACCTGTTTGCAATAAGTTTGGAATAACACCAGGATCATTTTGGTGCCAGTGACGTAGCGGGATCTCCTCATGCATACCAGACCGGCGAACTCTCCAGTTGGCACCTGTCATTTCATCTCTGTAGCCATAGTTTCCGTATGGCACAATGAAATTGATCCTGACGCCTTTATTACCATCATCATCATTGTCTGACTGCCACATATTACCATATGAGTCAACGGTTACTTCGTAGGGGTTTCTGAAATTATGCCCCAACACTTCTACAGATGAGGCAACAAAATCAGTTCGGAAGATCATGCCTTCACGGTATGGCTTTCCATTGTCAATGATTTCTTTACCCGTTGCATCACGGATTATATTTCCATGTTTATCAGCGAGTTGACCACCCGCGTTCCCCATATTGAAATAAAGCTTTCCATCAGGCCCAAAAACAAAGGCGTGTACGGCATGGTCATGCTGCTCACCACCAATATTACTGAATAAGACTTCTTTCTTTTCAGGTTTATCGTCCCCATCCTCATCTGTGAATACCAGCACATTCGGGCTAACAGAAACTATGATTTTACTCCCCAGGACAGTGATGCCCAAAGCAGCATTCACATCATTGCCCTGGTAAAATACC
>JAHCMM010000090.1 GCA_019192515.1 Cyclobacteriaceae bacterium SS2
ATTTCGGATTTTACGCGGTGCTGAAACAGCTCCCAGTCCCCGCCACGAAACCGATAGATCGACTGCTTCACATCCCCCACGATCATACTAAACTCCCCTTCATCGGTAGAGTTTTTCACAAGAGGTTTAAAATTGTTCCACTGGAATACGCTGGTATCCTGAAACTCGTCGATCGGGTAATGGCTGAAAATGGAGCCGATCTTCTCGTAGATGTAGGGCGTCTCACTATCGTGAATGATCTGCCGCAGAAAGTCAGGCAGGTCTGCAATGAGCATCACGTCCTGCTCTTCCCGGTATTTAGTAAGGTATCGGTTGATCTCCGCCAGGATACCGAAGGTGTAGAGATAGCGCTGCACCTCCAGCACAGACACGTACTCCACCAGGTTTTTATCGATAAATGAAATCAGCTCCTGGTACCTGCGAAGGATCAGCTCGTCCAACGCCTGGTGGAGGACTGCATTGCCCATATTGGCTTTCGTCAGCCACTTGCCTTTGTCCTCAGCGGCCTCCCGGCGCGGACCGGATATTTCGTATTGCCTTTTTGGGTCGTCATTTTGGGTGACCTTGTAGAACAATCCCAGCGGGCCGCTCATCCCCCTGCTAAAGTCCTTGGGATCGATCTGGTTTTTAGACAGGTACTGATCCACTTCTTTATGAATGCCTTTTACATGGTTCTCAAACTTGTATCTGCGCTGGTTGAGTTCTTTCCTGAAGTTCTCGAAGAATTCCGGCTGGGCACTCAGCTGGAGTTCTGACGAAGCATGCTGTTTGAAATCATCTCGCAGGATCTCTCTGGCCAGGGAGGCGATGTCGCGCCGGAAGTCCCAGCTCTGTCCCTCCTCTACTTTTTGTTCGGCAAACTGCGACAGCCAGGCTCTGAGCTGCTTGTGTTCCTCCTCCCCGATCTCGAGCAGCATCTGGTCGATAACCTGCTGCATGACCTTGTCGAGGTCGAGGTCGATGGTGAAGGTACCCTGCAGCCCCATCTCGCGGGCAAAAGACCGGATCACCTGGTGGAAGAAGCTGTCTATGGTGACGACGGAGAACCGGCCATAGTTGTGTAGAATATCCGTAAGAGTGGAAGCAGCCTTTTGCTGTAATGCCTCTGCACTGACACCCAGTGCTTCGAGCAGCTCCCCGGTCATGGGGTTGGTGTTGCCAGCGGCGATATCTTTCAGGTAGTCGATGATGCGGCGCTTCATCTCTTCCGAGGCCTTGTTGGTGAAGGTGACTCCCAGGATCTTGCGGAACGCACCGGGCCGGGTAAGGGCCAGCTTCAGGTATTCCCGCGAGAGAGTAAAGGTCTTGCCTGAGCCAGCAGAAGATCGGTAGATGTGAAAGGGTGCTTCGGGCATGGGCTAAAATTAGTCAATGCGGCTGGGCTTGCGAGGGGATGTGGATAAATTGGGGATAGGGTTGGCCAGACTACAAAAATTTATGAGTAGCCAAATATGATATTTAGATTAATTGTATTCAATTAATCAATTCGATAAAGTGGATTACTTGAAAACTTTTGTAGTCTGCGGGGTGGATTAGACAAACTAAGGAAAGCTGTATATATAAACTCATTTAATGATAATACGTATCTTTACTAAAAGCACGTGCACCATGAAAACCAAGTTGACACTGACAGTCAATAAATCCATCATAGAAAAGGCCAAGAAAGTGGCGAAGGAGAGAAGCGTATCGGTCTCCAGGCTATTTGAAGAGGTATTTGAAGATGATTCCCCACAACCGCTAAGAAACGAAAGACAAAAAGCTGCATCGGAGCTGCTTAAGACTCTCGGTAATCAGGCAAAAACACAAACTGCTGAGAAAAGTGATAAGGAACTGATCAAAAATTATGTCAACAAAAAGTATTCCTAACGTATTTATAGACACTGATGTAGCCTTTGACATTGTTTCTAAGAGAGAACCTCATTATTCAATATCCAGCGAGTTAGTTTCTTTGGTATCTGCCGGCAAAATCATTCCATATATTTCTGAAAGTTCAATTTCAAAATTAATCTATCTGTCAGAAGCAAGTAAACTCTCCCAATTTGAGAAAATCATTTTTCAATTCATTGACATTTGTGAGGTTATTTCAGCAGGTAAAAAGATGGTTCTGGATGCTCTTCATTCAAAATTTAGAGATAAAGAAGACGCCATTCAATATTATACAGCGCTAACAAATAACCTGGATTATTTCGTTACCAGAAACATTAAAGATTATAAACCTTTTTCATCCAGTATACGGATTTACTCACCTCAGGAATACTTGGATTTTATTGAAAAATAAGGTCTTCATTAAGATTTTTAATATAATCAATGAAGATTCGGACACTCCAAAAAGCTTTTGTAGTCTGCGGGTAGGGTGCTGGTTGGCTATACCACCTCGGTCAACACCTCTACAATCCGATCCATGTCGGCCAGCGTGTTGTAGATATGAGGCGAAAAGCGCAATCCCCCAGTAGGTGCACAGGCAATCTGATAATCACTGTAGAGCTTATTGTAAATGGCTGCCGAATCAGTATCCGGGATCCTGATGATGGTGACTCCGGCGCTCAATGCTTCGTCTACAGGAGTCACGAACTGTACCTGAGGGATACCCGCCTTTAGCTGCTGCTTTAGGTACGTATTGATCTGAGTGCTCCGTTCATTGATCTGTTTTTTGCCAATGGCCATATGAAAATCCAGGATGTTGCTAATAGCCGATGCTGTAGTATCATTTCGCTGACCCAGGACACAAAATTTTGCATCCACAGAAGTGCTATCAGGTTTCCATCCGGCACCCACCACGCTGGGCCAGACCTGGTCCTTCACATCACCTCGCATGTAAACCACGCCATTTTCCAATGGGCCCATCAACCACTTGTGCATGCTGCCCGTATAGAAGTCGCAGCCAATAGATTGCAAATCGATATCTATCACCCCAAATGACTGGGCACCGTCTACCATGCTGAGTATTCCCTTTTCTTTTGCCAGCATACACAGCTCCTTCGCCGGAAGTGCAAGACCGGATACATTGGAGATATGTGAGAAAGAAAGCAGCCGTGTCTTGGAAGTGATCGCATCTGCAAAAGGTTGGATCAGCTCCGCTATAGAAGCAGGAGTGGTAGGAAGTGCAACCCACTTCACTTTAAATCCGAATCTTTTGGCCTGCTCCTCCCAGGCAATACCATTGGTGGGATGATTTTGCTCCCACAGTACTACCTCATCACCCTTTTTCAGATCCAGCCCGTGCACTATGATGTTGTTGCTCTCTGAAGTGTTGCGGGTAATACCCACTTCGGATTCTGAAACATGTAGGAAATCGGCCAGCTTTTGCAGAGCCAGGCTTCGCTCCTCCGAAAACGCAGCACGATATTGAAAAGAAAGGTCTTTTTCCAGCCCGGCAAAAGAAGCATTGACCTGTTCATTGACGAAATGGGGACTCGGACAGAGGTTAGCCGCATTTACCATCATCGTATGTCCGCTCACCGGGAACTGCTTTTTGACCATCTCCCAGTAGGCCTCCTCAGCAGGTGACTTTTCCGCCAGGTGCCGACACAAGTCAGGAAATGATTTATTTTCCTCGGCAGAGGCCCAGGCGGGAAATACCATAGCAGCAGCAGAGCCTGCAAAGGTTTGTTTAAGGAATAACCTTCTGCGCATAGCGGAGATCGAAGCATCTTTCATAGAATAATAAGTAAGTGTTGTGAGAATTTACCGCGGGGTGAGGAGATGAAGTTAAGAAAAAATCTCAATAAAACTAACTGTAATAGGTCTAAGGATGTATTAATCTCTCTCACATTTGCAAATACTTCATATTATAAATAAGTTACCTGTAACTCCATTAACCACGCCCTATGCTTGTTAAAACATATACCCTATTCTCACTGATTTTACTTTTATCTCTTAAATGCCTGAGTCAGACCAACTACCAACCCGGCTTTTACATCACTTTAGAAAATGATACGATTCATGGATTGATCAATGACAGAAGTGGTATAGGAAATTTCAGCAACTGTCAATTCAAATCCGACAAGCCATCAAAACCTGTAAAGTATTTACCTGAAGACATCCAATCATATCAGTTCCTTGATGGCAGGTATTACCTATCCAAAAATATCTATGTTGATAGTGTAAAAAGGCATGTGTTTGTAGAGTTTCTAGTAGATGGGATTTCGGACCTTTTTTTGTATCGGGATAATGAGCACTATTTCTATGTCATTGAAAATGCCGATGGTGAAACCATCGAACTTCAGAAAGAAGAGGCATCCGATTGGAGTGATCCTTCTCAGCATGATCCATATTTCCATGTCCGGAAACTCAAGGTAGCTTTTGCAGATTGTATGGAAATACAACCTCAAGTAGAGCAAGCTGACTTTTCTAATAAGTCATTGATTAAACTCACCAGAAATTACCATAACTATGTCTGCGATGAATATGAATGTATTGTTTATGAGAAGAGAATTGGTCCTCCACAGATTTACATCGCACCAGTAATTGGTATTAGCAAGTCCAGTCTGAGCTTTGATAAAGAATTCTATTCAAATTTCACTTATGAGGATAATCAGAATTTCAATTGCGGAATCCAGGTAGATTTTGTACTTGCTTTCATTAATGACCGAATGTCAGTACAGGCACTTTTACTTTATGGAAAGAATGATTACAAAGGCACCTATAACAACTACTACGAGCTGGATGTGATGAATCACAGACTTCAAGGTGAATTACTCTTTAAGTACACCTTTCCTTTTGGTATGCTACGACCTTCACTGGGTTTTGGAATGCATAACGATTTTATCCGCAATGCAAGCTTTTTTGCGGTTGTAGATAATAATCCCGGGAACCCTCCTAACGAGACCTACATAGACACCATCTTTATGAGATATAATTTATTTGGCGGAGTCTTACAAGCAGGTATGAACTTCAGGATATTTGGTAACCGGGAGTTTTTTACCAATTTCAGATATACTTACAGTGATGGCATTACCAATGGCCCTTCTGAAGCTGTCACCACCAGGATAAACGCTTATAATTTCAATTTCGGCTTTTACCTGAGTAAGGTAAGATAGATCTTACTCATCCTCTACCTTCATTGACTAAAATCATATTTCCTTCAAATACAGGTCATATTCAAAGGGCTTACCACGCCATACCTTGTTTTCGTTAATAAAAGTGAGGCTATACAGTTTACAAATGATAATGCTATGAAGGACCAAAAGACCATTCTCTTTCCGACCGATTTTTCTCCCCGGGCCAGTAAAGCCCTGGATCAGGCAATCGATTTTGCAAAAAAGTTTAACTACAAGATGCTGGTATATCATGTATATCACCGGCCCATCAACACGGAAGGCACAAGCACAACCTTATTACGCCAGATAGAAGGCAAAGCCGAAAAAAACCTCCATGACCTGGAAAAAAAGCATCCAACACTAAAGGACATTACATTCAAATGCCGGAAAGAATTGGGAATCTCAGTTGAAAATATTGTAAAAACCGCCACTAAAGAAAATGTGGATTTGATCATCATGGCTACCAAAGGAGCCAAGGGGTTTGGAGAGCTTTGGGGAACAAAGACCGCCAAAATCATCAAAAGCGTGAACATACCAGTTTTGGTGATCCCTGACAACTCCAGCATCAGCGGCATAAAAAAAGCAGGTCTTGCCTGCGACTACAGCATGAAAACTGACTATGCCCAGCTTTCCTTTTTGATCGAGGTAGCTAAAAAACTAAAGCTGGACATCGATGTGATCACCCTCAACAGGGATGAGAAGATGATGACTCCAGGCGAACTGAAAAACAGGGAACTCATGCGCGGGCAATTCAAGAAAAAGGGGACCTCTTTTAGTTTTACTTTCAACAACAACATTGAAGAAGGTATTATTCAATATTGTACCCAGAATGACATCGGACTGATTGCTGTGCTACCTAAGAGCTATAGCTACATCAGATCCATCTTTCATGAAAGTCTGACTGAAAAGATGATCTTTCACAGTCCTTTACCACTTTTAGTACTTAAATAATCAGTGGTCATGAAAGCTAAAAACCATTATTATCATATTTTTACTGAAAAGGTTATACCTGTAATAGGTAGGATTAGAAATCTGTCCTCTTACAGGAAGTCCAAGCTTGAAATATTCAAACACTAATTATGGAGCCTCGTCATAAATCGTTCAAAATTGCATTGGTAGCATTGGATCTCACAGAAATGGATGAGTATATCATTCAGTATACTGCCATGATTTCCAAACTGATACCCCTCGAACGAATCTTATTTGTACACGTGGCAAAGAACCTTGAGCTTCCGCCGGATTTACTTGAAAAATTCCCTGATCTTATGGCCCCTTTGGACGAAAGCATCATGGAGGATATCAAGAGTAAGGTTGAGAAATATTTTAAAAACACTGACATTGAGCTGGACTACATTGTTCGGGAGGGAAACACCATCAATAAGATTCTGAAAATATCCAGGGTTAAAAATGTTGACCTGATCCTAATGGGTAGGAAGCAAAACCTTAAGGGTTCAGGAATTGTCTCCAGTCACATTGCCCGTGTCAGCCCATGCTCTTTGCTATTCGTGACGGAAAACTATCAGCCTGCAATCAAAAAAGTGATGGTTCCAATTGATTTTTCCCGGCATTCCATGATGGCCATAAAGCAGGCAGAAGAAATTGCTGAAAAAGCAGGTGCTGAGATTTGTTTTTCGCACGTATATAATGTTCCGGTAGGATACACCAAGACTGGAAAATCTTTCCAGGAATTTTCTGAAATCATGAAGAAGCATGCGCAAACTGATTGCAAGACATTTCTTCAAAAGAACAAGCTCACACTGGAAGCTCCCTGTGAATACATCCTCAACGAATCCAACAAACCAGCTGATCTAATCTATGCGTATGGCAAGAAAGTCGATGCTAACCTGATTATCGTTGGATCCAAAGGCAGGACATCTGCATCTGCATTTCTCATTGGCTCCATGGCAGAAAAGTTGGCATTGAAAGACAGTGATATTCCCATCCTGATCGTGAAAACCAAAGGTGAGATCATGGGCTTCCTGGAGTCATTGATGAGGGTATAAAACCCACATTTAGTGGTATCAAATTAATATTCAATTTTCTAAACCTTTCTCTTATACACCCAGTTGTGCCATCGATACAATTAATCATTATTGATCATGGCTAAGAAAAGTAATATCAAGACAACAGTGAAAAAGGAGCCAGGAAAGGCAGAGATTATCCAGGCATACATTGACTATCTACTAAAAAATCACGATGATCCCGAAAGCATGTACCAGTTTGCTGGTATTCTCGGAATTAAAGAATCTGAAATTTATAAGCATTTTGCCTCGTTCACTGCAATTAAACAAACTGTATTTGAAGGCTTTTTTGAACAAACCGTCAGCATATTAGAAAAGGACAAGCTGTATACTGAGTACGATGCTAAAAACAAGCTGTTAAGCTTTTACTATATCTTTTTTGAAATCCTGAAGGAAAACAGAAGCTACGTAATCCTGGTGCTTAAAAATGAATCTGGCATGGAGCCTGTGAAGGTGCTCCAAAGATTAAGATCCCATTTCATCACTTATATAGACAACATAGGTGTCGAAACCATCAACTTCAAGAATGAAGATTTGGATAAGATCAAACAAAAAGGATTGAAGGAAATGGCCTGGGGCCAGCTATTGGCTACCCTTAAGTACTGGATAAGTGATGATTCTCCGGATTTTGAGAAAACTGATCTATTCATTGAGAAAAGTTTAAAAGCCAGCTTTGAACTTATCAATACCCAGCCACTCGAAAGCATCATCGATTTCACAAAGTTTTTATTTAGGGAGAAATTATCAAGAAGTAACTGATGGAGACCATAGACAATATTCCAACTTCCAAGATAAAGCGAGCTTCCAAGATCTTTTCTACAGGAGCTAAAGTAGGTATCAATTATGCTAAATACTATGGGAATAGACTAACAAAGAGCAAGGAGGAGGCCAAAGAAGTGCTTGACCTGGAGAATGCTGACGATATCTACGATGGACTTAAAAGTCTTAAAGGAAGTGCACTAAAAGTGGCTCAAATGCTGAGCATGGACAAAAACATCATGCCCAGGGCCAATGTAGAAAAGTTCTCATTATCACAATTCTCAGTACCTCCTTTATCACCCGCATTGGTTGTCAAGACGTTCCGCAAGTATTTTGGTCAGGGACCTGACGAAATATTTGATTCATTTACTCCAAGCTCCGTCCATGCTGCGAGTATCGGGCAGGTTCATATGGCGGAAAAAGATGGAAAAAAACTAGCAGTGAAGATTCAATACCCGGGAGTGGCTGATAGTATTTCATCCGACCTGGCTTTGGTCAAGCCCATCGCCATGAAAATGTTTAATATCAAAGGAGAGGGATCTGATCAGTACTTTGAGGAAGTTCGGAATAAGCTCCTGGAAGAAACAGACTATACCCTGGAAGTTTCCCAGAGCAAGATCATTGCAGAAGCTTGCCATGAGCTTGAGAACATTGCATTTCCAAAGTATTACGAAGATTTGTCATCCAGCCGGATCATCACGATGGACTGGATGGATGGATTGCATCTCTCAGAATTTGCCAAAGTCAACAAAAATCCAAAATTGGCGGACCAGGTTGGTCAGGCACTATGGGATTTTTATATGTTTCAGATCCACAAGTTGCGTATGGTCCAGGCCGATCCCCATCCGGGAAATTTCCTGGTAGACCAAAAAGGCACCCTGCTTGCCCTTGATTTTGGGTGCATCAAACATCTGCCGAAAGATTTTTACAACCCTTATTTTGAATTAGCTTCCCCCGAAGGACTAAATAACCAGCAAAGATTCATGGAGTTGCTATATGAGTTGGAAATCCTGAAAAAAGGTGATACCTCTCAAGAGATAGCATTTTTCAGTGAGATGTTTCACTCCATACTTTCCTTGTTTGTGAAGCCACTCCAGCATGAAACATTTAGCTTCACAGACCACCAATTTTTTGAAGAAATTTCTGCTTTGGGTGAAGATTATGCCCGTAGAACGGAATTAAGAAAAATGAATGGAAACAGAGGATCCAGACATTTTATCTATATGAACCGAACATTTTTCGGGCTATACAATTTAATGTTTGATCTGGGAGCTAGGGATGTGGAGATGATGAAATTTGTCAAAACAAACATGGAAGAAATTAATTAAACATCTGCGTTTGCTTAAAATCTCTTCAGAATTCACTTATATCATTGTAGCATATTAAACCAAAATTGAATTATGCTGAGGCTCTCAAAATATCTGCTCGGACTTTTTCTCACTACCCAATTGTTTGCCCAATCCGGTAATGTCACCATAAGTGGCAAGGTCGTAGAATCAGACTCTGATTCACCTGTCGAATTCGCGACGGTCGCTATCATCAATTCAGCAGATGACAAGCCAATTACCGGTGCTACTACCTCACCAACAGGGACTTTTTCACTCACCACATCCGCCTCAGATTTTTACGTTGAAATCAGCTTTATCGGATTTCAAAAGAGGACTATCAGGAATTTAAATATCTCCAATGGCCAAATAAATCTTGGCACCATCAACCTTTCCTCTGATAACAGGCAATTGGAAGAGATTGTAGTCGAAGGAGAAAGATCAAGTACTGAATTCAAGTTAGACAAAAGGGTTTTTAATGTAGGGGCTGACCTTAGCAATGCCGGAGGTAGTGCTCTGGATGTTTTAAATCATGTACCTTCTGTTAACGTCAACATCGAAGGGGTTGTAAGCTTAAGAGGTAGCTCGGGTGTTCAGATCCTAATCAATGGAAAACCATCGGTTTTAACAGGTGACGACGGAAGTGGGTTAGGCAGCATTACCGCTGATATGATTGAAAGTGTAGAGGTAATTACCAACCCCTCGGCCAAATATGATGCTGAAGGTACGTCAGGAATCATCAACATCATCATCAAAAAAGAAGACAAAAAAGGAACAAATGGATCAGTCTCGCTTAATGGCGGTATACCAAGAAATCACAGTGTTGGGTTTAGTCTGAATCACAGGACTGAAAAATTCAATCTATTTACACAAATGGGAGTGGGAACAAACAAGCTACCCAATGAAACCTCTATCGTCAACAGTAATCTTCTTAGCGATACTACAATTTACTCGTCAGGTAATGAATACAGGAATGAAAAGTATTATAACATCATGTTAGGTTCAGACTATTACATCAATGATCTGAACATTATTACACTATCGGGGAGCTTTGCTTTGGAAATAGAAGAACAACCTTCAAAGACCAACTACAGTATGGTAAGTGGGGGAAATCAAGCTACATTATCTGAATGGGTACGTACAGAAACAACTGAAGCTATTAATCCAAAATATCAATTTGACCTTCAATATAAACGAGATTTTGAAGATCATGAAGACCATGATTTGATCGTTTCAGCAGTGGGAAGATTTTTTGGAAAGGATCAGTCGTCTGATTTTGACAATACGACAACTTCCGGTGCTTCGATCTATGATCTTACACAAAAGACATTTACAAACTACAAATTAGGAACTTATACCTATAAGCTTGACTACACCAGGCCAATAGCAGAAGTTTTTACCATTGAAACTGGTGGACAATACCTAATAAATGATGTTGGAAATGATTTTGCTGTAGAAAACCTTGTCGGGGATGAATTTATTACCGATTCGACGCAAACAAATACGTTTGAATTTTACCAGGGTGTTCTAGGATTATATGGCACCACAGCATATGAAAAGGATAAATGGGGGTTGAAACTGGGTATGAGAGTTGAAAATACAGAGATCAACACCTATTTGGTCAATACTGATGAATCTAATGACCGAAATTATACAAATTTTTTCCCAAGTGTACACACCTCATATAAATTAAGAAACAATATCTCTGTCCAGGCCGGTTACTCGAGAAGAATTTATCGACCAGGACTTAGAGACCTGAATCCTTTCAATAATATTCGAAATAATTTCAGCATCCGCAGGGGTAATCCGGATCTTTTACCAGAGTTCACAGATTCTTATGAAATTGGGTCTATTTATGATTTTGAAAAAATGTCTCTTAATACTGCCATTTATCACAGATATACAACCGATGTAATAGGCAATATCTCCGTCTTTGAGAACAATGTGAACATTAGCCGACCCGAGAATATCGGTATCAACAGGACTACCGGGGTCGAAGTAAATGCCAAATACGATCCGGTTAAGTGGTTAACAATGAATGCTGATTTTAACTATAATTATTTTGACCGGAATGGGCAATTGGAAGGTGTAAATTTTGACTTTTCAACAGAGCAATGGACATCAAAAATCAACACTAAATTTAAATTGCCAGCCGATATTGACATTGAACTTACGGGTCAGTACCAATCAGCATATCTAACAGTTCAGGGAGAAATGTCTGATATGCTATTTATGGATATGGGGGCAAGAAAGAAGATTTTTAAAGGAAAAGGTGTCGTTAATCTTAGCGTTAGAGATGTTTTTGCCTCCAGAATCCGAATCAATCAGGTCTTCCAGGAGAACTTCTACCTTTACGATCGAGATTTAAGAGGCAGATTCATTGTGGTAGGATTTAGCTATGGATTCGGCAAAGGCGAGGCTATGCAGTACGGTGGTAAAGGGCACAGGTAGTTTTTTCTATGATGCCGAATTCGTAAATACTTATCTAAGCCACTCCCATCTTATAGCCCAATCATTCAGAAACTCTCTACGCCATTTCGCGACTGTTTGAGCTCCTTGTTGCTCCCCGATGAAATGTCCCGGACCTGGATCATCTCCATACCATTGATCACCAAGGACAATATCATGGTCTTTTTGCAGTCCAGGCCAGGGGTTGACACTGGTGTATTGCCCGGATTGTTCTGTAAAACCTGGTATATTACTACTAAACTTGTATGATCCGGTCTCAGGCTTCTTGGAGGAATATCTAATTCCATATTTACCGGATCCCACATAATAACCAGGCCATTTCTGCCCTAAAATCTCAGCTTTGAAGCATGCAGAATCCAGGGGGATATCAATTTCCGGACCCTCGAAATACCACTCGATTATAGAATAAACAGTGATGGTATCACTCGCCGAAGTGTTTCGTTCAAACAGATCTTTGGTGCTGTGACCAATTTTAACAAAACTACCACCCCAACTCTCACTGGTTGGGTCTTCAGCCTCACCATGCATGAGATAAGCCAGAGAGGGTGTATCACCCATTTTGATGCTTCCACCATAGTGATTCTTAAAGTCTACCCCCATCTCACCATATCCCTTTATGAAATTCTCATAAAAATTGTCGTTGGAGAGCTCTTCAGGAGAATTATCATCCAGAAACCATCCTCTGTAAGTAGCATTGGCTTCAATCATCCAAATATCCGGATGATTTTCTGCAATGTATGTGTAACTGTTTACACTCCATTTCTTGTTGGGTCCGCCGATCCAATAGACCCTGATCTTTTCAGCAATTTCCGGTTCATCATGTAATGCTTGTGCCAGGTCTTCCAGTCCTCCCCATACGAGTATCCAAAGTGGGTTATCGCTTTGTTTATTGGCAGCCTGAATAATCCACTCCGAACCTTCTGTTGTGGTTTTCCAGCCCTTGAAAGGAGCAGCTTCAATTGCTCCCTGTTTTGTAACAGATCTAAGATCTTCGGGAGCTGGAAAATCAGCAGAATACTTCGACATTTTTGGCAAATCTTTCGCATATAAGTCAATCATATTCAAGATATGAGACTTACGACCTGGCCCATATGGTGAAGATATCAGACCTTCAATCTCAAAAAGATCAGCATACATAAATAGATGTATGATAGATTGATAGTCATCAGGGTCTGTGCCTCCAATATCCGTAGAGACAATAACTCTGTGTTTAGTAATATCATCTTTCTGATCTGAACAAGAGTAGATTGCCACAGCCAGGATTGCTAACAACAGTATACCGAACTTTTCCATTATTTTAGTTTTCAATCAAGCTGTAAAGAAACAACAAGCCCATGAAATCACTTCTCATAGTCGCAATGCTATCAATCCCATATTCTTTGTTGATAGCCCAAAGTAATATGGAAAAACCAAGAATAATAATCCTTACCGACATTGAAAACGAACCGGACGATGCGATGTCCCTGGTCCGCTTTCTCACCTACTCTAACCAGTTTGATGTGGAGGGTCTGGTGGCTACCACTTCAATTCATCAGCAAAAAGAGATCGCTACCTGGAGAATTATTGAGATCGTGGAAGCTTACGGAAAAGTGAGGGACAATCTTGAAAAACATGAGCAGGGTTATCCTACCGAGCCATATTTAAAATCTGTGATCAGGGAAGGCAGGGCAGATTACGGGATGAATGCCGTAGGCAAAGGAATGGACTCACCTGGTGCTGATTTGATCATTGCGGCTGCTGACAAAAATGATGACCGCCCATTGTGGGTACTGGCATGGGGAGGACCTAATTGTCTGGCGCAGGCGCTGTGGAAAGTAAGGGAAACTCGATCATCAAAAGAATTAGAAAAGTTCGTCTCCAGGCTCAGGGTTTATACGATCTCAGACCAGGACGACAGTGGCCCATGGATGCGCAATAATTTCAAAAACCTGCACTACATTGTAAGTCCTGGTTTTCATCGTTATGGCGGATACCATCATGCAACATGGAGTGGTATCAGTGGTGATTTTTTCCATGCACGCTGCGATGGGGGCAACTTCGAGATTGTAGACAACCCCTGGCTTGACAAGCACATCAGAAGCAAAGGCCCCTTAGGTGCTCAATATCCCTACATGACCTATTTAATGGAAGGGGACTCCCCTAGCTTCATGGGATTGATCAATAATGGACTCAATGATCCGGATCATCCGAACTGGGGTGGCTGGGGTGGTCGCTATGAACTGTACCAGCCGAGAACAGAAAAGTGGTTTCTGGAACCTGAAACGCGCGCAATCTGGACTAATGTAACAGATGAAGTGCTCGGGCATGATGGCAGGTGGCATGACACCAACCATGCTACTATCTGGCGATGGCGTGAACATTTTCAAAATGACTTCGAGGCAAGGATGGATTGGACAATCAGGGATTTTGACGAAGCTAATCATCCACCAGTTGCCAAACTAAATCACGATCAATACCTAACTGTAAAAGCCGGTGATCGTGTAAACCTTGATGCCACCGGATCTTCAGACCCTGATGAGGACAATCTCTCCTACAAATGGTTTTACTATGGCGAACCGGGAACTTTAGCTTTATCAACTGCCCGAACAGGTTCTCCATTAAAAATCCAGGATGATGATATGGCAAAAGCCTGGTTTACAGCACCCCAAAATACGAAGCTCGGCACCATGCATATTATCCTGATGCTGACTGATCATGGCACTCCGGCTTTGACCCGGTATCAAAGGGTGATAATTAATGTGAAGGAATGAAAAATCTGCTAAAATGTCTTTAATAACCCAAATTATAGGCTTTACTATATTTAGGGCCTGCACGTGCATGAAATGCAATGCTGATCTAAAAACCTTGTACTGGGACACCTGTTTTTAGATGCATACCGGGCTACCTCAAACGAGTATTACTACGAAGCAGCAGAAAAGGTAGCCCATGCCATTATCTGGGGACAAAGTCCTGAGGGAGGCTGGAACTACATGGTGGATTTTGCCGGTGACCGGTCACTGAGACAATGGTATAATACCATAGGCAAAAACTGATGGCGGCTGGAAGAATTTCAGCACTATTATGGCAACTCCACATTTGATGATGATGTCACCTCCGATGCTGCACGCTTTCTTCTCAGGATGTACCTGGAGAAGATGGACCCCACTTATAAACCCGCATTGGACAAAGTCATTGATTTTGTGTTAAAAAGTCAATATCCTACAGGTGGGTGGCCTCAACGCTACCCGTTGAGATATGACTTTAATAAGCAGGGATTCCCGGACTATACTTCATATTATACATTCAATGATGATGTGATCTGGGAAAACATCCATTTTCTCATCCAATGTTATGAAGTATTGGGTGAGGGGCGTTTTCTAGACCCCATTCAGCGAGGGATGAATTTTTATCGGATCTCCCAGGACCCCAGCGGAGGATGGGGACAGCAACTCAACATGGAGATGCGAGCTACAAGTGCAAGAACTTATGAACCAGCAGCTCTTTTGCCTGGTGCTACTTTCGCCAATGCCATGCTACTCATACGGTTTTATCAGTATACCGGAGACAAAGAATTTCTCACTGGTGTACCCAGAGCCATTGAGTGGCTGGAAAAGACCCAACTTCCCAAAAAACAGGCAGAAGGGAGCCGTACTCACCCTACTTTTATCGATGTGGAGACTCAAAAACCCATCTATGTACATCGGAAGGGCTCCAATGTGAAGTATGGACGTTATTATGTGGACAACAATGACAAAAACCTACTGGCACACTACGGTGGAAAAACCAGAATCGACATCCAAAGGCTAAAGGATGAATATGAGAAGGTAAAAGCTATACCAGCATCAGAAGTCACTAAGGAATCACCCCTCATTCCTCAGAAATTTCAATACCAGGGAACCCCTCAAAAATATTATAACCTCAACAGAGGTCGTTCTTCCAAAGAAGTGGATACCACTGCCATCTCGGAAATAATCAACGCACTTGATGAGCAAAGCAGATGGCTTTCGAAGCGAGCATATATTAGTAATCCTTACATAGGCGACGGCCAGCTTACTGACCAAACAGATAAGTATGCCTCTACCCGGGTAGGTGATGAGACAGATACTTCACCATATCTCAATGAGAGTGACCAGGAATATATATCTACAGGTGAATACATCAGAAACATGTCGTTGCTGATCAACTATCTAAAGAAGCAAAAACTATAACAGATAGTCTTCACAGAAAAGTTATCCAACCGTTCATCAGGGCTTTACCAAATTACTCAGCTCAATATACTCGCAAAGTACAGCCACATTCCGGTTGAAAACGGCACTGCTCACCCGGTCCATTTCGTCATATTCACCGTTCCAGCGGACGCCCCGTGGCATAGTTCTTTTGAATCGGTCATTTTTGTTGATCCAGGCACCGTTTTTATCCTGGGTCCTGAGGATCTCATTCACCTGCTCCTCCAGTTCAGCGAGTCGTTTGCTGGCAGTCTCTTTGGTCCAGGAAGGATTTTCAGCCTTCATCAGGCCTTCACGACCCAGCTCAAGCACCATTTGATATCTTTTTGTTCCACGCTCGATTTGGGCTGAAATATCCGTTTCGTAACCATAGCCAGTTCTTCGCTCTATATGTAACTCATCCATACTCTCTACACGTATTCTTCCCCTATCATAGTACAGTGACTTATTAGTCCCAATCTCTACAAACCTGGCCCATTTGCCATTTTCCAGCCTGATCTCAGTTAACCACCTCAAAGCATCCGAAATGGGTTCCAGCAGCGGTCCGTAACCAAGCACAAGGTAGAGATCAACCAAAGAGTTGATGTTTTTGATGGTGACTGAAGGGCAAACAGATGCCGGTTCAAATGACCTGGCCCAGGCAGGCTGTAAGAATTCATTATACTGCTGTGCCCAACCTGGCTGTGGTGGAGGCAACTGCGAAATCATCATAAAACGGGCGGCCTTTCTCAGGCTTTTCTCAACAGCTTCATTTTCACTGTAATATTGATATGCTTCCATCATCACCCGTAGGCAATCATTGATGCCTTCATCGTTGAAGGTAGCGTAATCATGATAATTGCCCTGCTCGGGCCATTTGTGTGGCCATCCGCCATTGTCAAGCTGAGTCATGATCATCATGTCCAGAGATTTTTTTACTGCCTCATCCAATTTTGGGTCATCAATCTCCTGATCCAGTGCCATCAGGAAGCTAACTGCTGTTTGCGTCTGGTCATCATCAAAGCTTACGGTTTCATTGCTCAAATCTGCAAAATTGATGGTGTGGTCCCAGCCTCCATGCTTGTTTTGTCCTCGTATCAACGCATAAGCAGCTTCTTTTGCAGCCTCCAGGGCCTTTTTATCTCCAGTGACCTGATGGGCTTTAAGAAATGCCAGACCCACGGCAGGTGTTCCGGGAGGTTGTACTTCTATCGTCTGCGCATCAGCAGGACTTTCACCCCATCTCAAGGACTGATCAGGGGTCACATAATACACATACCCACCATTGGAATTGATGGAGTAAAAGTAGGAGACTCCTTTTTTGAGCGCTTCTTCAGCTTTTTTACTGAGGTCTGAAGCCTCGTCATTAAAAGATAAAAGAAAGGTCAGGAATAAAAGAAATAGGGGTTTCATTGGGTTTTAGGTTAATAGGTTAATAGGTTATTGGGTTGTTAGGTTATTGGGTTATTGGGTTATTGGGATGAACTTTTATTCTAGGTCCAGCCCAGGATCTTATTGAAATCGTATGCTTCAGGGTTGTCCAGGTAGGTTTGTGCAACCGGATAATCTCTCTCAGAAAGGAAATGTAGATTTTGAAAGCAAAGGATACTGATTTGAGCATTCATGTCCACAAGTCGAGGAGGTATCTTACCATTCTCATCTTCCATTTCAGATAAGAACATTGGTGAAATGTCTCCCCGGGAATTGGCTGTCACTATACATCCGGTCGTCCCTTCATCATATAATTTCTTTACACCGATACCCAGCAGGGTACAAAGTGTGAGATCATATCCTATTGGTCGGCAACACCTGAGTTCGTAACCCAGCTCCACCGGACGACTCTTGATCTTAATATCTAGTTGCTTAAGTTTCTCCTGAACAAGTACGTTGAAGATATTTGATTTACTCACATTACCGAGCTCCGGATGGCCATGGTCGTCATAGGTAAAGAGTATCCCACTGGATTTCAGCTCTTCCTCATCAATGTTGTGAAAAACACCTTCACTCACCATGGCCACACCATATTTAATCCCCAGGATCCTACGCTTGATCATGGAAGAGATGATCAGGTTGATGATCTTCTCAAGGGTAGGTTTGGTCTTATTAAACATTTCCGGGATGATCATCATCGGGAAATGACAGGCTGAAGCAATGCCAAATGCCAGGTGACCGGCACTACGACCCATAGCCGACATGATAAACCATTGAAGGCTTGTACGAGCATCCTCGTATACCGTATTCCCAATCTTTACACCCTCGTCTTTGGCTGAATGAAAGCCAAATGTGGGATTGCGATCCGGCAATGGAAGATCGTTGTCAATCGTCTTGGGAACGTGGATGTTCTTGACATCCAGGTTATTCTTTTGTAAGAATTTGGAGAGCCTGTTGGCGGTACTGGCTGTGTCGTCACCCCCAATTGTCACCAGAAGCTTTACATGATGCTTCTCGAAAAATTCAGTCTTGAATTCTGTGTCTTTTGGCTTGTGCCTGCTCATCACCAGGGTAGATCCTCCCCTGCTGAAAATCCTGTCGGCATGGTCAAAATCAAACTCCTTGATATCCGGATCTTCCGAAAATAGTCCCTTGTATCCCTCATGAATACCGAGGACACGATATCCGTCCTTAAGGAATATTTTTGCCACGGTACTGATCACCGTGTTGATCCCTGGTGCTGGTCCACCTCCACAAATAATCGCGATACTCTTTTTACTAGCCATACAGGCAAATTAACCTGATGCCACAAAAAATGGAAGGAAATCAACGGTTTATTACAGCCTTGAGGTCTTATGTAAGCAAAGTAACTTTAGCTTTTTGCAAATAGATATGATAGAAAATAGTCCTTTCATTATAACAATATAAAAAGGTGATAAAGATTATAAGCAGAGACTTAGTTAAACAAATAACACCACCAGTTCCAGCAAAGGGATCAAGATCAATTTGTACAATTTGCACTACAAAGAATATGAGTTTTAGATAAAAATTATTGTTTGGGAAATTGAAAAGGAAAAAATGAAGGGAAAATTTCGGGAGATATTCTGTTAGAGTGGAGAATATTTAAGGGAATGAAATAGAAGTAATTAGGGTATAGCAGGAAAGATTTAGTCTAAGGAAGTAGCAGAAAGTATATGCAGATAAAAAAATAATTTTATATAATGATATTAGATTGGTATAGTTAGAATGAATATGTTTGTAATAAATATATGACAGACATATATTTATGAATGTATACTTGTTATAAAAAGACAATAAAAAACCAAGGCCATAAAGACCTTGGTCCCGATCTGTTAGGTGTAACAAGAAAGTCTCACCAATGATACATCCAAGAAAGGCGAATTTGGTTCAGCAAATTTGCCTTTTTTTGCTTTCTGGTTATTGGGTCTTAAACTTGATAATATCAAGAAAGTCTCACCAATAATACCTCCATTAACAAATCCTGGTCACTGGGTCTTAAACTTGGCAATTGATCAGTTGCATACCCAACTATCTACAAATCTATGGCTTATAATTTGAAAATAAACAAGGGTTATGCAATCTTGTGCAATTTTTGTTGATAAGTCTTTTTATACACAAAATGGCCACATATTGCTGTAAATAAGGCATTTATACAAATTTTTTGTAATCATAACTTGTAGCTTAATTGCAAATTTTGGACCATGAAAAAGTTGAAAAAAATGTTAATTTTTTTTAACCGTTAACTAAAATCACTAAAAGACACATTATACAACCCTTTTTTGAACATTGCGGCTTTTTCGTAGAAATCAGCCATAATCTTAGGGTTCTTCTAACCCAGCTAACAAAAGAACCATACTTAGAAGGAAATAGTCCCCACCAATGGTTAATCTATTGTCCAGGAATTTGATGTTTTAGAGATAAAAACATTAATTGTATCCTCATAGGCATCTCGCTCTATCTCAATACTTATCGATCTTGGTATATCTCAGAAACTGGCCTTTATAAATGATGGCCCTTGCCCTTTCCTCAGGCTATAGCCAGGAACTGCATGAAGTCGCTTCAGGAAGGTATGTTATCTAATTGGCTAGATTGATATATGCAACATTGTAGACGGTCATATTTCAGATGATCGAACAGAAGTTTGCCAGCAAACTTGGTAAAAAAAGTATTGATGAAAAGTCCTGCTTTGCCAGTGCTTCAACAATCCTACATGTATTCCAAAACGATTCCTACAACTCACAACTCCATCACCTCGATCTTCCGGAAATGAATAGGGTGGCTTTCTGCCTGTAAAGAGATATAACCTTTGGAGATCAACAGGTTGTTTTCATCCGTGATGAGTTTTTGAGCATCTGCATCTCTGGGATCCAGCTGAGGTTCTGTAAGCTCGAATACCAATTCACCATTCACATATTGTTTGATGGACTCGCTGCCCAGCACTTCCACTTCCACGGTCACCCACTGGTCTCCATGAAAGGTCTTGGAAGAGGAGTTGATACAATGATTGGTAACCAATTCTCCATCTATCACCACATTGGTTCCGGGGGTACATACATTGGCTGTGGTTCTCGGGTCATTGCCATTTCCTCCTAGCAGCTGACCTTCAATTGACACCGGAAAATCCTGATCAACTGCCATGGTTTTAGGATCCTGGCAATGCAGCATAATCCCATTATTTCTAAAAGCCCATCCTGGTCCATTGTTTACCTGATCATCTACGAACCTATACTCCACCCTGATCCTGTACCGGGAAAACTCTTCCTCATAAAAGATATGACCAAATTCTTCGTTGAAATCATCCCACTCATCATATGATATCTTCAACATCCCATCTTCTACCCGAAAAGTATTTCTTAGGTTTTCACCTAGTGGATAACCTGCAAATTTTGGTGTCCAGCCTGTCAGATCCTTACCATTAAAAATGGAGCGCCATTCATTCTTTTTGGGCCCGCAGGAATCAAAAAATAAGATGGTAATGATTAATAGAGTGATAGAGATTCCATCAAATGGTTTGATATGCTTAGTGGTCATGTTGCTTGAGTTTAATTACGCCTTTTTCTTTTATAAAGAACTACAAATACAATGAATGCGGCTCCTAAAATAACAAAGCCCCAGTAACTTTTACTTTCATCCGGGACCTCTTCTATCCACAGCAGTTGATTTACCTGCTGATTCAGTAAAATTTGCCTCTTACCTCCATTCCAGGTGACGATGACAGAATCTATCCTGGAAGCACTCCCTAGACCAAAATGCGTAATGACAGAGTTTTGGGAGATATGTGAAGATCCCCCACCATCTATCTCCCGGATCATCTTCAATTGACCGGAAACGACCTTCACCCTCGACCCCAAACCATTAAGTTCGGATTGGTTTCCCTTCAAACCTACTTTCAGCCAGTTTCCGGTTTCCGAATCATTTCTGAATAAATGAGTCCTGGATTCAACCGGATAATCTTTTACCGCTTCCTGATTCACAACCAACAAATCCATGTCCCCATCATTCTCCAGGTCAAATATGACGGACCCTCTGCCCAACCCGTAATCAGCCACGCCAGCAAATGAGGCGATCTCCTCAAATTTTTCTCCTTTGTTTTCAAATAAATAATCCGCCATCGGCACACAATTGGGGTTTAGGTCTCCATTGGCAACAAAAAGATCCAGATCGCCATCCTGATCGAAATCTGCAAAATTTGCCCCCCAGCTGATGGTGTAATAGAAAGTACCCAGCTCTTTAGCGAGGTCCATGAACTTACCATCCCGGAATCCCATAAACCTGTTGAACTTGATATTTGTAATGAAATAATCTAACCGCTCATCGTTGTTGTAGTCGCCCACTGCAGCGGTCATTGCATTGATCTTCAGGTCCATATCAAAATCCTTCTCAACATAGCTAAATGAAGATTTTGGATAGTTGTTTCGCAGTAAATAATTGGGTTTTGCTTTATAACCAAAGTCATGGATCACATACAGGTCCTGATCTCCATCATTATCAAAGTCTGTAAACACTCCACCAAAACCAAACCCACGATGATCCAGACCATAATCATCATATACATTTTCAAATTCAGTTCCTCCTTTATTTTTGAGCAGATAACCATGAGCTGTTCTGCTGGCATTTACAATGGTAGCATCGTTGATTTCGTAAAGTGGTCCATCATATTCCTGGAAGTAATTACCTACATACAAATCAGGATACCCATCTACATTAAAGTCACCAAATGCCGCTCCTGTGCTAAAGGAATTTAGGTTAGCCAACTGATATTCTGCTGTTGCATTCCTGAAGGTATTATCTCCATTATTTAAGAAAAGCAGGTTGATGGCTCGTGGTATGACCTGCACACTGTCGGTGGATGTATTGGTTGTGATGAAAAGATCCCTCCAGCCATCACGATTCACATCGGCCGATACCACTCCTTGAGTCACAAAGTGATTGGTGTATTCCAGACCAGACCCTTCGAAAATATCCCTGAATTTACCTCCTTCGTTTAGGTATAGCTTATCCTGATTAACCCCACTGGTAAGGTACAGGTCCTCAAATCCATCATTGTTTACGTCAAATACGCAAATTCCTCCCCCGAATAGGCCCTGGTATACTTTGAAATAATGGTCTATCCCCGCGGAGTCTGTTACATCCGTAAATTTGATCTGCGCATTTATGAGTGTGGTGCTTAGCAGAAATGCAAACACTACACCCCATCGCAATGCATGTATCAGTTTTTTCTCCACTGAAGGTTGTTTACATTTTCAGCAATCTTTTTCCCTTCTCTCAATCCCACGTTATTGTCCTGAGGTACATGGATACCTCCATAAAACCTGGAGTCTGCTGTTTCCTGGGCAGCTCCCCAAAATGTGGTAAAAGAACGCTGCCTGAAATCAACATCACGAAGCTCATCACGCTCTCTCCCTACATGTGCACTATCCGTGAAAATAAATTCCTTACCATATAGATCTTCCAGTACAGTAGCAGCCGTGGCGGCCTGGATAGCATGCCCGGAAGGGAATGCCGGAAATGGAGGGTCAGGCCAGAACGATTCCCACTCCTGATCGATAAACCTGGGGATATAGGTGTTAGGCCTTTCGGAAAAGAAATGATATTTCCATTTCCAGCAATTGATAAACGCATCTGCTACCGCAATCCCTACCCTCGCATAGGTTTCTGCTGCCTCTACTAAATTAGGCTGGTTTTTTCTTACGGCTATAGAAGCTATATAGTAAGAATGCCCTGGAGGAGTAAAAGTGACATCGGGATCATCACCCCACCAAATGGCTATCTCCTTGTCTTCCTGTGTCAGCCGCTTATCCATTTCATAAACGGCCATAAACTGCTTGTAATATTCAGAACCAGGCGTCGTGTCATAAGGAATCATATACGGAATGGCAATGGTGTCATTCCCAGGTGCAAATCGTCTATTCTCTCCCCAATATGGGTGCAACGGATGATGACTGATGGATTGTGAATACAATGGTGGCTCCCAGGATCCTGGATGCTCAGGGTGGACCCAATCCTTATCAAAATTTCGCAGGTATGCTCGGTGTCCGCCATCAGTCAATGACCAGTTGAAAATGCTTTGAGCGACTGACTTACCAAATGCCACGGACCGGTCAACAATAATATCATCGCTGACCATGGATAACCTAGAATCCAGAATAGCATTTTCCAGGGAATCAATCTTAGCCTTGTTTTCATCAGATGTTTGATTGTAAACCAACCTGATAATTTGGGCCTGGGCTGCGTTCATAGACAATATCCAGTCGATATCCTCATCATTTGCTGGAACAGGTAACGAGTCAAAACCGATCAGTTGTCCCTTTAATGAATTATGCGAGTCAAATCCATGCACCACAGACTCATACATAGTCAGACCGATATACCCAAAACATCTGGAAGCATAGGTTGGAGTATTGAGAGGTGTATATTGTGTAACATACAAGGCCAAATCAGCCCATTTTGAAGCAATTTCATATCCTGGGGTTGGGACTTGTTCGATATCCTGACATCTTGTGAAAAAAAGGACAACCAGCAGAACCACACCAATTGTTGGATAATTGAATTTAGAGATAAGCTTCATTGCACTAATCGGCTTTTGACTTGATAGGCTTTAACTGATGATTGATTCCTGGCAAACAGGAATAGGTCATCAATCTGAATAACTTTCCTAATGTCTCCTGTCAGATTTAAACCGGAATTCAGCTGATTTACATAGCTAAATTGTCCGTTTCCATTACCCTGAAAGAGCATACCGTAGTTAGCATCTGCTTTCCCTAACCTCAATTTCATACTGCTGTTGTTCCCACACAGCAACAAATCCTGATGACCATCCTGGTTATAGTCCAGCACATTGATGGTATAAACCGGAGCAAACTGGGCTTGCATGGGGAGTTCCACATTTCGGTACTTCCCGTTTTCGCTAAGGAAAACAGAGGTTTTCAACTCATTGATCTCCAGCTTTTTGGCATTATCCAATTCCTCCTGAGTGAAAATATCGCTGATGGTCTCATCTGCAAAACTCTCATAGGACGTATATTTTGACTTGTACCTGGGAATCTGGTTTCTTAGCTCATCTCTGGTGAGGTCAGGGTAAGAGACTCCCTGGATGTAGTAACAAAAGATCGGATCGATATCCCCATTCTGATCAAAATCATCAAAATAGAGTTCTCCAGGTTCCTGATCCGAAACTTTAAACTGTAGGTTCTCCCCCATATTGCCGACAACCAGATCAGGGACTCCATCCCTATTGAAGTCTCCTGTCTCGATGACATTCCACAATCCCCTATACTCCTTGTCAAAATAACGATCAGATACATCGCTCAGAGAACTGCCTGTATTTTCAAACACCCGTACCGACATCCAATCCCCTACTACCACTAATTCAGACTTACCATCACCATTTAGATCGGTAGCGATTGCATCCGTTACCATGCCTATGCTTGCCAATTCCTTTGACACTTCAAGCGTTTTATCTTCAAAATTTCCCGACCCATCATTGATCAGTACATAACTTGGAGGAGCTTCGGGATATTTCCCCGGTATCACACGTCCCCCAATAAACAGGTCATCATAACCATCTCCATTGATGTCCAGATTCACTGCAACAGATGAACTGGTAAGTATTTCAGGGAGTTCGACTTTTTTAAAGTTGCCTGAGCCATCATTTAAATAAACCCGATCCTGCAGTGCCGGATCATCCTGCTTGAACAGGTGATACCCACCACTTGCCACATAAATATCCGGGAATCCATCCTTGTTGGCATCAAAAACCAGCACATCAGTATCCACACTGGCTTTATCAGCTTCAAAAGCAGCGCCATTTCCCAGTACAAACTTTTTACTCCTCGTCTGGAAATACAGTCGAGCTGCCTGACCCTGCCCTCCTCCAATAAATATATCCTCCAGACCATCACCATTAAAATCGGCTTTACGCATGGTAGGACCTACCGCAGAGAATTGACTTGGCAACAACAACTGACGATTAAAGTCTCTCACAGTCACTTTTGCGTGGCCAAAATTAATAGGCGATCTCACCTCAGTAAACCAGGAATCATCTGTCTTTATACCAGCAGATCCTTTTTTCGTTGATTCTGACTCCTGGATAACCACTCTGGTATTGGTGGGCTGGTTATACAATACAGACCTTTTCCCTCCCGGCCAATCTACCACGAGAGAATCGAGAACAGTCAAACTGTCTACTCCAAAATGCAGAACAGGAGAGACTGAAGACAGGTAACCCCTTACCGGATACTGCTCCAAAATCTGAAAGTTATTTTTGGCAAACAGGGAAACCTGGGCACCAACACCATCTGTATTGAGTCCTTCTCCTTTAAGTTCTAACTGAATGAAACGCTTTTTGGACGTGGATAGGTTTTCATAGACAAATGCAGGTTTATTGATATTATTGACCACCAAATCCAGGTCTCCATCATTATCAAGATCTGCATAGGCAGCACCATTGCTGTTGGCAATGTGCTCCAAACCCCAGTCAGTGGTTACATTGGAATAATTGATGTCCCCCGACTTTTTATACATATAGTTTGAGATGTCGGTAGAGGGCATCTGTTCAATAATTTTGAGGACATCTTCCCGTTGTATTCTTCCTCTCTTCTCAACATAGGAGTTCATGTAGTTGATAAAATCCAGGTTTGTATAATCCCGGTGGTATCCATTAGTAATAAAGAGGTCTTTCCATCCATCATTGTCATAGTCCGCTGCAAGTGCAGCCCATGACCAGTCGGTATTAGAAATACCAGCTATCTGACCAACTTCACTGAAAGTAGTATTCCCATTATTCAACTGAAGCATATTGCGCATAAACTGGTAATGGAAACCGGTATTGAGGTTATGCTCAAACTTGTCGTAATTGTCCGGGGCAAGCAGAAGCTTTTGCCTTCTGTTGTCTTCTGGCAGCATATCCAGGGTGATGATATCCATATGGCCATCATTGTTGATATCTACTACATCATTTCCCATGGAGAAATGACTACTATGACCAATGGACTCCTCCAAACTATTGTAGAATGTTCCATCCTGATTATTGATATACAAATAATCCGGCACAGCGTAGTCATTGGAAACATAAAAGTCTGGCCATCCATCTTTATTAAGATCACTTATGCCGATTCCAAGCCCATACGTAAGCTGAGAACCGTTGATACCTGCCTTTTCCGTGATATCGGTAAACTTACCATTTTGCTGATTGTACAGCCTGATTCCCCGCATGGGGTCATCTACCGCAAATAATTCTTTCGTTTGCTGTTCATTAAGGATAGGGAGATTTCTAGGATTATGATTAAGCAGCAAAACATCCAGATCACCATCCAGATCATAATCAAGAAAATAGGCTTGGTTGCTAAAAGCCCTGCTGGCCAAACCGTAGTCCTCTGCCATTTCTTTGAAAAGGGGGACACCGTTTTCATCATTTCCCTGGTTGATGAAAAGCTCATTACGTCGTTTTTCCTCGGGCAAAGTACCTGAATAGCATAGATAGATATCCAGTCTGCCATCGCCATTGATGTCAATTATACTTGCCCCGGTTTTCCATGGACCTGGTCTGCCAGTGACACCAGACTTTGCTGTAATGTCTTTAAACTTCAATCCTGAGGATCCACTATTCAGGTATAATTTATTGGACTCCATATTGGAGGTAAAATAGATATCCACGAATCCATCGGCATTCAGATCACCTACGGCTACCCCTCCTCCATTGTAGAAATATTCATACATGAGAATATTGGTATTAAGCCCCTCCCTGAGATTATTCGAGAAGGTAATTAGTGAACTATCAGGAGGGACAAGCCTGAAAAGTTTATCCTGATTTTCCGATACTTCACGGGATTCTTGTTGCTTACAGCTTATGAATGCTACAAACGCCAGAAGAATGCTTAGCCAAAATTGGTTTTTAGACGTCATCAAGTCGTTGGTAATTATTTTCTCATATATATAAAGTTAAACACCTCCGGCTCAAATCAATGATTTGCTCCGAAGGTGTAATAAACCAATTAACCTAAAACTCTTAATATCCGGGATTCTGTATCAACAGATCATTTCTATTGATCTCATCCCTGCTAATCGGACGATAATACATCTTATCGTTCCACACTCTCGTTTCATTTTCTACATTATCCACCACGGTATAGGTATAATCATATCGGGTAGGGTCATGGGCATATCTGGTAGTTGGTAACATGCCTGGTTTCAAATCTGCTGTTACCTGAATGGACTTAATTCCCCGCCCAAGTTCAGTACCAATCATCCATCTCCTTCCATCATGATACCTGTGCTCTTCATAAGCTAGCTCAATCCTTCGCTCATTTCTCAGACGATCCATCAAAGCTGCTCCAGAATCATTAATTCCAGGCATACCTGCCCTAAACCTGACTTTATTGATCCAATCTCTGGCCTCCTGCTCCTGACCCAGCTCAATGCAGGCCTCAGCGTATAGAAATGCCATCTCTGTGTACCTGATAAATGGCCATGGAATTACCTGGGCATTTGATTGATTATCTGGTAAAGCCGGATCGGGATCAATAAACTTACGGGTATAGTAATGGGTCCTGGTACCATTCCAGTCTTCGACTGATGACTTCCTGGTATCTACTCCATTTATTGTAATAGGCTCTCCCGAAACCGGATCACGGCCCTCGTAAAATCCTGTCTGAATTTGATTAACTGAATCGTAACTCACTACATCATCTGGTCGCGGTTTCCAGCTGGCTCCATCATATAGGATGGTGGCATAAAACCGGGGATCCCTGTTGTCGTATGGCGCTGCAGCATGAGTCGGGTTACCCCAGTCAAATTCAGAACCATCCATCATTTCATAGTCATCTACAAGTTGTTGGATCGGTGTATTACCTGCCCAGTTGTGATATCCATTCGGACCATTATTGATACCATAGTGGATACCTCCTAATGGCCAGGCACTCTCCTGAGTATACAATGGTGTATGTGTCCTCTGGAAAATCAGTTCTATCGCTGCTGTTGCGTCACCTATCGCACTTTGTCCACCCATTGCTATGGATACATAGTTTGCTTCACCTTCTTCAGGGGTAACAGGCGCGGTAAGATTCATTTTATAACCCGATGTAGCATCAAGCACTGCTTTTGCTGCTGTTTGGGCAGCTGTCCACCGATCCGTCTGATTTCCAGAAGTATAGGCCACCAACTCAATGTTGTTGTAGCCAGCCAAAACACTTGAATTAGCTTGTGCGGTAGTTGCATCATGCAAATCACTGGCAGCATACGCTAAAACACGCGCCTTCAAAGCCATTGCACTTATTCTTGAAGCTCGTCCGGCAGTAACATCTTTACCTGTCAATAAAGTTGTAGCCTGATCCAAATCTGCGACAATAGCATCAACACACTCAGCAAAAGTATTTCTGGCTATGGCATAATCTTCATCTAGACCATAAGGCTCCAAAATGAGTGGAACACCACCATAATACCTAAGTAATTGATGATAATAGTAAGCTCTTAGAAAAAAAGCTTCACCTAACAATCGATCTCTCAAGGTTTCATCAAATGTAGCTTCTGGTAAGTTGGCAATGGCCACATTAGCTTCCCTTATAGCCAGGTACATATTACCCCATTCATATGTTCCACTGATCCAGGCTAAAGAACCAGGACTTTCAGTACCCTCGGTAAAACGATCAATGTTACGTCCAGCATGGGTAAACATGGCTTCATCAGTAATGGATGCCAATGCCTGCTCTTCAAATCCACCATATCCCAGGAAGGAATAAACATTATAAACGAATGCCTGAGAAAGTGGTCCATCAGACCAGACAGCCTCACTGGAGACTTTATCTAATGGTTGCGTATTCAAAAATCCTTCATCACACGACCAGGGGAGCGCCACGCAAACAGTTATAATTAAAATATTTATTGCTTTTTTCATTTTAATCTTCATTTAAAGGTTAGAATGATATTGTTACTCCGGTATTGATCACGCGAGCCTGAGGATAGTATGTGCCCGCCTGATTTTCAGATTCCGGATCAAAAATATTGTGCTCATCAAATGTCAACAGATTCAGCGCATTCACGTAGAATCTCACCTGTGCCAAACCAATTGACTCCAAGGGACCTGATGGCAGGGAATACCCAATTTCAATATTCTTAAGTCTGATATAATTCTTGCTGAATAACCAGTAAGTATTATTTCCAAATGCTCCACCTGTATAGTAGGTGTCACCACGACTAGCCATTCTTGGGTGTTCACTACTAGGATTTGTGATGCTCCATCGATTGTCAAAGTGATACTTCAAGAAGTTTCCAATATCCCCGGACTCTGTTTGAACCCGAATAGCTGCTCCGGTAGCCCCCTGGAATAACAGAGAGAAATCGAAGTTTTTGTAATAGATATTGGCAGTTGCTCCAAAATTGAAAGTAGGTGTTGCATTTTTATCAATACGTATCTGATCATCTGCATCAATGATACCGTCTCCGTTTTGATCAATAAACTTCATGTCACCTGGACGTAAATTCCCGGTAACTGCACTGTAGTCCAATGTATTGGCAGCAATGGCTTCTTCATCACGGAAAACTCCATCGGACTCATAAACCAGGTATGCACCAATCGGTTTTCCCTCCTGATGTTGATATTCAGGATTACCAGGTACCTCATCCATGAAGATTACTTCATTCTTAGCATAACCACCATTCACACCAAAGTTGTAGGTAAGTTCTCCTCCTTGTCCACTATATAGGACGTCAAATTCGAATCCAGAATTCTTTACTTCTCCTTTGTTCTGAGGAGGTAATAAAGCTGTAATTCCAGATGACGCTGGAGTAGAGCCTGTTTCCTGGATCAGGATCTGGCTTCTGTAATTGTAGAAGTATTCCAGACTTAAATCCAAACGGCCAAACAAGGTTGCATCAATACCACCGTTCCAGTTATTAGCTCTTTCCCAGGTGAAATTAGGGTTTGCAATAACCTGCTCAAACAAAGTGGCCTGAACCTGTCCATTGATTGGGTATTCACCAAATGAATAAGTTGACAGGTAGGCAAATTCCTGAAGGCTTCCATTAAAGAATACCTGGTCATTACCCATTTGTCCATAAGACGCCCTTACTTTCAGGTAGTCTAAACCTGGAACATTAAACCAACTTTCATTAGAAGTATTCCATCCGACCAAAAATCCAGGGAAGAATCCAAATCGACCTGATTCAGGAAAGATGTATGAACCATCATATCTCCAGATAAACTCTGCCAGATATTTTTCCTGGTAATTATACTGAGCTCTTCCGTAGTATCCCATTCTTGGTCTTGAATATGCCGTACCTCCATTGTCCTGGCCTTCTGTTCCTCCAACAAATAGCTGATCCACTGCTGGTGAAATATAGTTTCTACGATAGGCATAGAAGTAGGTACCTGAGAATAGCTCCCTTGTCACACCTGCTAACAGGTTGATGGTATGATCCCCAAACTTTTTATCGTAGTTTAACATCGCCGTATAATTCGTATTAAGGGTGGTATTCATTCCCTGAGTCAATCTTGGGTCAGTGAAATTTGACCTTACAGCTGGCACCAGTAATGGAGTAACTCCATCAGATTCATAAGTAACACGATCCCAATAATACAATTCCCATGGTGTTTGCCATCTCTTCAAAAAATCATTGTTTTTGTCTATGGCTGCTGACAAAGTCAACTTCAATCCTTCAATCCATGGGTTGGTAATATCAACTGTTCCATTTACCTGGATCAGGTCCTTCGGATTATCTACATAACCAGTTGCATTTGTTGTGATCACATATGGATTTTGACCATTTTCGATATCAGGCCCAGGCTTTCCATTTGGCCACACTTCCGGTTCGGTTGGGCGACCTCTCATCAACATCCTAAATATCGAGCCAGCACTTTCAGTAGGAAAGTTTCTATCTTCCCTGCGTGCCATTACACCAACTTTGGTTTTAATGTACTCATTAATGTTGGCATCCAGGTTAACTCTTAGGTTGTACTGTTTGTATCGAGTAGCTGAGTTTTTGTAGTATGCATCCTGATCTACAAAACCAATTGAGGTGAAATATTTGAAATCATCATTTCCACCTCTAATAGAAAGATTATGCCTGCTCTGAGGTGACCATGTTTTGAAAGCATCTCCAAACCAGTCTGTATCAGGATAGCCCCATGGGTCTGATCCAGAACCATGCCTCTGAAGTTCGTCCTGGGTAAGGTAGGCAATAGCTGTTCTATTATCTGATGGTGAAGTGTATTCATCATTAGCAAGGAAGCCAGCCCAGGCATCTTGCCACTCTGCAGGATCTGTAACTCCATTGAAGATAGCAATCTCATTCATAATAGTACCATATTCCACGGCGTTGGCCATTTCGGGTACTACTGTAGGTTGTGCCCAACCCTGATTGTAACTGTAATCAATTACAGGTTTACCTGATGCACCTCTTTTAGTAGTGATCAGAATAACACCATTAGCTGCTCTCGCTCCATAGATGGCGGCTGAGGCATCTTTAAGAATTGAGATATTCTCAATATCCAATGGGCTTAATCTTCCTAATCCACCATCCCGATCAGGTATTCCGTCAATAACGACTAATGGACTGCTGTTTCCAAGTGTATTGATTCCTCTGATATTTATTCTGGCGCCATCATATCCTGGTTCGCCGCTGGTCTGGATCACTACAAGTCCGGGTAACCTTCCTGCCAGAGAGTTGGACATGTCAACCGCAGGAGATTTTACAATATCCTTTCCCTTCAAAGCACTTACCGCTCCTGTTACAGTTTCCTTTTTCTGAGTACCGTATCCCACGACGACCACTTCCTGAAGTGATTCAACATCTGGTTTTAATGAAAGATCAATGGAGGTTCTACCCTCAACTGGAACTTCCATAGGAACGTAACCCACGAAAGAGATTACTAAAATGGCATCATTATCTCCAACTGTAAGGGTGTAATTTCCATCTACATCTGTGATGGTTCCATTTGAAGTACCTTTTTCCTGAATGGTAGTTCCTGGTAAACCAGAACCATTTTCATCGGTAATCACACCCCGAATAGTGGGCCCTTGATGAATGGCCACTGATACGCGGGGTTCGTCTGCTCTGCGCTTTCTTTTGCTTACACTGATGCTGTTGTTTACCTGACCAAACTGCAGATCCATTACTTTGGATAATTCCATCAGTACTTCTTCAACTGTGGCATTTACCACATGAATATTACTGGTAATGGAGAGGTCAATCTTGTTGCTGCTTAAACTGAATCTGTAATTTGTTTTTCGCTCTATCTCTTCAAGGATGTCAGATAGTTTTGCATCTGTAAGGTTCAAGGAAATATTGACTGCTTTAATACTTTTTACCTGTGCCACAGTCTCATTGGCCAGGGCCAGATCTAAAGTAATAAAGAGAATAGCAAGTACCTGAAAAGACAATTTAGAAACCATATATATGGTATTGGTAAATTTGTTATTCATATCTTTATGATTGGTTAAATAATGTTTTAACTACAATGATTAGATGCGTGCTTATTTTGAAAGGTCTGCAGCATCAGATCATTGCATAAGGACCAGCCTCGGCTGGTTCTTTTTTGAATCTTTTTTATGTCATAGGCTCTTATTAAATTTTACTTTCACATTTTTTCCGGTTAATTCATACGTCATGTCCAATGCCTGGCTCATGGATTGCAGCACATTGGATAAGTATTCATTGTCAAACTCCCCTGAATACTTCACCTCTTCATATCCACCTGAAACATCGATCTGAACATCATACCAATTTTCAAGTGTCCTGAGTACTTCACTAATAGGTGTTTCTTTAAAGAAAATAATGCCCCTGGTCCAGAGCATATCTGTCATATCTTTTTGGAAGGAAGGTGCTCCTAAGCCTTTTTGTACAGAATAGGCCGTTTTTTGCATGGGCTCAAGTCTGATCACCTGATCCTTCTGATCTATTACACTTACTTCCACTGATCCTTCTGTGAGGAGTACATCCACTGATGCTTCAGTTGTCTTTACATTAAAGGCAGTCCCCAATGCCCGTGTTTCTATTTGTCGTGACTTTACAATGAAAGGATGCTCCGGATCTTTAGCTACCTTAAAATAGGCCTCACCTTCTAATTCAATGTATCGGTTTTGTGCAAAATCACTGCTGTATGTAAGGGTACTATTGGAATTTAACATTACTCTGGTGCCATCGGTAAGTACAATTTCTGACTTCCTGCCTTTGGGGTTTGTTCTTTTGATGGTCTGTACTTCTACCTGATTACTGGCGACAACAGTAGCATTATCAAAGCCTTTGTAATAGAATAGTAGTCCAATTCCAATGGCCAACACAATACTTGCTGCAATTCGGAAATATCTGAAAGATCGCCTTTGCTCTGTCCCGAGTGAATTACCTGGTACCTGTAAAATAGATTTAAGGATTTCATCTTTCTCTTCTTCATCAGGCTGTGAGGTAGAAGGATATTGGAGTGACAGGATCAACTCCCTGGCTCTAAGCACTTCTTTCTCATATTGAGGATTGGCCTCCAGCCACTTCTCCCAGAATAGCGATGACTTGGGAGTAGGGTTAAGCACCCAGGATCTAAACTCCTTATCTGTGAGAAAATCTTCTAATTCCTTCTTATTAGACATAAATATTTCATGGACCTTTCAATTAATTGACAATCAGGACGATGAAATGACATCAGGAAAAGAGAGAAATATTTAGATATTTACATTTAATTAAATAATATCGGATATTATTTATGAATACCTCAACAAATCATTAGTATTATTAAATATTATTTACTTATCAAGAGTAAGCCTGATGGCTTTCAGAGAACGATAAATAAGATTTCTGGCTGCTCGGGTACTTGTCATACCCATAATATCTGCAATCTCCGAATAACCCAGCTCTTCATAGAAGAAAAAATGGATGGCCTCACGTTGTCTTGCTGTCAGCTTTGCAATGGCCCAGCTTATCCTTCTTAATTGACTTTGTGAAAACTGCCTGGCGATGATTACAGTTTCGTGAGAGGGCGTTACCAGGAAAGGTTGATTAATTGAGGCCTCACTCAACGAATCCGATCGCTTACTCTTCTTGATCTCATTTAGTAGTTGATTTCTGATACTCTTGATGAGAAAGGCTTTCGGGGATTGCACTGAAGGCAAAGCTGACCGGTTTTTCCTCAGCTTGTAAAAAAGATCCTGAATACAATCCTTGCACAACGGCTTATTGGATGTAAGCCTAAAACTGTAGTCATAAAGGATTTGGAAGTATTGATTGTAAACCTCAATAAAAGCGGCTTCGCTACCCTTCCTAAATTCTTCCCATAACCGAAGATGATCTATTGGCTCATCGTCAATTCTCGTCCCCTTTGGACTGTGGTGATCATTATGACTCTTGGGTAGCAAACTCATAGAATGAAATATTGCAAATACTGGATTACAAAATCACATCTACATTAAAATTATCAAAATAACAATATCTCACCAATTAAATATTAAATATTAATATTATGACGCTTTGATTTTAATTTCCTGAAAAAATCACAAATATCAACAAATCAGCCAACAAGCGATTTCAGTGATGATTCTACTTTTTTGAAGTCAAAACCTTCAACCACCTCATCATATTTTTGTTGGATCTTTTCATTACCCAGATTACCGATACTTCCCAGGTGAGTATGCTTGATTTGTCTATTGGGTTTGTAGTTACCTGCTTCGATCTGCAGTCCGATTTCTTTGTAAGCATCTCTAAATGGCATCCCACCAAGTACCAGCTCGTTCACCAGTTCCACGGTGAATAAGTAGTCGTATTTAGGGTCATTTAAAATGTCTTTGGAAATCATAATCTGACTTAAACTGAAATTGAGGATTTCGAGGCATTCTTTTGTGGTTTGAAGTGCCGGGAACAACCCCTCCTTCAACTGCTGAAGGTCTCTGTGGTATCCACTTGGTAGATTATTGAGAATATAGCCGATCTCCACGGGCAATGCCTGCAATTGATTACATCTTCCACGAACCAGTTCAAAAACATCCGGATTTTTCTTGTGGGGCATGATGCTTGATCCCGTAGTAAGCTCATCAGGGAAGGAGAAGAAACCAAAATTCTGTCCCATGTACAGGCAGACATCCATAGATAGCTTACTCATTGTTGTTCCCAAAGTGGCGATGGCATTGGCAATGGCTTTTTCACTACGTCCCCTGGTCATCTGGGCGTACACCACATNGTAGTTAGGTTGTGAAAAACCAAGCAGTTCGGCGGTCATCTCACGATCCAGCGGAAAGGACGAACCGTATCCAGCAGCAGACCCCAAAGGAGACTTATTGACTACTTCGAACGCAGCTTTTAAACTATGCAGATCATCTACAAGACTCTCGGCATATGCCCCGAACCACAAACCTACTGAAGATGGCATGGCCACCTGCATATGCGTATACCCGGGCATCAGCACACCCTTATACTTTTCGCTCTGGCTGATCAGGGTTTGAAACAGCTGGGTGGTCAGATTTACGATCTCTTTGATCTCATGACGGAAATACATCTTAAGATCTACTAAAACCTGGTCGTTTCGCGAGCGTCCACTGTGGATTTTCTTTCCGATATCGCCTAGCTTTTGCGTCAACAAAAACTCAACCTGGGAATGAATATCCTCCACATCATCCGCAATCTTAAAACCACCTTTCTGAATGTCTTTATAGATTTCCTTTAGCTCCTGATCCAGCTCTTCCCACTCTTCTTTCTCCAGCAGGCCTATCTTTTCCAACATGCGGATATGCGCCAATGATCCCAGCACATCGAAAGGGGCCAGAACGAGGTCCAGCTCGCGGTCATTACCTACGGTGAACGTATCGATTTGCTTATTTACATCAGTTGTCTTCTGCCAGAGTTTCATTATTATTGGTATTAGGATAAAAAGTAAACTTCCCTGAATTATTTGGTTTCATTTACATTTATTTCAAAAAAAGGATAGTGCCAAAATTATACGAGTATTTTGGATTGATCATACTTTTCTACTCAAATGAGCACAGGCTCTTTTATATACACTTAAAACCTATACTTCTAAAAGGTATAATACCTCATAAGCATGTAGAATATACAATTTGCTACCTTTACATACATTTATAAACAATTTTAAGTGTATAACATGAACTGGAAAGCTCACATATCGTCAGATCCGGCTATTTTGTTTGGCAAAGCTGTCATCAAAAACACTCGAATTCCAGTAGAACTAATCCTTGAAAAGCTTGGTTCCGGCTACTCATTTGAGGAACTCCTTGAGGCTTATCCACGAATTACAAAAGATGATATACGTGCTTGCTTACTTTTTGCTTCTGACAACTCAAAACATGAAAAAGTTTTATCAGTTGCTAAATAAGTAATCATCGATGGACAAACTACTTGTTGCCGACGAAAGTGTTGATTACCCCATTGTAAAAGAACTGAGAATTGCTGGCTTCACAGTTTATGCTGTCGTAGAGCAACAACCATCTATTGATGATAGGTCTGTTTAGCTACCGCTCAAAGTCAGAATGCACTTTTAACTTACTGAAGATAAGGATTTTGGAGAGCTCGTATTTCGAATGAATCTCTCACATTGTGGAATACTATTAATCCGCATTTCTGATGCTAAAGTAAAGGCCTCCGTTGTTGTTGAAACATTAAAGGAGCATTATGCTGTATTGCTTAACAAATTTTCAGTCATCGATGCTAACAAGCTTCGAATTAAGGAATAACCGAAAACATTCAACTTTGCAAAACCTTATCCAATAATTCAATATACTTCTCAGGGCCTTCTTTCAATTCATCCAGGAAGATAAATTCATCCGCTGAATGTGATCGCTCGGATAGCCCAGGCCCCATTTTAATAGTTGGGAATGGCATCAGGGCCTGATCTGAGGTGGTAGGTGACCCAAACATTTCTATTTTGAGTTCCTCAGCAGCCTTTACCAATACGTGTCCTTCAGGAACATAGGAAGGACTTAGCCTGAAGGATCGCTCATTGACTTCAGCCTGGGTATGATCATTGATGATCTTGTATGTGTCTTCATTGGAATAAGCATCTGTCGTGCGAACGTCTACTACATAATGACACACATCAGGAATAACATTGTGCTGATATCCGGCATTGATCATGGTCACCGACATCTTTACCGGACCAAGATGTTCAGACACCTTCTCGAATTGATAATTTTTGATCCACTCAATATCTTCCATCGCTTTGTAGATGGCATTTACACCCAGGTCCCGGGCAGCATGCCCCGATTGACCTTTGGCATAGCAATCCAATACCATCAATCCTTTTTCAGCTACAGCCATCTTCATGCCTGTAGGTTCTCCCACGATACCAAAACTGATTTCTCCCAGATGTTCAAGAATACTCTCCACGCCATCTTTCCCGGAGATCTCTTCCTCAGCAGTACCTGACCATATCAAGTTGTACTTTAGGTCCTCACGATCGTGATAATGCAAAAAGGTGATCA